>CAJAPZ010000001.1 GCA_903943955.1 uncultured Actinomycetes bacterium
CTCGAACGCATCCGCGCCACCGCCGAGGTGGCGGGTGAGATGCGCGCTGCCATCGATGAGCATGCCGAGGCGGCGCCGATCCTGGCTGAGGTGGCGGATCGCATCACGACCGGTGCGCTCCAGCGTGTGACCGCTCGGCTGGAGACGTGTCTCGATGGCCGTGGCGGAATCCGTGACGACGCGTCGTCTGGCCTCGCCCGTGCGCGGCGTGACATCAGCGAACTGCGTCGGCAGGCTCAGGAGGCGCTGCGCGAGGTGGCTACCGCGGCCAAGCCGCACCTGCAGGAGGGGTTCATCACCGAGCGCGGTGGCCGTCCGGTACTGGCCGTCAAGGCATCGTCGCGATCGTCGGTCCCCGGAATCGTGCACGACACCTCCGACTCCGGTGGCACCCTGTTTGTCGAGCCGCTTGCGGTGGTGGAGGCCAGCAACCGGGTGCGGGAGGCGGTCGCGCGTGAGCGCGAAGAGCTCGGCATCGTGCTGGGGCAGCTCACTCAGCTCATCGAGGACAACGCCGATCTGCTTGACGAGGCCACTGGGGCTCTCAGCGAGATCGATCTGTGTCTAGCCCGCGCATCGCTGTCGCGTGCGTGGCGGGGAACACCGGTGGAGGACGGCGAGCCGCTCTTGGTATCCGCGCGGCATCCGTTGCTCGACTCCGCGACGGCCGTGCCCATCGACCTGGATCTGGCCGATATCCGATCGCTGGTGGTGAGTGGGCCGAACACCGGTGGCAAGACGGTGTCGCTCAAGACTCTCGGGCTGTTCGCCATGCTTCATCAGTGCGGCCTGCAGCCGCCGGCTGCCCGTGTGCGCCTGCCGGTGTTCGACGCCGTGGTGGCGGACATCGGCGATGACCAGTCCATCAGCGAAAGCCTGTCCACATTCTCGGCCCATGTGCGCACGCTTATTGGCGTGCTCAACGATGCCGGGCCGAGATCACTGGTGCTGCTTGACGAGGTGGGCGCCGGTACCGACCCCGCCGAGGGCGCAGCCATCGCGCAGGCAGTGCTCGAGGAACTGCTCGGGCGCGGCGCGCTGGTGCTGGCGACCACGCATTCTCCTGAGGTCAAGTCCTGGGCGGTCAGCACCGACGGGGCCGCCAACGCCGCCGTCGGGCTTGACCCCGACTCACTGGCGCCCACCTATCGTCTCATCATCGGCGAGCCCGGCGGGTCGCACGCCATCGGAATCGCTGAGCGCCTTGGTATGCCGGCTGCGGTGCTTGACCGCGCCCGAGCGGCCATGGGGCCTGAGCGCAGCGCGCTGATGGGCTTGACTGAGGATGCCGAGCGGGCACGGTCAGAAGCTGAGCGTGACCGTGCAGCCGCTTCCGACGCCAGGGCCAGCGCGGAGCGGGAGCGACGCGACGCCGAACGCGAGCGGGAGAAACTGCGGGCGAAGGCCGACGAGGAACGCGCACGGATGCGCGCAGAGGCCGAACTGGAGCTGGCCGAGCTGCGCCGGGATCTCGGAGTGTTGCGCAGCGAGATTTCAGCGGGCCGGAAGATTGAAGACCGCGATCGGCGGTCGGGTGACCAACAGAAGGACCGGGACCGTCGCCTTGGCGCCGCTGACGATGCCTCACGCCGTGCGGGAGAGCGCCTCCAGGGGCTCGCGCAGCCAGTGGCGCCTGAACGTCCCCCAGAGGTGGGTGAGCACGCCGTCGACGTCGCCCTTGGAGTCCGGGGTGTGGTCATCTCAATCGAGGGCGACCAGGCCGAGCTGCAGGGCCCCTCAGCGAGGATCCGAGTGCCGTTGGCACGCCTCGCACCAGATCGCACCCCGGCCGCCACGGCCGCACCACCGCGGAGGGCCGAGGCCCGACCGGTGTTCGATGCCATCACCCCAGATGTCGACGTGCGTGGCCAGCGCGCCGAGCCCGCGAGACGCATGGTTCGTGATCACATCGATATGGCGGCCCAGGCCGGACTTGATCGAGTGCGCGTGATCCATGGCCGCGGCACCGGTGCACTGCGTGAGGTCATCAACGAGGAGCTCGCAGCCCACCCCCTCGTGAAGGGGAGAGACCTAGCCCCGGCAAACGAGGGTGGCGACGGCGCAACAATCGCAACGCTCTAGTCACACCCCACCCTGTGGACAAGGTGACAGGCACCTTGTCCACAGGGTTGGTCTCGCCGCCTATCCGCGGGTGAGGGCGCGCCATCTGGCCCGTGTAAGCGAAGGTCACGACGCCGCAACGTTCGAAACGCTCGCGTCACACCTCACCCTGTGGACAAGGTGCCTGTCAGCGGGGGGTCGGGTGGGTTATTTGGCGAAGGCGGCGCATACTGGCCATTGGCCTGCGCCTGCCTGCTCGAATAGCAGTGCTGCTCGGTAATCCTGTTCCGATTCTGATGCGGCCGCTGGGTCACCGTGGCCTCCCACTGCCTCCCAGGTGGCGGTCATGAATTGGTACTTGCCGCGGAATGAACCGCCGCCGCCGATTGAGCGGGGGTTGCCTCCCGACTCGCACTGGGCGATTTTGTTGAGCACTGCCTTCGACGGGCCACCTTGGACCGGGGGCCACTTGCCATTTGCCGGTGTGCCGGAGCTGGAGGCGCCTTGGGCGATGGGGGCAGCATCTCGTCGGGCCGCGCGGGCGTCTGCGCGGTCTTCCCGTGCTTGGAGACGGGCGAACTCGCGCCGTGCCTGACGGAGGGCTCCGGTGCGCCGGTCGCGCAGCATCACGACCTTGGCGCGATAGGCGGCAGCATTCCGGGCCGCCGACCTCTTCACGTCGAGGTCGCGCGTGCGGGCTGCAACAAGGCGGGCAACCTGTCGGCGGTCGTCGCGCAGGTGTTCCACCAGTGAGACATCCTCGCGGGCCAGACGCTCCTGATCGGCCTGACTCGCCGCAAGGGCCGATAGGTTGCCACCCGAGAGCAGCACGGCGAGGAGCGGATCCAGATCGGCCGATCGATAGATGTCCCGCAGGCGACCCGCCAGCACCAGTTGTCCCGCACGCTGCGCTTCGGCCCGACGGTCGAGTTCGGGCTGAATCTTTGCGAGCCGATCACGTGCTGCAGCGAGCTTGCGGTTGGCGTCCTGCTCGGCAAGCCGTGCGGCCGGGATCGCCTGGGTCGCACTGATCACACGCTGCTCAAGCACACGGATGCGCGAGCGTGCGTGATCAGCCCCCGGGCCAGCGAGAGCGAGGGATACGACCGCGGTCCCTATAAGGGCCGCAGCGGAGATGGCGAGTCGGGCGCGCATCGGGATGAATGAAATTCGGTCGGCGGCCCCTATGGACCGCCGACCGGGCCATATTCGGCCCCGCGCGGGCTAGCCCTGCGGGAGTTCTCCGACGTTCCTGAGCACGCCGACCGTGGGGGCCATGGTGCGAAACGCGTCATCCTTCTGGAGGACGCCCACGGTGAACACCGGGACCTCCGCCATACGGGAGAGCATGGAGGCTGCATCGCGCGAGCGCGGGACGGCCTTGAAGCATGAGACGAGGACGGCGTCAACGCCACCCTCCTCCACACGACGAAGCGGGCCAGGCCACATGGGGTCAATGACCTCCACGGTCCAGCCAGCCTCGGCGAGAGCTGCGACCGCGGCATCAGTGCCGGGGAAGCGGACCTTGCCCTCTTTGTTGAGGACTTCGTCGGTGGAAACGGTTACGAGAAGAAGATTAGGCATGGCGGGCAGGGTAGACAGCGAGGCCCTCTTCCCGCCCGGTCATCCGCCCCGGATCGTGCAGATCCACGATTCCACTTCGTTACGCATGCAACGCACCCGCCGTACGTGTAGATTGACCCCATCGCGGCATGAAAGCCGCTTGCTCGTTCCATGTCCGCAATTCCCAGGAGACGTCGTTCCATGGCCGTGAGTGCCTCCGACATCCCCGACGTTCCGGTCCTCGAGGCGATCGGTAACCGTCGAAGCTTCCGTTACTACGACCCGTCACGCACGGTCGAAGACTGGAAGATCCACACAATGCTGCAGGCCGGACGTCTCGCGTCCTGCCAGGGCAACATCAACGCCACTGAGGCGATCGTCGTCACCAAGGATTCTGACCTCTGGGACGAGATCGAGGAGTGCGTTTCTGGATTCAACGTCCAGATCATCAACCAGTCGTCGCACCTCATCTTCTGGCTGACCAACCTCAACGCCTGGTACGGCCGCGCCAACGACGGTCTTTCGACCCTCGCGCTTTCCGGTGCCCTTACCAAGTACCACGGTTGGAACTACGAGTTCACCATGACGCAGACCGTTCCGCGCCTGATGAGCTTCCCGACTGAGCGCACCGAGAACCTGCTCCGCTTCGAGTCCGGCCAGGCCGTCGCGCAGTCGATGCTCGCCGGTACCGCGCTCGGCGTCGGTTCCATCCTCATCGCCTTCGGTCGCAAGCCGGGTGGCGTGGAGAAGGCCTTCAACCTGCCCCCGCACTACCGCTTCACCTGGGGTCACGCGGTTGGCTACCCGCTCGAGGACATGGCCGCAGGTGGCCAGCGTGCCCGCATCAAGTTCGACCGCCTGTTCCACGACGGCGCACACGGCAAGCCCCTCCAGATGGCCGACGGCCTCGAGGACGCACTCAAGGGCAAGAACATGATCCAGGCGCAGGCACCGCTGCCGGGCCGCTACGAGGAGATCGACCGCCTTGCGGCCGAGTTCTCCCGCGACCCCGGTGTGGTCTCCTGGCCCGCCAAGGAGATTGAGCGCCTGATGAACGACGATGACTGGGACTTCGGCCCCAACATCCGCGAGCACGCCAAGAAGGTTCTCGCCGACGGCGACCTCCCGGACTATCCGGACGAGATGCGCGAGACGTTCGAGAAGCTGATGACCGAGCACGGCATCGACGCGAGCAAGTACCTGTCGTAGTCACTGCGTGATCGGATGGTCTTCGTGGGCCCCGTCACCCCTCGGGTGGCGGGGCCCACGTCGTTTTCACCCGTGGCCCGACTAGGCTCGCCCCCCGCAGGCCGCCCTCACTCACACGACAGGAGCATCACCGCGTGACCGATCACCTCACCAGCCATCACCGCGCCACTCTCCACAAGGTCTTCGACCACGGCGGCGGCGCCCACAACGTCGAGTGGCGCGAGGTTATCTCGCTGCTTGAGGCCGTGGGCACCGTCGAGGAGGAGCACAACGGCAAGTTCCGTGTGGGCCTCGGCGACAGCCTGCTGTTTCTTCACCGCCCGAAGCACAAGGATGTGGACACCCAGATGCTGGTGGACATCCGCAAGGGGCTCGAAAGCGCGTCCTACGGACCCGGTACCCCGGCGTTCGACGGGAAGTAATTCTCGGGCATGGGCGCCGATGCGGCTACGCTGGCCGCATCGGCGCCCGTAGCTCAGCTGGATAGAGCACCGGACTTCTAATCCGACGGTCGGTGGTTCGAATCCACCCGGGCGCGCTTTCCTGTGGTGCCCAAACGGCGTTACGCTGCCCGCATGGGGCCTGACGCTCAGAACGACGCAGCTGCACGTCGGGATGCGGTGCTGGCGGCCCTGGCCGCCTCGCCCGGCACTCGGGTGTCGGGCGGTGCTATCGCCCGCGGCCTCGGGTGCTCCCGGGCTGCGGTGCATCGGCATGTGGACGCATTGCGGGCCGACGGCCTGCCGATTGAGGCGACGCGGTCGGGGTATGTGCTCGACCCATCTGCCGACCCAGTAATCCCGTCAGTCGTGATGCCACGGCTTTCTGGGCCGCTTGCAGGCCCTGTCACGTGGACGGCGGAGATCGGTTCCACCAACGACGAGGCCGCCCGTCTGGCCAGGGAGGGTGCGCCCGAGGCCACCGTCGTCGGGTCGGACCATCAGACGGCTGGCCGTGGCAGGCGCGGGCGGTCGTGGGTGGACGCCCCGGGTGAGGCGCTCATGTACACCGTCATCCTCAGGCCGAGGGTGAGCCCGATTGAGGCAGGGATGCTGCCGCTCGTCATCGCCGTGGGCCTGGCTGACGCACTCGATGAGGTCGGTGTGCCCGACGTGCAGATCGCGTGGCCCAACGACATCATTGCCGCAGGCGTCAAGGTGGCCGGAATCCTGTGCGAGCTCTCCGCCGATCAGGAGCGGGTGATCTGGGCCATCGCCGGCATGGGCATCAACGTGGGCCCGGTGCCCGAGGTGTCAAGCACCCGCTGGACCCCGGGGTCGCTCGCTTCCATCGGGCCACGTCCTCGGCGTGGCGACCTGCTGGTTGCGGCACTCACAGCAATCGGCCGCCGGTACACGGCGTGGGTTGATCACGGGCCAACCGCGGTGGTTGCCGCATTTGCCAAACGCGATCACCTTGCGGGCGCGCACGTGATCGTGGGCACAACGGCGGGAGAGATAACCGGGGTGTGCCGCGGTATCGACGACCTCGCTCGCCTGCAGGTGGAGTGCGAAGGAGAGATCCGCGCGGTGGCATCGGGCGAGGTCACGGGAGTGAATCGCCGCGGCGTGTAGCGGGTGCGGCCGATGGCAATTGTGCTAGAAGGTCCTATCATTTCGACCCATCGCCCGGTCTCCCAATGCCAGAGGACGATTCCCCATGAAGATCACACGTATCGCCGCCATCGGCCTGATTGCCGCCACGGTGTCTGTTGCCGGCTTCGCCGGTTGCGGCGGCTCTGATTCATCGTCGGCCAGCAGCGCTGCCGACACCACCGCTGCTGCTCCAGAGATGACCGAGGCCGAATTCGTCGCTGCCGCCACCAAGGTCTGCACCGACGTCAAGGCGTTCGCGACGGATGCGGAGGCCAGCGTCGACGGTACGAGCCTCGAAAGCCTTCAGGCCTTTGCTGCCAGCGCCGCGGACAAGTCGAAGGCCGCCATGACCGAGTTGCGGGCGATTACCCCACCGGCTGCCATGGGCGATGCGTACCAGGCGTACCTTGATGCGCAGGCTGCCGCGGTAGACAGCGCAGTCGCGCAGTCCGCAGACGTGCAGGTCTCAACATCTATTGACGATCTCGTCGCCAAGACGTCAGCCGCCAGCACGGCCTATGACGCATTGGAAACCGCAGCCGATAAGGCCGCTGTGGCAGCAGGCCTCCCTGAGTGCGGGAGCAAGTAGCACCACTGTGAGGCCGTGCGGGCCGGGGATGACTCCATCGCCTCGGCCCGCGGTTCTCCACGTCGGATCGCCGCGTCCATCGGGCTGCGCCCGTGGGCAGGCCATCCGCGTGTGACGGCGATCGCGGTCATTGGGTGCCGCGAGGAGGCGTGAATCGAACATGCCCCACACGCGATCATCGTGTGGGCGCGGCGCTCACGCTCGAGACCGCTCCTGGGCACGTCACAGGCGCGCGGCGCAGCATCGATGATGTGGGGCGCCTGATCGCAGAGGAGCCGGGGAAGCGTCATACCCTCGCATCGGTCGACGTCACAGATGTCAATCGTGCGACGGTTATCGCCTTATATGTTCGTTCGCACCTTTACTGTCTTTTCGGCGCCGAAACCTCTCCCAGTCGGTGCATTCCTATGAAAGGACTCTCATGAAGCAATCAGTTCGTATCGCCGCGGCCATCGCCGCCGCATCTCTCTCGATCGGCCTTGTTGCTGGCTGCGGCGGTTCCGACTCCGCTGCGTCGAGCAGCGCCGCTGACACCACCGCTGCTGCCGCTGATACCACCGCCACGACCGCCGCACTGACGAAGGAAGAGTTCGTCGCGGCAGCCGACGCGGTGTGCGCCGACGTGCATGCGAAGGCCGATGCACTGAAGGCAGCGATCGACAGCGCAAGCCTCCAGAGTGTGCAGGACACCTGGACTCAGGCGGTCGCCGATGCCACCGCCGGCAATGCCGAACTGCAGGCCATTACGCCTCCCGCCGATCTTGCCACCGACTATCAGGCATTCCTCGACGCGCACGCTGCGAGCCAGGCGAACGGCGAGGCCCTTCTGGTCGACATCAAGGCCGCCACGACCGTTGACGACGCGACCGCCGCGGTCGAGGCCAACACCGACATCGACACGCTGGCGACCACGGGCAAGGAAGCCGCCGCTGCGGTCGGCCTCACGGAGTGTGCGAAGGACTGATGACGATGCCACTTCGAGTCGGGGTGCCGTCGGTTCGGCGCCCCGACTCGGACGTGACGCAGATCAGGCGGTCTGTGCCGCGAAGGCGGCGAAACCCTGCGTAGAGCGTGCGATGAGCTCCGCAGCATGCCGCTCCGCACCGAGGCGCAGCGCCGCGTCAGCGTCTGGCCCGAGTGCCTCGATGGCCTCGGCGTGCATCGAAGGCTCGGCCAGCCAGGAGTCAACAAGCGCCTCATCTGCCTCAGGGTGGAAGAGCACACCCCAGGCACTGCCCAGCCGGTAGGCCTGCACAGGTGTGATTGCCGACCGTGCGAGGGCGGTGGCGCCGTCGGGCAGCGGGAACGCCTCGCCGTGCCAGTGCAGGGCCACCGTCATGGGGGCGAGGGGGCCAATGACGGGATCACGCGGGTCGGCGATCTCCACGGGCAGCCAGCCGATCTCCTTGCGGGGCCCAGGTGCGATGGGTGCGCCCGCCGCTCGCGCGATCAGTTGCGACCCGAGACAGATGCCGAGCATTGGCAGGTCCGCAGCCAGCGCCTGACCAATCCAGGCCACCTCGGCGCCGAGCCCCGGGTGCCTCGCCCCGTCATTCACGGTCATCGGGCCACCCATGATCACCGCACCGCGCACATCATTGAGTGCAGGAAGGGTGGCCCCGGGGGCGAGCGCATCCACCTCCACCACGGGGATGCCCGCGAAGGCATCGAGTATCCGGTGCGGTCCTTCCCACGGCACATGGCGGATGACAAGCAGCGGGCGGTCGGACATGGATGGAGTGTGCCTCATCGCGCTGCGCCGGCATGGGTAGCATCGCCGGCGTGAAGGCAGCGATCTACCACGGGGCGGGACGTCTCTCGATCGAAGATCACCCCGAGCCGTCGGCTGGTCCGGGTGAGATCGTCATCCGCACCCGGGCGTGCGGAATCTGCGGCACGGACCTCATGCAGTGGTACCAGGACACTAAGGCACCGGTGGTGCTTGGTCATGAGCCCGTCGGCGACGTGGTGCAGGTAGGGGAGGGCGCCCCATTCGAGGTAGGCGACCGGGTATTCGTGCACCACCACGTGCCGTGCCTCGAATGCGAGTTGTGCGTCAGCGGTCGCGACACCCTGTGCGAGCAGTTCCGTGCCACGCGCATTGATCCGGGCGGGCTTGCCGAGTTCATCCGGGTGCCAGCCGAGAACGTGAATCTTGACGTGCATGTGCTTCCCGACGGCATGAGCGACACCACGGGCACGCTCATTGAGCCCCTCGCATGCATCCTGCGCGGTCAGCGATTGGCCGGGGTCGGGCCGGGGTTGGATGTGGTCATCGTCGGCGCGGGCTCAATGGGTCTGATGGAGGCCGAGCTGGCGCGGGTGCTGGGCGCGCGCACCGTCGTGGTGATTGAGCCCAACGAGGCCCGCCGCCCCGCTGCCGCTGCGCTCGGGGCCACAGTGCTGCCCGCGTGTGACGCCGATGCGGTGCGCGAGGCGCTTGGAGGTGGGTTGGCGCATCAGGTGATCGTGTGCACGCATCATCACGGCGCCATGAACGACGCCCTGTACCTGGCGGGCCCTGCAGGAGTTGTGCAGTACTTCGCGCCCACGCCCCCGGGGGAGATGGTGCCGCTCGACCTGGGCTCGGTGTTCTGGCGCGAGGTGACGCTGCAATCGACGTACTCAGCGGGGCCTGCCGACATCCGCGATGCGCTCGACCTCCTCGCCAGCGGACGCGTTCGCTGCGACTCAATCGTCACCCACCACGTGCCCTTCGACCATGTCGACGAAGCATTTCGCCTCGCGCGTACCGGCGAAGCCCTCAAGGTGGTCATCCAGTTCGATTGACCGTGGCGCACGGTGCGTCTGTGTGGGTAGGGTTCCGCCTTCGCGCCATCAGGCGCATCGATCCACGAGAACACGGTCACGGAGGACCAATGTCCGATCAGCAGCTTCCGGAAGGCGTCGAGATCCTGGAGGTCGTCTCGCCAGAGATGGCGGAGATCCTCACCCCGGAGGCCGTAGCGTTCGTCGCCGGCCTGCACCGAGAGTTCCGCGCCCAGCGCGCCGAACTGCTGGCCGCCCGCGTGGTGCGCCAGGACGCCTTTGAGGCTGGCGAGCGCCCGGACTTCCTGCCCGAGACCAAGCACATCCGCGATGACGCCTCATGGCAGGTCGCCCCGGTTCCGGCCGACCTGCAGGACCGTCGCGTGGAGATCACGGGCCCCGTGGACCGCAAGATGGTCATCAACGCCCTCAACTCGGGCGCCAAGATGTTCATGTCCGACTTCGAGGACTCAAACACGCCCACGTGGCACAACACCATCCTCGGCCAGATCAACCTGCGCGACGCGGTCAACCGCTCCATCTCGTTCGAGTCGCCCGAGGGCAAGTCGTACGCACTGAAGGACGAGATCGCCACCCTGCTGGTACGCCCGCGCGGCTGGCACCTGTACGAGAAGCACGTGCTGGTGGATGGCGACCCCATCTCGGCCGGCATCTTCGACTTCGGTCTCTTCTTCTTCCACAACGTGCGGGAGCAGCTCAGCCGCAATACCGGGCCGTACTTCTACCTGCCCAAGATGGAAAGCCACCTCGAGGCGCGGCTCTGGAACGACATCTTCGTAAAGGCGCAGAACGATCTGGGAATCCCTCAGGGCACCATCAAGGGCTGCGTGCTCATCGAGACCATCCTGGCGGCATTCGAGATGGAGGAGATCCTCTACGAGTTGCGCGACCACTCAGCCGGCCTCAACTGCGGCCGCTGGGACTACATCTTCTCGTGCATCAAGAAGTTCCGCCGCGATGCCGACTTCGTGCTTGCCGATCGCGCACTGGTCACCATGACCACGCACTTCCTGCGCTCGTACTCGCTGCTGGCCATCAAGACCTGCCACAGCCGCGGCGCGCACGCGATGGGCGGCATGGCGGCGCAGATCCCAATCAAGAACGACCCCGAGGCCAATGAGGCCGCGCTCGCCAAGGTGCGTGCCGACAAGGAGCGCGAGGCCGGCGATGGCCACGACGGCACCTGGGTGGCTCACCCGGGCCTGGTTTCCATTGCCATGGATGCCTTCGACGCCGTGCTGGGCGACAAGCCCAACCAGGTGGATCGCCAGCGCCCCGACGTGCACGTCACAGCCGCCGATCTCCTCACGTTCGAGCCCGATGGCCCCATCACCGAGGAGGGCCTGCGCACCAACATCAACGTGGGAATCCAGTACCTGGGTGCATGGCTTGCGGGTATGGGTTGCGTGCCCATCAACAACCTCATGGAGGACGCCGCCACCGCTGAGATCTCGCGATCGCAGGTGTGGCAGTGGATCCGCTCGCCCAAGGGCAAGCTCGCAGACGGCCGCAACATCGACGTGGACCTGTTCCATCAGGTGCTCGGCGAGGAGCTCGGGAAGGTGAAGGATCAGTTCGGTTCGGCAGGTCGCTACGACGAGGGCGCCGCGCTGTTCGATGAGATCACCGCCAGCGAGGAGTTCGTCGACTTCCTCACGCTTCCGGCGTATGAGCGTATTGACTGATTGATCGGGATACATCGGCCCTGCTCGTGATGCATTGCGAGTGGGGCCGATTCATCCATTCCGGGGGAGTTGCGTGCGCTATCCTCCCCCGGCGCCGGACTTCGGTCCGGCCATCGTGGTGGGCGTAGCTCAGTTGGTAGAGCTCCTGGTTGTGGTCCAGGCGGTCGTGGGTTCGAGTCCCATCGTTCACCCTGTCTGCTCTGTTTCGACTCGTGCGGGTGTGGCGGAACTGGTAGACGCGCCAGGTTTAGGTCCTGGTGGGGAAACCCGTGGAGGTTCGAGTCCTCTCACCCGCACTTATCTGACCACCCTGAATCCCGTTGGCGAGTCCCCATGCCTGTAGTCGCTGAAGTCACAAAGCTCGAGGACGATCGCGTCCGTATCGACGTGAAGATCCCCGAGGATGAGGTGCGCAAGGAGTTCGACCGCACCGTCCGCGAGGTGTCTGGGCGCATGCGCCTACCGGGCTTCCGCCCGGGCAAGGTGCCCACCAACGTGGTCATCCAGCGCGTGGGTCGCGAGGGCATCTTTGCCCAGACGCTCGACCGCGCGCTCAACGACTGGTACCGGCTGGCCCTCGTCAGCGCGGCCATCGACCCAATCGGCGACCCCGAGGTTGATCTGGGCGAGTCCACCGAGCAGGGCGTGGAGTTCAGCGTCACCCTGCAGGTGCCGCCGACCCCGGTGCTCGGTGAGTACACGGGGCTCGAGGTCGTGCGTGAGCCCGACGAGATTCCCGAGGGTGCCATTCAGGCCGAGATCGACCGTGTGCGCGAGCAGGGTGCGCGCCTGGAGGACGTCGATCGCGCGGCCGCCGAGGGCGACTTTGCGTTGATCGATTACGAGGCCACCGCCGATGGCGAGCCCATTGAAGGTGCCAGCACTCGCGGCCAGCTCATCGAGCTGGGCGGCGACCGCATCCTGCCGGCATTCACCGAGGCGCTCGTGGGTGCCTCGGCCGGCGAGACGAAGACCTTCCCTGTCGAGTACCCCGATGAGGACACCCGGGACGAGATCAAGGGCAAGACCGTGGAGTACATCGTCACGGTGCAGAAGGTGCAGGGGAAGGTGCTTCCCGAGGTCGACGACGCCCTGGCCGAATCAGTTGGCTTCGCGTCGGCAGCCGAGATGACCACGGAGATCGAGGAGCGCCTCGCGACGGCCACTGAGCGCATGGTCGTGGAGCGCTATCGCCGCCGCGCAATTGACGCCGCGGTTGCCGGTGCCACATTTGATGTGCCCGGGGTCATGGTGGACCGTCGCATCGACTCCATCCTTCACGACACCTCGCACCAGCTTCCGCAGGGCGTGGATCTGGAGCAGTTCCTCGCGATGCAGGGGCAGACGATGCAGGAGGCCCGTGACTCGCTGCGTGCAGATGCAGAGCTCTCGATTCGCCGGGAGATGGTCGTTGAGGCCATCGCCGACGCCGAGAACATTCAGTTGACCGATGACGAGGTGGAGGCGCGCGTGCGCACCGACGCCGCCGACGCCGGCCGTGACCCAGATGAGCTGCTGAAGGCCCTGCGTGCCGCTGGCGGCTGGGAGAGCCTGCGCCAGGACCTGCGTGTGGAGCGCGCTGTCGATCTTGTAATCGACGCTGCCGTGGCGATCACCCCCGAGGAGGGGGAGAAGCGCGAGAAGGCTGCCGAAGCGAAGGCTGCAAAGGCTGTCGCAGCTGCCGCCGAGAAGAAGCCCGCAGCTGCCAAGAAGCCCGCAGCTGCCAAGAAGCCGGCCGCCGAGAAGAAGCCTGCAGGTGCCAAGAAGCCGGCCGCCGAGAAGAAGCCTGCAGCTGCCAAGAAGCCGGCCGCGGCGAAGAAGCCGGCTCCGGCGAAGCCTGCGGCGGCCAAGACCCCCGCGGCGAAGAAGGCCGCCCCGGCGAAGGGGACGGGGGCAACCGCGGCGAAGAAGACCGCCGCGACCAAGCCGGCCGCAAAGAAGACGGCGAAGGGGAAGGATGCCGGGTGATCCACCCGGCGGTGCCCATCGTCGTCTCGCTTCCGTAGCCCCCGTCGACCAGGCGAGAGATGTCCGATACCACGAGTGATACCGGTGAGCAGCTCCTCTGCAGCTTCTGCGGCAAGTCCCAGCGGCAGGTCAAGAAGCTCATCGCTGGGCCGGGCGTGTACATCTGCGATGAATGCATCGACCTCTGCAACGAGATCATCGATGAGGAGGCCGTCGCGGCCCCCACAGCGATCGAGTCGGAGTCGCTTCCGCGCCCGCGGGAGATCTACGACGTCCTGAACGACTACGTGGTGGGTCAGGAGGAGGCCAAGCGAGGCCTCGCCGTGGCCGTCTACAACCACTACAAGCGCGTTCACGTGATGCAGTCCGACGAGACGGACATCGAACTGCACAAGAGCAACATCCTGCTGCTGGGGCCCACCGGTTGCGGAAAGACCCTTCTCGCACAGACGCTTGCGCGCATCATCAACGTTCCCTTCGCCATCGCCGATGCAACCGCACTCACCGAGGCGGGGTACGTGGGTGAGGACGTCGAGAACATCCTCCTCAAGTTGATCCAAGCGGCCGACTTCGACATCAAGCGTGCCGAGACCGGCATCGTCTATATCGACGAGGTCGACAAGATCGCCCGTAAGTCGGAGAACCCGTCCATCACGCGCGACGTGTCGGGCGAGGGTGTGCAGCAGGCGCTGCTCAAGATTCTTGAGGGAACCGTTGCCTCAGTGCCGCCGCAGGGTGGTCGTAAGCATCCGCATCAGGAGTTCCTCACCATCGACACGACGAACATTCTGTTCATCTGTGGTGGGGCGTTCGCCGGCCTCGACAAGGTGATCGAGCGCCGCATCGGCAAGAAGGGTGTGGGGTTCGCGGCGGATATCAGCAACCGCAGGACGGCCAAGGATCACGATCTCTTTGGCGAGACCCTCCCCGAGGACCTCACGCACTACGGGCTCATCCCCGAGTTCATCGGCCGCCTGCCCATCGTCTCGTCGGTGAACCAGCTCACCC
>CAJAPZ010000002.1 GCA_903943955.1 uncultured Actinomycetes bacterium
ACGTCACGACGACGACCGCGCCGCACTGGTGTCCGCCGCAGCAGCAGTGGAACTGGTGCACATGGCCACCCTCGTGCACGACGACCTGATCGATGGCGCCACAACACGGCGCGGACGGCCCACCGTTGCGCGCGCCCATGGTGCCGATTCAGCCGTCCAGGTGGGTGACTTCCTCTTTGCACGCGCATTCGCCGAACTCACGCACGTGGGCTTACCGCTGGCGGTGAGCGCGCTGGCCGACGCAGCCCTCGACCTCGCCCTGGGCGAGATGGACCAGCAGCGGGCGACCAGCGACCTTGCCCTGTCTGTTGACGCATACATCGCGCGGTGCCGACGCAAGACCGGCGCGCTGTTCTCGGTGGCCTGCCGTCTTGGGGCGGTGCTCTCGGGGGCCGGCGGCGAGGCACAGGCGCGCCTCGCCGCATTCGGCGAGCACGTGGGCGTGGCGTTCCAGATCTTTGACGACATTCTCGACATCGCCGGGTCGCCGGCCGAGACCGGCAAGCGGCGGGGTACCGACATCCTCAGCGGCACCGTCACGCTGCCCATCATCCTTGCCATCGCCGACGAGCCGGGGCTCGCCAGCGAGATCGAACGGGCATCGCGTGGCGACGTGCCCCTTCTGCCCTTGTGCGACCGCCTTGCTGTGCACCCCGGCGCCGTGGCCGCGCGCGAGCGCGCAATCGAAGAGGTCGCCGCCGCGGTGGCATCGCTCGACGGAGATGTCGGCGACGCCGACGTGGCTGCGCTGCGCACCATCGCCGCAGGCGTTGTGGACCGGTTCGCATGACGCGCGAGCAGATCATCGCGATGCTGGACGCCCGTGACCCATTCGCCGCGGCACAGGGCATCGCTCCGCCACAGCAGGTGACGTGGATGCGCGGTCCCGCCGACCCCGAGGGAGTCGCCACCGTGCCCTACGGCGCGGGCACAACCCATGCCCAGATCGCCGACCGCCTCATTGAGATCGCGGCCGACTGCACCGCGGTGCGGGCCGTGCAACTGGTGCCGGGCGATGACGGGCCCGAGCGGCCCGGATCGTGGGGAGTGGAAGACCTGCTCGTGACGGCCGTGGCCCGGCGCGTGCTGCCGGCATCCGTGGCCATCCGCCCCGACTGGGAGACCCTCGGGGCTCCTGCGTGCCAGGTGGCGCTCGCATTCGGGGCGGGCGAATGGGTGATCCCCACAGGCGACGACACCGATCCGCAGCATCTGGCCGAGGCCGTCGGTGCCCGAGCGGTGGCGGCATGAGCGACCTGCGCGTGGGGCGCATCAGCGCGCTCAATATGTATCCCGTGTACCACCACCTTGAGGAAGCCGGACTGCCCGGCGTCACCTTCACCGACGGACTTCCGGCAGCCCTCAACGCCGCTGTCCTGGCCGGTGACCTCCACGTCTCAGCCATGTCGAGCATCGCGTATGCCCGCAACGCCGATCGCCTTCACCTGATCCCTGTCGGTTCCATCGCCTGCGAGGGCGCCGTCGATTCGATTCGCGTGCTCTCGCCCGTTCTGCTCGCCGACATCACCCGCGTGGCGGTCACGCCCCACAGCGCGAGCAGCGTCACCCTCCTGCGAATCCTGCTTGGCCCCGACGTGGCGTTTCGCGTGCTCGATGGCCCTGCAGGCCAGGCCATCGCCGATGGCGAGGCCGTACTGCTCATCGCCGACGAGGCACTGGAGGCCCACCGCGATGGCCTGGCCCCGTACTCGTTCGACCTCGGTGAACTGTGGCAGCAGCGCACTGGGCTGCCAATGGTGTTCGCCGTATGGGCAGCGCGGGAGGATGCCATGCGTACCCGCGGACCCCAGATCGACCTCCTGGCCAGCGCCATCGACGACGCCCGTGCTGCGTACTTGCGCGATCCCGACGCGGTCGCCCGCGCAGCAGCCGAGCGCTTTCCATTTCCCGAGGCGTACATCCGCGGATATCTCGGGAGGCTGCGCTACGAGTTTGGGCCGGCCGAGCGCGCGGGTCTGGCGCAGTTCCTGGAGATGGCCCGTGCCGCGGGTGAGCTCGATCGGGTGCCGAGCATCGCCGACACCGCGGTGGCCGCATGAGCACAACCCTCAGCCATCACCTCGACATTATTGAGCGGATCGACGCCGGCGAGCGCCTTGACGACGAGGGTGCCCGTGCGCTGATGAATTCACGCGACGTGCTGGCCGTGGCCGCCGCGGCCCGGCGTGCCCGCGATCGCGTGACCGACCCCGACGTGGTCACGTTCGTCATCGATCGCAACGTCAACTACACCAACTTCTGCGTGACCGACTGCGATTTCTGTGCCTTCTACCGCCACCCGCGTGACCCGGGTGGGTACATCCTCCCCAAGCAGGTCATCTTCCGGAAGATCGAGGAGACGCTCAACCTCGGTGGCACCGCGCTGCTGCTGCAGGGAGGCCACCACCCCAACCTGCGCATTGAGTGGTACGAGGATCTGTTCACCGACATCAAGCGCCGGTACCCCATCCACCTGCACGCGCTCTCGCCCAGCGAGGTGCTGCACATCGCCCACTACTCAAAGCTCACACTCGATGAGACGCTCACCCGCCTCATCGCGGCCGGCCTCGATTCGATCCCCGGCGGTGGCGCAGAGATTCTCGTGGACACGGTGCGCGACGTCATCGCCCCACGCAAGACCACCACCGCGGAGTGGCTTGGCGTGATGCGCGAGGCGCACCTGAAGGGCATCGGATCGAGCGCCACCATGATGTTCGGCACCGTCGACTCGATCGACGACCGCATTGAGCACCTGCGGGTGCTGCGCGACCTGCAGGACGAGACCGGTGGGTTCGTGGCGTTTGCCTGCTGGTCGTACCAGTCGGGCGGCTGCTCGGCACGGGGCGACGACCACCTCAACACCACCGCGGCCGACTACCTCATGATGAATGCAGTGGCGCGCCTGTATCTGGACAACATCATCCACATGCAGAGCTCGTGGGTGACCCAGGGCTTGCGCATCGGCCAACTGGCGCTCGAGGCCGGCTGCGACGACATGGGCTCAATCATGATTGAGGAGAACGTGGTGCGGGCCGCTGGCACGGCGTTTACGCTTGACACCCCGCGCATGGTGGAGGCCATCGAGGCCACAGGCCGCCGTGCAGTGCAGCGCGACACCCGCTACCGGGTCGTCCGCCGGTTCTGAGCAGGCGCACCGGCCTCCCCGGCATGGTCGCTGCCCTCTTCACCGTTACCTGCACCCCGGTGGTTGGCACCCATGGGCATTGCGGCGCTAGGTGTCGTGCCT
>CAJAPZ010000003.1 GCA_903943955.1 uncultured Actinomycetes bacterium
ACCACGCTGGTACGCCGCTGATCAGGTACACCGCGCGGCTGGGTGGGGGTGACCTACCGAGCCGCGCGGTGCTGCCCAGCAACTGCCATGCGGGTGACCGTGTTGGCTAACACGGTCATCGGCAGGATTCTCGTTACCAGCCAGCACGGGGTTTCGTTGGTGACCTGATAACAATTACGTAATCCCTCGTCCCTCGGAGTCGTCGATGCGCCCCCGCACCCTCATCGCAAGCACCTTGGCCGCTGTCACGCTTGCCGTGCTGGTGCCATCGCTGGCCACTGCCGAACCCATCGCGGCAACTGATGTGGTGGTCAACGTCACGGCGGGCGCCAATGACCCTGTGTCGGGAGCCACCGTGGTGGCCCGCGACGATCGCACGGGCACGATCATGTCGAGCGCGACGACCACCGGGGATCTGGGGTATGCGGTCGTCCGCCTGCGGCCTGGGGCCTCGACGGAGCGCATGACCATCACCGCCACCGGCGGCCGGTCGCAGGTGGTTGGCAGCCTTTCTGGCGCTGACGTGATGTCCGCGACGGCGCAGAGGGGCGCCATCGCCGCGGAGATCGAGGTGAACGTGAACCCGGGCAGCGCCGTGCTGGCCGAGTACCTCGACGTGCGCCCCGGGGTCTCCATCGCCGCCGCCGAGCGCGCTGTGGCGCGCCGCTTGCGGCTGCCCGCGGGCACCGACGTGGCGGAGTCGGCGAGGTTCGCACGGTCGCGCTTCTCGGGCGCGGACTTCATCACGGCTGCCCGCGAGCGTGGTGGGGTGCAGGCCTACGCGGATTGGACTGCCGATCGCATTGGCACTGGCGCTGGCGTTCGTTCGTTTGCGGCTCCGCGCCCGGTTGATGACCTTCCTCTCAGGGGGGATGCGCTGGAAGCCAGCCGTGGCGCGAGCCCGCGTCGCGAGAACAGTGTTACTGCCTCCATCGCCCTGACAGTGTTGAAGCCATTCATCGAAGAGGGATCACGGTGGCTCTTCTGCGGGCTCGGGATCAAGTTCCTGTGCCGCTCCACCCCAACCCCGACGCCCGCCTCCGGACTCACAGCCGCCGAGAAGAAGCAGCTCGCCGACATCGAGCGGGGCATCAGCGACCTTGCAACACAGATGACCACGGCCCAGCAGACGCTCTCGGCGATCGAGGTTCAGGTGGCGGCGCTCGGCGGGCAGGTCGCCGCGCTCAACTACGGCCCGGAGATGAATGCGGTTCAGGACATCATCGAGGCCACCCGCGCTGCGGCAGGGTTGCGTGCAGAGGGCAGGGACGTGCCCGCGGGCCTCGCGGAGGTCCTCACGAATGCCCTCGTGCGCCGCTACGAAATCAACAGCGGCTGCCCGAACTGGGCTGCGCTGGTCGGCGCGCTTCCCACAGCTGCGGTCATGGACGGGTCGGAGCTTCGGCACCCACGGGCCGCGTGCGCGAGCCTTGCCCAGGGCATCGGGATCAGCAACGGTCTCATGCAGTTTGCCCAGCGGAAGGTGGCCGCGGCGTCCAGCATCGTGACCGCGGGGCCCACTCAGGCCAAGGTCGACCTGGCGGGCGAGTTCTGGCTTGGCGAGTTCGCGAAGAATGTCGTGTCGTCGA
>CAJAPZ010000004.1 GCA_903943955.1 uncultured Actinomycetes bacterium
ATGCATGACTGACATCCGCGCCGCGGTGGCCGCGCGCAATGGTCTGCTCATCGTCACCGCCGACCACGGCAACTCCGAATCGATGATCGAGCCAGATGGCAGCGTCAATACCGCACACACCACCAACCCGGTACCGCTCTGGATCGATCGACCCGGACTGCCCTTGCGACCGGGTTGTCTGGGTGACGTATCACCCACCGCGTGCGCGCTGATGGGGTGGGATGTCCCGACATCAATGACAGGCGCCGTGTTGCTGGATGGGCTGTCGTAGAATGGCGCGCATATGAGCAAACGCGCACAGGAATGGCTTCCGGATCCGGCGGGCCTTCACCAGCTTCGCTGGTGGGACGGCACCGTCTGGACAGAGCACGTAAGCGATAACGGCACTCAGGGCATTGACCCGATGGAGAGCACCTCCCCGCCGCCACCACCCAGTACCGGTGCCCGTCGGTCGGGCCGTGCCATCGCCGCCCTGGTGCTTGGCATCGTGGGCGTCCTGGTGTTCCCGGTGGTGTGTTCGACGCTCGCAATCATCTTCGGTGCCCTCGCGTTGCGGGACATGGGTACCAACGAGAACGTGCGCGGGCGGTCCATGGCATGGTGGGGGCTCGGACTCGGTATCGCGGGCTTGCTAATCGGCATCGCCCTCATCGCGTACCGGTTCGCCTAGTGGCCCCGGTGGGCCCGCGGGTGAACGTGAAGGCCGACGCCCCGGACGGGTATCGCGCACTGGCGGGGCTCACCCGTGCAGGGCATCCCGATCATGTGCTGTCCGAGCTGATCAAGGTGCGCGCATCGCTCGTGAACGGCTGTGAGTACTGCGTTGCGCTGCACTCGGATGCTGCGCGCGCGGCTGGCGTGAGCGAGGATCAACTGGTCGCCCTGGTCAACTGGCGGGAGTCCACACTCTTTGATGATCGGGCACGGGCGGCGCTGGGTGTCACCGACCTGCTCACTCGGACCGAGTCCCTGGCCGGATGCCGTGATGCAGCGGCCGGGCCAACCTGGAGCGCGGCAGAGGCGGCGTTCCCGGATGCCGAGTTGGCGCAGGTGGTGGTGACCATCACAGCGATCAACGCGTGGAACCGCGTGATGATCGCCAGCGGTATCACGCCCCCGGGCTGATCCGCACCCGGGTCGTGATGACCCCGGCGTCGTCCTCGACGGCGATCACCTCATGCCCCTGGTCGTGGCACCAGGCGGGGATATCCACCTTCACAAGCGGGTCATCGGCGAGCACCACGATGATGTCGCCCCCGGCGGCGTGTAACGCAGCCCGGCGAAGCAGCGAGACCGGCACGGGGCACCAGGTACCCAGCGCATCGATGGTGCGCATGGCGCTGATCACTGCCCCTCGGGGGCCATGGCGCGAAGCACGGTCACCGACTCGGTAAACGCCACGATGGCCGCCCCGAGATCATCGGCGGTGGTGCCCGGACCGGCGGTGAGCAGCACGGCTCCCCGCGCCACGTCGTCGTCTGCCCCCATGGCCTCGAGGACGGGTGACGACTTACCGGCGCCGAAGGTGCATGCCGAGCCGGGGGCCACGGCGACCCCCCGCGCGGCCATTGCGAGCGCCAGGGCCTCTCCCTCCACCCCGCGGGCCGAGACCTGCACGTGTCCGGGCAGTCGAATGCCGGGGGCTGGGCCATTCAGCACCACCCGGGGGACCGCCAGAAGACCCTCCGTCAGGTCGGTGGCACATGCACGCATCATCTCGGCGCGTGCGGGCATGCCCGCCATGGCCTCCGCCACGGCCTGCGCAAGTGCGGCGATGGCCGGCACATCGTGCGCCCCGCCCCGTTTGCCGTGCTCCTCGAGGCCCCCCTCAATAAGCGGGTGCAGCATGATGCCGGGCCGCACCAGCAGGGCACCGACCCAGGCGGGGCCGCCCATGGATCGCCCACCGATCACCACCACGTCGGCACCGTGACCATCGGTGACCGGCAGCAGGCCAGCAGTCTCCTCGGCATCGAGCACGATCACTGCGCCCGGCGCGGCGACTCGGGCCGCGGCCACGAGGGCGGTGGCGTTCCGTACACAACCCACTTCGGCCTGCCCGTGAGTGACGACCACCAGGTCGGCGCCGCCTGCCGCGTCCGCGATCGCCCGGGGCAGGACATCGCCCACCGCATCGACGTCGGCAAGTCGGAGCGCACCGGCATGGCGTGTGAGCGACCGTGCAGTGGCAATTGTGGACGCGTGGGCCAGGTGATCGGCGGCAATCACCGGGGCGGCCGTTCCCCGGGCTGAGAGCGTGCCCTTTATCGCCAGGTTGCGTGCCTCGGTCGCACCCGAGGTGAGGATGACCGACTCCGGCGGCCAGCCGACGAGGGCCGCGACGGCTGCGTGGGCATCATCCACGACCTGCGCGGGCCCGCGGGCGTGGTCGTGCAGGGCCATCGGGCTGCCGGGCTCGTCGATCCACCGGGCCATGGCCTCGCGCACGCCCGCCGACAGCGGCCATCCGGACGCATGGTCGAGGTAGATGCTCACCGGCCCTCCGTCAGACGCGATCCGAGTTCCACGGGAAGACCTGCGGCCTGAATGGCGTTCTGCGCACCCGGAACGTCGTAGGGCGTGCGTCGGAAGGTGAGCGTGGCGGCCTCGGCGTCGAGCACCGCCCACGATGCACGCGGGTCGAGATCGCGGGGCTGCCCGACCGACCCGGGATTGATGAGCCAGCGCCCGCGCTCGATTGAGATGGTCTCCTCACCGCGCACGAGGCCGCCATCCAGACGTCCATCATCGCCCAGGCACCACGCGCCAGCCAGGTGGGTGTGGCCCACCATCATCACGCGGGCGGGGTGGGCATCCATGGCCGCGCGCACGCCGTCGCCGTCGAGCACGTACTCCCATACCGGGTCGCGCGGCGATGCATGGAAGAGCGCCACGTCCCCGTCGGTGTCGAGCGGCTCAAGGCCCGCAAGGCGATCGAGCGCATTGCGGTCGAGTTGGGTACGGGTCCATTCGATGGCGGTACGTGCCCATGGCGAGAACACATTTATCGGGACCCGTCCGGCCGCGGCCAGATCGTGATTGCCCGCGATGCATCGCTCTGACACGTGTACGCACGCGCGCAGGCACTCGTTGGGGTGCGCCCCGTAGCCGACCATGTCGCCGAGGCACCAGGTGCGGGTGACGCCGGCCTGGCGCTGCGCACGGCGCACGGCTTCGAGCGCGTGCCGGTTACCGTGCACGTCGCTGATGATGGCAATGCGGCCACCAATGTCGGGAGTCGCCGAGTCGGTCACGCGGCACCTACGATATCCCTGTGAGCCGCCTCATCCAGTTTGTCGTCGTCGGGCGACTCCGCGCCCCCCTCGATGCCGCCGGCCAGGAGTTTGAGAAGCGCATCGCCCGGATGGCCGATCTCAAGGTCGATGAGGTGTCCGCCGAGGCCGTGCAGCACGGCGATCCGCAGGTATTCCGCAAGGAGGGTGAGCGCATGCGGGCCCGCATCGCTCAGGGGTCGTACGTGGTGGCCCTGGACGTGCGCGGCAAGGCTCCGGCCAGCAGCGAGGCCTTGGCAGCATGGATGGGGCGTCGGCTCGAGGATGTAAAGCCCACCACGTTTCTTATCGGGGGCGCCATCGGGCTCGATCCGACGCTGTGCGCCGAGGCCGACGAGCGCATGTCACTGGGGCCGCTGACGCTTCCCCACCAGCTGGCACGCGTCGTGCTGGGCGAGCAGGTGTACCGCTCACTCGCCGATCTCGCGGGGCATCCATACCCGCGCGCGGGCGGGGGCCGCTAGCATCGCGCGCCGTGCCTACCGATAGCCCAATCACACCGCTCTCGCAGGCGCTGGCCCGCGAGGCATCGGCGGTGGCCGGGGGCACCCCCGCCAGCGCCAGCCTCGACCCTCCCCGCGACGCCGGCTTCGGCGACCTCGCGACCAACGTGGCGATGACCCTCGCGAAGGCCACCCGGCGAAGCCCACGCGATATCGCCGAAGAGCTCGTCGGCCGCATTACCGCCGATCCCGAACTCGGAACTCTTGTGGAATCGGCCGAGGTGGCCGGACCCGGATTCATCAACCTCACGCTGAGCCCGAGGTGGTTCGCCACCGCGGCACGGGCGATTGTCGCAGCGGGGGATGGCTATGGCCGCGGGCAGGCCAGCCCGGCTGAGCGCATTCTCATCGAGTTCGTGTCGGCCAACCCCACTGGGCCGCCACACGTGGGCCATGCCCGTCAGGCCGCGTACGGCGACGGTGTTGCGCGCATTCTCGAATACGCCGGCCACGATGTGACCCGCGAGTTCTACGTGAATGACTACGGCCGCCAGATGGAACTGTTCGGTGCGTCGGTGGCGGCCCGATATGGCGCGCTGTTCGGCCTGGATACCGCCGTGCCCGAGGACGGCTACCAGGGCGACTACATCGGTGTACTGGCCCAGGCATTGCAGGGGGAGGTCGGGGATTCCTATGCCGGTCGGGTTGATCCGCCCGATGCCGAGGCCCTCGCGTTCTTCTCGCACCGCGGCCATGAGTTGATGCTCGCCGCCATGCGCACCGAACTCGATCGATTCCGGGTGCGGTTCGACTCGTTCTTCAGCGAGACCACCCTGCACGAGGGGGGCGCGGTGCAGCGCGGGCTCGACGCGCTCATCGCATCTGGCGATGCCTACGAGCACGAGGGCGCCCTGTGGTTTCGCACCACCACCTACGGCGACGAGAAGGACCGGGTGCTGCGCCGGTCCGACGGGTCAACCACGTACCTCGCCGCCGACGTGGCGTATCACCTCGAGAAGGCCAGCCGCGGAGATGACCGCCTGCTTGACGTGCTCGGTGCCGATCATCACGGCTATATCCCGCGGCTGCGGGCGGTTATTGCATCGGGCGGTTTCGACCCCGACATGCTCGAGGTGCCAATCGTGCAGTTGGTATCGCTCACGGAGGGCGGCGAGTCGAAGAAGATGAGCAAGCGCGCCGGCACGCTTGTGACGCTGGGCGAACTGCTGGACGACATCGGAGTGGACGCAGCCCGATTCTTCCTGGTGCAG
>CAJAPZ010000005.1 GCA_903943955.1 uncultured Actinomycetes bacterium
AGACCTCTTTGACGGCACCACGTGGTTTCTCACGCCCACCGAAGAAACCCGCCCGGATCTGCTGCAGCGCGTGCACGGCATGGTGTCGTCGGTGGGTGCAACGCCCGTGGCCGTGGATGCCGAGGTGCACGACCACCTCATGGCTTTGGTATCGCATCTGCCGCACGTCATCGCCTCGGCGCTCATTCGGCAGGCCGCCGACACGGCACCGCAGGGCCGGGAGGCACTGCGCTCTGCCGGCCCGTCATTTCGCGATCTCACCCGGGTGGCGGGTGCCAACCCGGCGCTCTGGGCCGACATCCTGCTGACCAACCGCGACGCCGTGCTGGCCGAGGTGCGAAAGCACCGTGCCGAACTACTCGAGGTTGAGGAGGCCCTGCGGGGAGGCGACCGCGAGTGGCTTCAGACCTTCTTCATGAGTGCCGCCGAGGGCCGCGAGCGCCTGATGGCAGTGGACGATTCCGCCGGTGGCGAGAGCACCCGGGTGGTTGTGGAGGTACCCAATCGACCCGGCGTGCTGTCGGAGATCGCCACGGCGCTGGGGCACGCACACATCAACATCGAAGACCTCGACCTGGTTCCCGCGGTGGCGGGGGAGCCCGCCGGTGCACTCACCATCGTCGTGGATTCAGACGAGTCGGCACGGAAGGCGGCCGCCCTCGTGGGTGAGCGCGGCTACCGTGTGATTGCCGGACCTTAAGGAACGCTTCCCCGGGAATGCTCAATATCGCATTACCTTCAGGGGACAGCGAAAGGAGCACGAATGCCGTTCTGGAACTCCTCGAAGGTGAACATGGTGGCTGAGCAGGACGCCCTGCCGGGCCGCGCCGAGTCGATGCGCATCCCCGTGGCGCACGAGGTGCTCGGAAATCCGCTTATCCCGCCGTTTCCCGATGGCTTCGAGACCATCGTGGTGGGTATGGGCTGCTTCTGGGGTGCGGAGCGCCTGTTCTGGCAGCACGCCGGCGTGTGGACCACCGCGGTGGGGTACGCAGGGGGCTTTACGCCGCACCCCACGTACGAAGAGGTGTGCAGCGGGCGCACGGGCCACACCGAGGTGGTGCTGGCGGTGTACGACCCGTCGCAGACCTCGTACGGAGAGATGCTCCGCACGTTCTGGGAGGGGCATGACCCCACGCAGGGCATGGCGCAGGGCAACGACGTTGGCACCCAGTACCGGTCGGCCATTTACTGCGTAGACGAGGCGCAGAAGGTGAAGGCCGAGTCCTCGCGCGACATGTTCCAGGAGGCGCTCGACGCGCTGGGCATGGGCACCATCACCACCGAGATCGCCATTGGCGGGCCGTTCTATTACGCCGAGGCGTACCACCAGCAGTACCTGGCCAAGAATCCCAACGGCTACTGCGGCCTGGGTGGTACGGGCGTTGCGTGCCCCATCGGGGTGGCACGTCTCGGCTGATACGGACCTGCTGCCTCCGCGGCCGCTCAACAGTGACGACTTCGTCGCTGCCCGGGCGGTCGCGGAGGCATGGTTCGGGCATCCGGTGGGGCTCACGCTGCACCGGCTGTTCTTCGACCAGTTGGGCCCGGGTGGTGTGTGGATCGCCCGTGCCGACGGATCACCCGCCGGCTTTCTGCTGGGCATGGTGAGCCTCTCCGAACCCGATCTGGCCTACGTGCACCTGCATGCGGTTGACCCGGCGCTTCGGGGGCAGGGGGTGGGGGCCACGCTGTACCGGTGGTTTGGCGAGCGGGCGATGGAGCAGGGCTGCACGCGTTTCAGGGCGCTTGCGGCCCCGCATCGCGAGGGGTCAATCGCGTTTCACCGGGCGCTCGGGTTCGAGGGGCCGCTTGTGGCCGACTACCTCGGTGCCGGGGAAGACCGCATCGTGTTCGAGAGGGCGCTGCCCATTCCGTAGCCGGCGCGCTCGGCCGGTGCCGGAACCCAGGTCTGGGCACAGTCGAGGCGTGCGGTGTTAGAAACACCGTAATGCGCCGTTGTTCCCCCCGACTCCCCTCGCTCGTTGCCGTCGTGCTTGCGGCAGCCATTGCCCTGCCCATAACCCTTCAGGCAGCCCCTTCCGGTCGCGCGCCAGTGGTCACCGGCGACGCCCGGGTGGGCGCCACCCTCACCGCATCGGTGGCAACGCCTGCGGCAAGGGGCACCAAGTACCTCTTCCAGTGGCAGACCCAGAAGAAGGTGATCGTCAAGAAGAAGACGGTCACCAGGTGGGTGGCAATCGCAGGCGCGGGTGCGGCCACCTTCACACCCTCACCAGCGCTCACAGGCGCAAGCGTGCGTGCCTGTGTGAAGGCACGTGCCAAGGGGGCGTCCCCTGCCTGGAAGTGCTCGGGCGCGAAGGTTGTTGCCGCAGCGATTTCCGGGGAAGGTGGTCCGCTGAGTGGCACGCCGGCAGGAGCGCCAGGTGAGATCTCACCAGGAGCAGCACCAGCACCGGCACCCCTGAACGCCGCCCGCACGCCGGCGTTTGCCACCCCCACACCAACCGCTACGGGCTTCACCGTGCAGATCTCCAACTACGACGCGCTGTGGACCTGGGGTGCCTCGGCCACAAGCAGCGGCAGCGCAGCGGTGAGCAACACAGGCCTTGTGACGGTGACCGGCGTCGCGCCAAGCACCAGCTCGCGGGTGACAGTCACCACCACCCGCACCGGCTACGTCGATGGCAGCGCCAGCACCAGCGCAACGTCGCTTGATCCGCTCAGCATCAGTTACTTCTCCGGGCGGTTCATTACCGGATCGGCGAGCCCGCTCCTTCCGGCAACCGTCACCGGCGGGTCAGGGACAAAGCGCTTCGAGGTAAGTGCGGGCACTCTCCCAGACGGCATTACCCTCGATCAAGGAACTGGCACGTTTACCGGCCCTGCCGCCTCGGCCTGGAACTTCAGGGCCATCCAGATCGCCGCAGGGAACCGCCACACCTGTGCCCTCACCGCCTCCGGGGGCGTCAAGTGCTGGGGATATGGCACCGAGGGCCAGCTCGGCAATGGCCTGACGCCACCGGTCCCGAGCACCCCGGTGGATGTCGTTGCCACAGGCCAGGGCCCGGGTGGCACCGCCCTGTCCGACGTCACCCAGATCGCCGCTGGCCTGTCCCATACCTGTGCGCTTACCACGTCCGGCGGCCTCAAGTGCTGGGGGTTTGCCGTCAACGGCCAGCTCGGTAATGGCGCAACAACGCCCTCCACCCAGAGCACCCCGGTGGATGTGTGCGTGACCGCCACGACCCCCGGGACCTGCGATGGCGCCCCACTCGGAGGCGTCGCCCAGATCGCCGCAGGCGGCAACCACACCTGTGCCATCACGACCTCCGGGGGCGTGAAGTGCTGGGGGCGGGGCGTCTCTGACCAGCTCGGCGATGGCGCGACGTCCAACCAGAGCACCCCGGTGGATGTGCTTGCCACAGGCCAGGGCCCGGGTGGCACCCCCCTCTCATACGTCACCCAGATCGCCGCAGGCGTGTCCCATACCTGTGCGCTCACCACCTCCGGGGGCGTCAAGTGCTGGGGGGCTGGCAGCAATGGCCAGCTCGGCAATGGCGCAACGCCCACCACCCAGAGCACCCCGGTGGATGTGGTTGCCACAGGCGGGAGCGGAACCCTCTCAGACATCACCCAGATCACCGCGGGCCACTACCACACTTGTGCGCTCACCACCTCCGGGGGCGTGAAGTGCTGGGGTCTTGGCGACTCTGGCCAGCTCGGCAATGGCGATGTGCCCACCACCCAGAGCACCCCGGTGGATGTGTGCGTGACCGCCACGGCTCCCGGGACTTGCGATGGCACCCCGCTCAGAGGCGTCACCCAGATCGCCGCAGGCGGCGCCCACACCTGTGTGCTCACCACCACCGGGGGCGTGAAGTGCTGGGGAGAGGGGCTCCATGGCCGGCTCGGCAATGGTGCTCCGCACACCGAGGTCACCCCGGTAGATGTCGTTGCCACTGGGCAGAGCCAGAATGGCACCCCCCTTTCCGGCATCACCCAGATCGCCGCAGGCTCCGGCCATACCTGTGCCCTCACCACCTCCGGGGGCGTCAAGTGCTGGGGATATGGCGCCGAGGGCCAGCTCGGTAATGGCGCAGGTTCAAGCCAGAGCGCCCCGGTGGATGTGACCGGTTCCGGGCCGGTGGTCGGCTTCCCGGCAGCTCTGACCGTGACGGCGACCGATGACACGGGCAGCACGACCACTTCCGTCAACCTGACGGAGGTGTCCAAGCCCTGGTTCTCTTATCCCAACGTGCTGTTCACCAATGGGCTGGATCATGAGCAGTTGGCGCCGGTGGCTCGGGGTGGCTCGGGCACGAAAGAATTCTCCGTTTCGGGAACCCTCCCAGGCGGGGTCACCTTCAATCAGGCAACCGGCACCTTCACCGGCCCTGCAGCGGGCTGGAACTTCAAGGCCACCCAGGTCGCCGCGGGCCGGAACCACACCTGTGCGCTCACCACGTCCCAGGGCGTCAAGTGCTGGGGAAATGGCGCCTATGGTCAGCTCGGCAATGGCACGCTGACCGACACTCAAAGCACCCCGGTGGATGTGTGCGTGTCCGTCCTGACCCCCGGGGCCTGCGCTGGCACCCCGCTCAGAGGTGTCTCCCAGATCGCCGCAGGCGACAGCCATACCTGTGCGCTCACCACGTCCCAGGGCGTCAAGTGCTGGGGGTATGGTGGCGACCTCGGCGATGGTGGAGTAACCGACCAGAGCACCCCGGTGAATGTCGTTGCCACAGGCGAGGGCCCGGGTGGCGCCGCCCTCTCAGGCATCACCCAGATTGCCACTGGCGGCACCGACACCTGTGCGCTCACGACCTCCGGGGGCGTCAAGTGCTGGGGGGTCGGCGCCTCTGGCCAGCTCGGCGATGGCGACACGTCCGAGCGGCTTACCCCGGTGGATGTGTGCGTGACCGTCGTAACCCCCGGGATCTGCAATGGCACCCCACTCAGAGACGTCACCCAGATCGCCGCAGGCACCTTCCACACGTGTGTGCTCACCGGCTCCGGTGGCGTCAAGTGCTGGGGGAGTGGCACCAGTGGCGAGCTCGGCAATGGCTCAGCGTCCAACCAGAGCACCCCGGTGGATGTGGTTGCCACAGGCGAGGGCCCGGGTGGCGCCGCCCTCGCAGACGTCAGCCGAATCACCGCAGGGAACGACCACACGTGTGCGCTCACCCTCTCCGGGGGCGTCAAGTGCTGGGGGTATGGAGGCGGGCTCGGCAAGGGCGCTACGTCCGGCACGCAGAGCACCCCGGAGGATGTGGTGGCCACAGGCGAGGGCCTGGGTGGCACCGCCCTCTCAGGCATCACCCAGATCGCCGCTGGCCAGCTTCACACCTGTGCGCTCACCACCTCCGGGGGCGTCAAGTGCTGGGGGTATAACGCCCATGGCGAACTCGGCAGTGGCGTAACGCCTTTGGCCCAGCGCACCCCGGTGGATGTGGTTGCCACTGGCCAGAGCCAGAATGGCACCGCCCTCTCAGGCATCAGCCAGATCGCCGCGGGCAGCTTCCACGCGTGTGCCGTCACCACCTCCCAGGGCGTCAAGTGCTGGGGGGATGGCGGCGATGGCCAGCTCGGAAATGACGCAACGCCCAACCCCCAGAGCACCCCGGTGGATGTGACCGGTTCCGGGCCGCTGGTCGGCTACCCGGCAGTCCTCAGCGTGACAGTCACCGACGACATCGGGTCGTGGACCCTCGGCCGGGTGGTCGTCGGCATCAAGTAGGTGCGGGGGCTGTTCGCGCTCCGCTGGCTCAGCCGGGCAGGGTCACCAGGAAGGCTGCGATCTCGCGACTGAGCGTGCCACCTCGCCAGGCCAGCGGGCTTTCGCCGTCGCTCTCGACGATGAACTTCGCCCCGGGGATGAGTTCGGCCCAGCGCTCGGCGGTGCGGATGGGGTGCTCGGGGTCGAGCCGGTCGCGGCTGCCGATGACCAGCGTGGGGCTGGTGATCTGGCGCAGGGCGTCCTCGCCGTGAAAGGCAGCGCCAGCGGGGGTGCACCTGAGGCAGTCGGCCACGGCGGCCGGATGCGCGTGCCGGTTGAGTCGCTGGCGCATGACCGTGCGGATGAGCTCCAGGCTCTTTGGGTCGACACCGGGATCGCCGTAGGCATCCACGAATCCGTCGGCGCCCCCCTGCAGCAGCCCATCTGCAAGGCGTTTCCATTTATCGGGATCGAGCGTGGGAGTGCCGAGGTGGGCGGGGGTGATCGCGACGAGCGCCCGCACGCGGTCGGGGTGTGTAAGCGCAAGTGCGGCGCCCACGGCCGCGCCCATCGACATTCCCACCACTGCGGCGCGCGGTACGTCGCGGTCGTCCATCACCCGCACGGCGTCCTGCACCATCGTGGCGTAGTCGTAGGCATCGGGCGCTGGCGCGGCATCCGACTCACCATGGCCGCGCGAGTCGTAGGCGATCAGCCGCCAGCCGTCGCGCACCAGCGCGGTGGATCCATGCAGCACGTACCGCCGGGTGGCCGAGAGGCCGTGCAGCAGCAGGATGGGCGCACCCTCGCCGCCGTCATCGCCGTGCAGCGTCACTCCGTCGCCCTGCACCGTGAAGGCCGTCACGCGGCATCCATCAGCACGTCAAACAGGCTCTCCGCGTGGCGCTCCACAAATGCGGGGCCCACGCCCTTCACCTCGAGCAACTGCACCTCGCTACGCGGGCGACGCACGGCGATCGACCTGAGTGCGGCATCGGTGCACACGGTGTAGGCGGGCTTGCCGTCGGCCCGGTCTCGTCGCCACGCGCGCAGTTGCTCAAACATGGCGGAGTCGTCGGCGTCCATGTCGGGCTCATCCACCGAGGGGGCCTTGCGGATACTTGGGACGGAGGCCGGAATGGCATCGGCCGGCAGCGGGTCGCATACGTCGCAGCACCGGCCCTCGGCGGCGCCTGCTGCGGTATCGCCGAAGTGGTCGAGGATGACCCGCCGCCTGCATGTGGGCGACTCGATGTACCCGTTGATGGCCCGGTAGGCCGTCCAAGCGCGGTCGCGAGCGATGCGGGAGTCGCCCGGTCCACGATCCTGCTGCGCAAAGCGGATGAGTCGTCCGAGGTCGGCACGCATGGCGAGCAACACGGCACGGCCCGGCAGGCCATCCCGCCCTGCGCGACCGGCCTCCTGGTAATAGCCCTCAAGAGACGTGGGAATTGACCAGTGCCACACGCCCCGCACGTCGGATCTGTCGATACCCATGCCAAATGCGTTGGTGGCAGCGATCACGTCGGCCCGCCCCGACATAAAGGCGTCCTGCGCCTCCTGTCGTGCAGGCCCGGCCATGCCCGCGTGGTAGCCCACGGCGTTCAGCCCGCGCGTCCGCAGCCCCTCGGCAACCTCGTCGGTGGCCTTTCGGGTGCCGCAGTAGACGATGGCCGGCGTGCCACCCTGCGCCTCGAGCCCGGCCATGAGCACCGCCCACTTGCGCGCCACCGCACCCTTGCCCTCAAGCGGGATGACGTCGAGGCTCAGGTTGGTGCGGTCAAACCCGGTGCGCACGGTCACCGGATCGCGGAGCCCCAGCCGCGAGGTGATCTCGGCCGACACCTCGGGGGTTGCAGTGGCCGTGAGCGCCATCACGCATCGTGGGTTCAGCACCTGGCGAAGTTCGGCCAGACGCAGGTAGTCGGGGCGGAAGTCGTGCCCCCACTCGCTCACGCAGTGGGCCTCATCAATCGCCAGCACATCAATGGGGTTTGCCTGCAGGGCCTGGGTGAAGGCCTCATGCACAAAACGCTCGGGCGCGCACAGCACCAGTCGCGCCTCGCGCCGCCGGATCATGTCGATGGCCGCATGCGTTTCTGCCGGCGACTGGGTGCTGGTCACCATGGCCACAGGCAGTCCGGCTGCAGCAAGGCGGGAGTGCTGGTCGCTGATGAGGGCGATGAGCGGGCTCACCACCACGGTGAGGCCACCGCCACAGAAGGCGGGAGCCTGAAAACACAGCGACTTGCCAGACCCGGTGGGCATTACCACCAGGCTGTCGGCGCCGGCGAGCGCGGCGAGGATGGGGCGGTCCTGCCCGGGGCGAAGCGACGGCACGCCAAGGATGTCGAGGATGTCGCGGAGCGGGCGTGGATCGCCGCCATCGCGTGGCGGCATGCGCCCGTCCATGCCATCGCGTCGTGCGCGAAGGGGGGCGGCGATGCGACCAAGCGACTGGCGCGCCTCGCCCTCCAGATCGCGCCAGTCGCCGCGCAGCGACTCAAGCAATCGGTCTGCGGTGGTGGCATCGTCGCTGCTCATCGTGCCGCTCCGCTCGGCCCGGGCGAGCATGTATGCCAGGTCGGCCACGACGTCAACTGGCAGATTGGGCATGGCACTCACAGGCAGCCGAGGGTAGCGCTGTTGCCGGACCTCTAGGATTACGGCAGATGACCACCCTGAACTTCCGGCCGGCGGCCGCCCTCTCGGGTTCCGTGGCAGTTCCCCCGGACAAGTCCCTCACGCACCGGGCATTTCTGCTCGGTGCCATTTCGGACCGCGCGGTGACCGTCGAGAACCCTCTTGACTCAGAAGACACCCATGCAACCCTGCAGGCGGTTCGCGCACTTGGGGCAGAGGTGCAGGGCGACGTGTCCGACGATCGTGTGGTCATCACCGGGCGCGGAGTGCGTGGGCTCACTCCGCCCCCGGTCATCGACTGCATGAACGCCGGCACCCTCATGCGCCTGGTGGCGGGAATCCTTGTGGGGCAGTCGGGTGACGTGACCATTCTTGACGGCGACGCGTCGCTGTGTGGTCGTCCCATGCGCCGCATCGTTGACCCGTTGCACGCAATGGGCGCGGTGATCGAGCCCACCGACGACGGCACGCCGCCGCTTGCGGTGCGCACCGGCCGCCCGTTGCACGGGGTGGTGCACGACCTGCCGGTGGCGAGCGCACAGGTGAAGAGCTGCGTGCTGCTGGCAGGGCTGAATGCCGAGGGCGAGACCTGGGTGCGCGAGCCGGTGCCGTCACGGGATCACACTGAGCGCATGCTGCGTGCGGCGGGCGTTGAACTGCTGGAGCGCGACGGCATGGTGGGCGTTCTGGGTCCCGTTGACTCGTTGTCACTGCCCGACATCCGCGTGCCCGGCGACTTCTCGTCGGCCGCCTTCGCCATCGTCGCGGGTGTACTGCGCGGCGATCCGGAAGTGCGTGTGACCGGTGTCAATCTCAACCCCGGCCGCACGGGCCTGCTCGGCGTGCTCGCACGTATGGGTGCCGACGTGCGTGTGGAGCCCGGCCCTGACGTCGCCGGCGAGCCCTGCGGCGACATCGTTGTGCGACGTACCAGCCTGCTGCAGGCCACCGACGTGACGGCAGCCGAGGTGCCATCGATGGTCGATGAACTCCCCCTGGTGGGTCTGCTTGGTGCGCTGGCCGCGGGTATCACCACGGTGAGCGGGGCGCACGAGTTGCGGGTGAAGGAGAGCGACCGCGTGGCAACCGTGGTGGGCCTGCTGCGTGCGGTTGGGGCATCTGCCGATGAGCGCGAGGACGGCTTTGTAGTAATCGGCGGACGGTCAATTCCAGGTGGTGAGGTACAAAGCGACGGCGACCACCGCCTGGCCATGCTGGGCGCGATTGCCGGGATAGTCAGCGACGGTGGCGTCACGGTGCACGGCTTTGAGGCATCTGCAGTGTCGTACCCGGGGTTTGCGGACGACATGGCGTCAATCGGGGCGCAGATCGCATGATCGTGGCAATCGACGGCCCGGCCGGGGCGGGCAAGAGCACCGTCGCCCGCGCCGTGGCCGATGCACTTGGCGTGGGCTATGTGGACACCGGTGCCATGTACCGCGCACTCACACTTCTCGCGCTGCGATCCGGCGTGGACCTTGCTGATGACGCAGTGCTCGCTGACCTTGCCCGCGCCAATCCCGTGCGCCTCGACCACGGCAGCACGGGCCTTCGCGTGTACATCGCAGGCGACGATGTGACCATGGCCATCCGCGAGGCCGACGTCACTGGCGCGGTGTCCCAGGTGGCTGCGCACCCCGGCGTGCGCGCAGAGATGGTCGATCGCCAGCGCGACATCATGGCCATTGGCGACTGGGTATCCGATGGCCGCGACATCGGCAGCGTGGTGTGCCCGGATGCCGCGGTAAAGGTGTTCCTCACCGCCTCAGTTGACGAGCGCGCACGCCGTCGGCACGCGGAGCTCGTGGCGCGCGGCGAGAAGGTTGACCTGCGGGTTATCCGCGACGACGTTGAGCGACGCGATCACGCCGACTCCTCACGCGCGGCAAGCCCACTGGTTGTTGCCGATGGCGCCGTCATCCTCGACACCACGGGCATGGGCATTGACGAGGTCGTACGCCGAATTGCAGGCATGGCACAGGAGGCACGGTCGTGAGTGAGCGGGAGCACACCGAAAGCCCCGCCGACCAGGTACAGCACCGCATGTGGTTCTGGTGGATCTGCGCCGAACTGATGTCGGTGGTGTACCGGCTGTGGTTCCGAATGCGAGTGCAGGGCAAGGAACACGTACCGCGTACCGGCGCCGTACTGATCGTGTGCAACCACCTGAGCAACTTCGATCCGCCCATGCTGGGCTGGGCCAGCCGGCCACGTAAGTCGTTCTACATGGGCAAGAAGGAACTGTTCGACAGCCGCGTCTCGGCCTGGATCATTTCGTCGCTGGGGGCCTATCCCGTTGACCGCGGCGGCATGGACCGAACTGCCGTGCGCATCTCACGCGACCTGCTCGCCCGGGGTGAGTCGGTGCTGATGTTCCCCGAGGGCACGCGGTCCACCGACGGCACGCTGCGGGCGGCATTTCCGGGTGCGGGCTCCATGGGCATGGACGAAGGTGTCACCATTGTGCCCGCGGCCATCTGGGGCAGCCAGTTCAAGCGGGGTCCGGTGCGCGTGGCGTTTGGCCCGCCGGTGTCGTCAGATGGGCTTGCCGCCGGCACAAAAGGTGCCAGGGCCGCGGAGTTGACCAACAGGATGATGCAGGCCATTGCCGATCTCGTGCCACTCGCGGGCGGCCCACCACAGGTTGTGAATGACGGCGAGCCGTCACTGGAGAAGGACTGATGGCCAACGAAAAGCCAACCACGCCTGCGGGCGGCAACGAGAAGGCATCGCGCCCCGGGCTTCCCGATCGCCCGCGCGGCCGTGAGCGCCATGCCGCACGCGGCAGCACGGTGGTCAGCAACCAGCCCGTGGTGGCGGTGGTGGGCTACCCGAACGTGGGCAAGTCCACGCTGTTCAACCGGCTCACCGGGCGCCGCGAGGCCGTGGTGGATTCCATGCCCGGGGTCACCCGTGATCGCCGTCAGGGTGGCGCGGAGTGGAATGGCGTGCAGTTCCAGATCCTCGACACCGGCGGCATCGACGACGCCGACGCGTCGGACATGGCCAGGGAGATCTCGTCACAGGCCATCCGGGCAATTGACGAGTCCGACCTGATCCTGTTCGTTGTCGACGCCATGGCGGGGGCCACCACCGGCGACCTTGAGGTTGCCGAGCGGCTTCGTCGCTCGCACCGGCCCATCATTGTTGTGGCCAACAAGTGCGACAACGACGAGGCCGAGTTGCGCGCCCAGTCGCTGTGGGGCCTCGGCCTCGGCGAGGTGGTGTGCGTGTCGGCACTGCATGGCCGCAGCATCGGAGACTTCCTCGACGTGCTTGTGGAGAGCCTTCCCGAGGTCGAGGAGGTGTACGACGAGCGGATCGACCGCCTGCCGGCGTTCTGCATCATCGGTCGCCCGAATGTGGGCAAGAGTTCCATCCTCAACGCCATGCTGGGTGAGAACCGCATGATCGTGCACGACGTCCCCGGCACTACGCGCGATCCGGTTGACACCATCATCGAGGTGGATGGGGAAGAGGTGGTGCTCATCGATACCGCCGGCCTGCGTCGCCGCGGCCGCATGCGGCACCGCATCGAGCAGTACAGCCAGATCCGTGCCATCGAATCAGCCGAGCGCGCTGACGTGGCGATCGTGGTGGCCGACGCCACAGAGGGCATCACCGAGGCCGATCTGGCGGCCTGCGACCAGGCCGCGCATTCGCACTGCGCCACCATGCTCGTACTCAACAAGTGGGATGTCGCGCAGCCCGACGTCATCGACCTGCGCGGTCGTGTGCATCGCAAGAGCCGTCAGCACCCGGCCATCGTCGTGTGCTCGGCGCTCACCGGGGAGGGCGTCGATCGCATCCTGCCCGCCGCACTGCGCCTGCATGCCAAGAGCTGCACCCGTATCTCCACCAAGGCGCTCAACAATGCGCTGCGCGATCTCGCTGCCGAGCGCCCGGGGCCGCGCGAGGGCAACAAGCGTCTGTCGATGCGCTTTCTTGTGCAGACCGGCGTCAACCCGCCGGTATTCCGCCTTGAGGTGAACGACCGCACGCTCATGACCCGCGACTACGGGTTCTGGCTTGAGAACCGCCTGCGTGAGCACTTCGACCTCGACGGCGTGCCCGTGGACATTGAGGTGAGGAGCCGCAGGTGAGTCGCGTGGTCGTCATGGGAGCGGGCGCGTGGGGGTGCACCTTCGCCCAGGTGGCCGCCCTCGCCGGGTCGGAGGTAACCCTCGTGTGCCACACGGCGGCCCAGGCCGGCACTCTGGGCGCCACGCGCCACGACGCCCGGCACCTGAGTGATGTCGCGCTTCCCCAGTCTGTGCATGTCACGCACGTGGACGATCCGGCCTGGGCAGATGGCGCCACGCTGGCGGTCATCGCACTGCCATCGCGCGCCATCTCCACCGAGGCGCCGCGGATCGCCGCCGCGTTACCAGCCGGGTGTGGGGTGCTGTCGCTCACCAAGGGGCTTGAGCCCGGCACAGGTCGCCTGCTGTCTGCCGTCTGGCGCGATGCCCTGGGCCCCGGGGTTCCATTCGCGGTGCTGTCGGGTCCAAACCATGCAGAGGAGATCGCGGCTGGCCAGCCCGCTGCAGCAGTGGTGTCGGGTGACCTCGCGCTGGCCGAGCTCGTGCAGGCCACGGTGTCGGGCCCGGTCTTTCGCGTGTACGTCAATGGTGACCTTGCCGGGGTGGAACTGTGCGGTGCCGCCAAGAATGTCATCGCCCTTGCCGCCGGAATGTCCGACGGTCTCGGGTTGGGCGATAACGCCAAGGCTGCGCTCATCACCAGGGGGCTGGCCGAGATGAGCCGCCTCGGTGCCAGTTCGGGGTGCAACGACGCCACATTCCGCGGGCTCGCCGGTATGGGAGACCTCGTCGCCACCTGCACCAGCCGCCACAGTCGCAATCGCCGCGCGGGCGAGTTGATCGCCACGGGAACACCTGCCGATCAGGTAGAGGCGGTAATCGGTCAAACCGTCGAGGGGCTCGCCACGGTTCGGTCGCTGCTGGCGCGTGCCGAGGGCGTGGGGGTGGAGCTTCCCATCAGCGCGCAGGTGGCAGCCGCAGCCTTTGAGGGCCGGTCGCCCGCCGAGTGCCTGCGCGCGTTGATGTCGCGTGCACCTGCGTCAGAGGCGTGATGCCTCCGTTGCATCCCTAACCGACCCTTTACCAACGGCGCGCCGCTGTGACTGCGGGCCGGGATACTCTCGTGGGGTCCCGCTGACGCCCGGAGGTCATCCCGTAATGAGCACGCCCACGCATGGCAGTCGACGCAGGCGCTACATCATCCCCATGGCTGCGATCGCCGCGGTCGGTGCAGCGGGAGGGGGCGTCGTGCTCTCCGGCTGCGGCAGCACTGCGTCGGCCGGATCCATCGCGGCATCGGTTGCCGGATACATCCCGGCATCCAGCCCCGTGTACGTGCAGGTGTCCACCGACACCACTGGCGCGCAGTGGACCCAGCTCATCGACCTGGCACAGATGTTTCCGTCGTACGGGACGATGGAGAAGGAGTTGAAGGCCGATCTGGCGCGCGAGGGCATCTCGTGGGAGAAGGATCTGCGTCCGCTCCTCGGCGAGGCTGCCGCGCTGGCCACTACGAAGGTGCCCGACACCGCAGCTGTGACCAAGGGCGTGCTCACCGATCCTGCCGGGGCGACAGGACGCGCGTTGGCCGCGGCGGCCGACCAGCCGGTGCTCGCTGTGATGCAGATTGCCGAGGGCAAGTCCGACCAGGTGAAGGCGCTGCTCGCCGATCCCGGCAATGGAGGGCTCAAGAGCACGGGCGACTACAACGGCGCCACGCTGCTCGCGGCACCCGCCGGTGGCATGAACGCTGCGGTGACCGCAGATGCGCTCATCATCGGGTCATCCGCGGCCGTGGTGAAGCAGGCGATTGATGCCCATGCGACCGGCGGCGATCAGGCCCTGTCGGGCGTCTTCCGCTTCAACGATGCGATCGCGTTGCTGCCCAAGGATGTCTTCGCCATGGCGTACGTGAATCTCGAGGAGCTCGGCAAGGGCGCGCTCTCCGGCATCCCACAGGTGGAGAACCTCGTGGGTGGGCAGATCACCGGCGCCGCCGCCATGTCGCTTACCGCGCAGCCGGATGGCCTGCGTATGAAGGCCGTGCTCGTGGACACCCCGCCGATGACCGACCAGAAGGCCTACACCCCCACCCTCATGAAGAACGCGCCGGCCGACTCGGTGGCGTACCTGGGATTCAACCGTCTTGCCGACACCGTGGAGCAGGCGCTGAAGTCGGCCGAGTCGAGTTCGTCGGCGGACACCAAGAAGCAGATCGACACGGTTCTTGCACAGGCGCCGCTACTTCTGGGCGTGGACGGGGCCGACCTCAAGAACCTCACCGGCGGGGAGCACGCAGTGGTGGTGACTGGCGGGCAGGCCATGCCGGGCGTATCGCTGGCCCTGAAGACCGGCAATGGCGCGCAGGCCACCAGCACGCTCACGTCGTTGTCAAAGGCGATCCCGGTGCTGATGTCAACGTTCGGTGGTGCCAAGGGCTCCGCGAAGGGGTCTGTCGCGGTGGACCTGAATGGCGTGAAGGGTCAGAAGCTGAGCATCGGGAAGTCCGGCAATGTGGTGTGGGGCGTCAAGGGCGACCTGGCCGTTATCGGCAACAGCGCGGCTGGCGCGGGATCGGTGCTCGCACCGAAGGCCGGCGCGACACTCGCCGACTCAAAGGCGTTTCAGGATGCCACTCAGGGAATGCCCGATCAGGTGACCGGCCTCGCGTGGGTGAACGTTCCCAAGGTCATGACAATGATGGCGGCCAAGGGCGCATTTGCCGGCAAGGACGGCGCCGAGCGTCGGGAGAATCTCTCGCATGTCTCGGGCATTGCCGCGTGGGGGACGCAGGGCGAGAACCCCACCGTCGAGGTATTCCTGGGCCTGAAGAAGTAGCGCCACCCGCGCCCGGCGCCCCTCAAATGGGTGCCGGGCGCACGTGTGGCGCAGGCGGTGAGGCCCGCTGATAACCTCGCTCGCTGGATTCAAGGCAAGGAGCCAAATGAGCGAGCACCTCTTCACCTCGGAGTCGGTTACCGAGGGTCATCCCGATAAAATCGCTGATCAGATCTCGGATGGCGTCCTCGACGCCATCCTCGCGCAGGACCCAATGGGTCGTGTGGCGTGCGAGACCCTCATTACGACAGGCCAGGTGATGATCGCCGGCGAGGTCACCACGACCGCCAACATCGACATCCCAAAAATCGTGCGCAACACCATCACGCACATCGGGTACACCGACTCGCGCTATGGCTTTGACGCCGAGACATGCGGAATCTCGGTTGCCCTCGACAAGCAGAGCCCGGATATCGGGCAGGGTGTCACCACCGCGTATGAGAAGCGTGCCGGTGGCGAGGAGGACCCATACGACTCCCAGGGAGCGGGTGACCAGGGGCTGATGTTCGGCTTCGCCTGCACCGAGACCCCTGTGCTCATGCCACTGCCGATCATCCTGGCGCACCGCCTGGTGGAGCGGCTGTCGGCAGAGCGGCGTGGCGCACTCGACTACCTGCGCCCCGACGGCAAGTCGCAGGTGAGCGTGCGCTACGACGGCATCACGCCGGTGGGCGTGGACGCCGTGGTGATCAGCAGCCAGCACTCCGAGGACGTGTCACAGGAGATGATTCACGAGGACGTCACGCGCCGGGTAATCCAGCCGGTGCTTGAGGAGTTTGGCGTGTGGAACCCGGACATCCGCCTGTTCATCAACCCCACGGGCAAGTTCGTCATTGGCGGCCCCATGGGTGACTGCGGCCTGACCGGCCGCAAGATCATCGTGGACACCTATGGCGGAATGGCACGGCACGGCGGCGGCGCCTTCTCGGGCAAGGACCCCTCCCAGGTGGACCGCTCGGCCGCGTACGCCGCCCGTTGGGTTGCCAAGAACGTGGTGGCCGCGGGCCTGGCCGATCGCTGCGA
>CAJAPZ010000006.1 GCA_903943955.1 uncultured Actinomycetes bacterium
ATGGCTGGGAGGTCGTTGGGCGAGAGGCCCTCGGCCGCCTCGGCAGCCGTGACCGCCGCCGGGTCGGTGGCATTGAGCGATGCCAGCGCGCTTGCGAGCTGACCCTGGGCCGATGCGAGGTCGGCACGTGCGGCTGCAATGTCCTTGCGGGCCTGTCCGCTGCCACGCGACGCCTTGAGCGCCTTGATGGCTGCGGCCTGCTGGGCGGTGGCGGTGGACACCGCGGACCGCGCATCGTCAATGGCCATCTGCGCCGGATCGTTGGCACCACAGCCGCCGCTCACGGCGAGGCCACCAGCCACCAGCCCGAAGCCCAGAAAGGCCACCATGGCCAAGATGGCCACGGCCTTTGTGAGGATCTTGTTCTTTTTCCCGTCGAAGAGCATCGCGGCAGCCTAGTCCAGACCGATCTCGTGACGCGCCTGCCGGGCATCGGCGATGATTCCTTCGGCGTCGACCTTGGCTGCGTGGTTGCCCTCAATCAGCACCTCGCCGTTCACCATCACCCATTCCACCCGTGATCCCGGGTCGAGTACCGAGGCCGCTGTGTCGTACCCGGCGGCCTCGGCATCGCGCGGCCGGATGGCCACCAGGTCGGCCAGCAGGCCGGGCGCGATCGCCCCGACCTCGTTCTCGATGCCGAGCACCTTCGCCGAACCCATGGTGGCCATGGCGAGGAGATCGGCTGCGGAGCGGGGTTCCCCGCGCCGGGCTGCAGCCTCGCCGGCGGCGCGGGCCTCGGCACGTAGGTCATAGGCGCCTGCACTTGCTGGGCTGTCGGTACCGAGGCCCACCAGCACGCCAACCTCTTCGAGCATGGCAATGGGTGCATCGCCGCAGTGCAGCCGCGCATTGCTCTGCGGGCAGTGCGCAACGCGCACGTCGCACGCAGCGAGTGTCATGGCGTCCATCTCATTCACCTGCACCGCATGGGCGGCGATGAGGCCGGGGCGCAGCACCTCATGCGCTGCCAGGCGGGCCACTGGTCCACGGGCACGGCTGGGCCACTGGCCGGGTTCGCGACCCATGGCCTTGAAGAGGGCACCGAGTTGCCCGTCACCCTCGTCGAGCAGTCGCACCTCCTCGGGCGACTCCGCGATGTGGGTGGCAAACGGCAGGTCACCGAGGTCGGGATGTTCGAGAAGGGCGGTCCACAGATCGGGCCCCACGGTGTAGGGCGCGTGGGGCGAGACGCCGATGCGCACGCCCGGACCCACTTCATCGCGCAGCAGCCCGATGGCCTCGGCGTGCTGTATCGCACGGTCGAGGGCGTCGCGCCCCCGCTCACGCCCGAAGATCTCAAGGTGCACCGTGCCACGCATCCCCGCCTCGGAGATGGCGGGCGAGGCCGCACCCGATGGGCCCGAGTCGGCGACGGTCGTCGTGCCGCATACCAGCGCCATTAGGGCTCCCCACCGTGCGGCCCGCTCACGGTGGTGCATGTCCAGTTCCTGGCTGCGCGCTGCGAAACCACCGAGCCATGCGGGAAATGGCGCTGGCTTTGAGACACCGCCCGTGAGCGCCCATTCAAGATGGCAGTGCGAATCGATGAGCCCCGGGATGAGGATGACCTCGCCGAGGTCGATCTCAAGCACACCGCCGGGTGGCTCGACGGCGCGCACCGGACCAACAGCCTCAATGACGCCGTCGCAAATGAGCACCGCCCCCTTGGCGAGGGGCGGTGATGCGACTGGGACGATCCAATCCGCCCTGATGAGGACGGTGGACGACCCGCTAGGAGGTGGGGGTCGTCTCGTCGGTCTTCTGCGTCTGCGGCTGGGGAAGCGTGGGATCGGCCGCCTGCGCGGCGGTCACCTGATCCTGCGGCTCATCAGTCTTCTCGCCGGAGACGCCCTTCTTGAATTCGCGCATCCCTGATCCCAGGCTCCGACCCATCTCCGGCAGGCGCTTTGCCCCGAAGATGAGGAGGACGATCACAAGGAGGATGACGAGTTCGAGCGGGCCGATTCCGAAGGGCATGGAAACCTCGTGTTCAGTGTTCCCCGGTGGGGGAACCTCGCCGCGACGTTAGCATGGGCACGACGGGCAACCACTGAACGGGGGGCTGAGGCATACGCGTTGAGCCGATGGCAGTCGGATGGGGTGGATTGGTGGGGATGCTGGCCCTTGCGGCCTCATCCGGCGCCGACCTGTGGCTGCGCATCGTCGTCATCCTCGCGGGCTTCCTGCTGGCCGGATTTCTTGCCGGCGTGCGCACCCTCGACCGCCGCCCATCTACCGCCGTTGCGGCATGGGCACTGGGTTGGCTGCTGTGGGCCGCCGTGGTCATCGTGCTGTGGATCGTCAACGCATTCGGCGGCCCGGCCGAACCCGAGTTCGGTCCCGGCGGCGATGGTGAGTCGATCATCATCCTGGTGGCATCGCTGGTCGTGGCGGTGCTTGGTGCGTTCATTGCCGACCGCCGCTACAGCGGTCGGGCCAGCAGGAGCAGGCGCCGCTTCTAGCTTCTGAAGTCCTGGTGTGATCGGCTGGCCGTGGGCCCTGCCTGCCCCTGGTACTTGCCCTGATAGGGCTTGTCAACGGGCGTGCTCATCTGCAGGAACGAGATCTGGCCGATGCGCATGCCGGGATGGATGAGCACCGGGAGGCTCGCCACGTTCGAGAACTCGAGGGTGATATTGCCCTCGAACCCCGGATCGATGTATCCGGCGGTCGAGTGGATGAGCAGGCCCAGACGGCCCAGGCTCGACTTTCCCTCCAGCCGCGCCACCAGATCGCCCGGGATTCCCACCCGTTCAAGCGTGGACCCAAGTACGAACTCGCCGGGGTGCAGCACGAATGGCTCGCCCTCGTCCACCCTCACCAACTCCGTGAGATTGCCCTCAGGCTCTCGCGGGTCGATGAATGCCTGCGTGTGGTTGCGGAACACGCGGAACTCGTTGGCGACCCGCAGGTCAACCGACGACGGCTGTATGAGCGCGTCGTCGAGCGGGTCGATGATGAGGCGCCCGGATGCGAGCTCCTCGCGGATAGTGCGATCTGACAGAACCATGGGCGGGGACGCTACCCGATGGCCTGCCCGAGGGTTCGGCCTTCACTAGCCTGCGGGGTGTGAGCAGCGATCACGAAATAGCCACGCAGGGCGAGCGCGCACTCCGCGTGGACATGGCCGCCGACGACGATCTTCTGGCCCGGATCCGCGAGGCGCACGCGGCTGGCTGGGTACCCGACGTGCTGATCGGCGACGTGCTGGTGGGCGATGGTCCTGCCGGGGCGCTCGATCCGGTGGACATCTCCGCGCGCGAGCTGCAGCAATTGCTGGATCGCGCCCGGCTGCCCCGCTGGGTGGTGGAGAAGGGTTCGTTCGGGCCCGGCTACGTCACGCTGAAGGCGCTCATGCGTCAGGAGAGCCTGGTGACCGTGTGCGAGGAGGCCTCGTGCCCCAATATCCAGCGCTGCTGGAGTCGCGGTACCGCCACGTTCATGATCTCGGGCGAGACCTGCACCCGAGGCTGCCGCTTCTGTGATGTGGCCACGGGCAAGCCCATGCTGCCGCCCGACCCGGAGGAGCCCGGTCGCGTTGCCGAGGCTGCGGCCGCCATGGGTCTGCGATATGTGGTGGTCACGGCGGTGGCCCGCGACGACCGGCCCGATGGGGGTGCCGCGCACTTCGCGTCGGTCATCCGTGCACTGCGCGACCGTCTGCCCGACACGCGGGTGGAGGTGCTCATCCCCGACTTCCGCGGTAACTGGGATGCCCTCGACATGGTTATCGAGGCCGCGCCCGACGTGCTGAACCACAACACCGAAACCGTGCCGCGCCTGTATTCGCGGGTTCGGCCCGGGGCGCGGTATGAGCGCACGCTCGAACTGCTGGAGCGGTCGGCCGCATCGGGCCTGCCCACCAAGAGCGGCATCATGGTGGGGCTGGGTGAGACCCTCCCCGAGATCGCAACGGTGTTCGCCGACCTGGCCGCCACCGGCACCGGGGTGGTGACCGTGGGGCAGTACCTCAGCCCCGGCGGCCCGAAGCACCTGCCCGTGGGGCGCTTCTACGCGCCGGCCGAGTACCCGGCGCTGGCCGAAATGGGCAATCGCCTGGGCCTGGTGCACGTGGAGGCCGGACCGCTGGTGCGCAGTTCATTCGAGGCCGACCGCGTTGCCGATGAGATGACCACGGGCGTCGTCTAGGTTCACCACATGGAACTCATGACTCCCCAACAGGCGAAGGCCGCGGTTGACGCAGGCAGTGCCGTCATCATCGACGTACGTGAGGATGAGGAGGTGGCGCAGCAGGCCATCCCCGGTGCCACGCATATCGCCATGAGCGAGCTGATCGACCGCCTGGCCGAGGTGCCACGTGACCGCACGGTCATCTTCAGTTGCCACAGCGGCGGTCGCTCGCAGAATGTGTGCGAGTACCTCGAGGCCAACGAGGGGTTCGGGCAGCTGGTCAACTTGGAGGGCGGCATCGTCGCCTGGTCGCAGGCGGGGCTTCCCACCACCTAGTTGTCGTGCCCACAGAGGTTCCGAACACAACCGGCTGCCCGGAACCTTCCCCGCGGGCGGGTGAGCGTGGTCACTGCGTACACCCCCCTGCACCTGCCGTCTGGTCAAAGGGGCCCCTCGGGGATTGATCCATGAGCCGTGCGGCCACGTAGGCCCCACCTCGCCCCGGACCAAGCACCCCCGCGCCGACCGCCCCACCCGCTACCCCGTAACGGCTGCCTTCCGCGGTGCCACCTGCACCCGCTTGCTGAAGTGCGCCATCGCCGCTGACTGCGCACGTGCAGTGGTGGTGATGACCCAGGTGCCACGGCTCAGACGCACGGTGCATGAGTAGGTGCGCTTTGTGCTGGTGCGCCGGATGGTGCACTTGCCAGTGGCGGCGCGTCCAGACGGCCGTGTGGTTGCCCGCTGGGTAATGCGTGTGGCCCCTGCC
>CAJAPZ010000007.1 GCA_903943955.1 uncultured Actinomycetes bacterium
CGTTGGGGTCCTGTCGCTGTGCGCCCCCATCGCCACCATCGCGCAGGGTGGTCTGCTCACCGCCCATATGTCGCAGCACGTACTGCTGGGGGCGCTGGCCCCGGTGCTGGTTCTTCTGGGCATCCAGCCCGCCAGCCGTGGAACACGAACACGGCGCCCGATCCGGGCAGTGCTGCTTCACCCGGTTGTGGCCTTCTGCATCTGGCTCGGCAGCACCATTGTCTGGCTCGTACCCGATGTGCACCATCAGGTGCTCGTGACCCCTGCGCTCTGGGTGCTGCAGCAGGTGGCTGTGTTTCTCGCGGGCATCGCGCTGTGGGCGCCCATCACCGACCGGATCGTGGACCCACCGCCGTGGTTCCGCACGGGGCCGAAGTGCGTGTACATGGTGCTGGTGTTTTTCACGGGCGTCGCCATCGCCAACGTCTTCTGGTTCTCCGGCACACCGTTCTACCAATCGCATGCCGCCGGTGCGGCCGCCTGGGGCGTGGGCCCCCTTGAGGATCAGGCCAATTCCGGCACCGTGATGGTGTTGGCGCACTGCGCCATCACCTTTATCGCGATCGGCATCCTATTCTTCCGCCACGCCTCTGAGCGCGGGCTCGAGCAGCGTCTGATCGAAGCAGGGGTGCCCGAGCCGGAGGTCCACGCGGCAACCTTCGATGGCCATCTGCATGATCTGGCACGTCGGGAGGGTGTGGCACTCGAGACACGGACCGGGCTTGACTGATGCGGATCGTCGTTTGCACCATCCTGGCCCCGGTGGCATTGCCATCTTCCGCGACCCAGGCATCGCCCCGAAACTCACCCCTCCCACTGGTCAACGGCAGGGATCGGCCACCCGATGGGGGAACATCCCGTTACAACGTTCCCAAGTAAGGAGCACGCCCTCATGGGCTCTGACGCCCTTCAAGACATTAAGCAGTCCTCGTCGGCCCTGATGGCCGGCGGCATCCTGGCGATCATCATCGGAATCATCGCCATCGCTGTCCCGGCAGTGGCATCGGTGAGCATCGCGATTCTCGTCGGGATCCTCGTCATCGTGCTCGCCGTGGCATGGCTGTTGGCTGCATTCCAGAGCAGCGCCACCCCCGGCTGGAAGGTGACCGGTGGGATCCTGTCGGTTCTCCTGCTTATCGGTGGTCTCTGGATTCTCTTCAACCCCATTGATGCCACCATCGGCCTCACCGCCGTCATCGCAGTGGTCTTCATCGCGATGGGCGTCGTCCGCGTGGGCACCGCTATCGCGCACCGCGGCGGCGAGGGCGTCGGTCTCGTGGGATTCGGTGGCGCGCTCGCCATCATCATCGGCGTGCTGATCGCCGCCAGCTTCCCGAGTTCGGCAGCGTGGGCCATCGGGCTGCTCGTTGGGATTCAGTTCCTCTTTGACGGATTCGGCCTCGTGTTCGTGGCCGCCGCCATCAAAGGCGCGGTGAAGGACGGTGGCGGGACCGCCGCTTAGCGCTGTTTCTCGTCACGATTGTGAGCAGTTGGGAAGGATCATCCGGCCCCCTCGGGCGTGTTCATCGTTTCGACACACGCAGCAGTCGAGGAGTGCCGGGTACTTCCTTCCGTCCCCGCGTGCGGCACGGAGCCCGCGCCTGACGAGCCGTTCCGACGCAACCGAAAGAGCATTCAAAGCGGGCTGACCAATCAAACCGCAATTCGACGCCAGTGGGAATCCTCTCGCTCAACGGATCATGACGAGGGGGCCCGCGGGGGGTCCGCACGTGATGACGCGCAGTCCGGAGTTCCCGATCGCGAAGCTGCGCTGACCGTTTTGACATGACGTAAGATTGGTGTGGCTTCGGTCTCTCCGCGCAGTGATCTGCGCTCGCCGATCGGGCCACTGACGCGCACACCGGCAACATTCATCGAGGTGGCGGCCCATGGCAATTGCAGTTGACACACCGCCTCGCTGTGCTGAGAGTGCACGCGCCCTGCCCGCGACGTCTTCTTCGCATACAAGCGGGGGGCTGCCGAACCGCGCACTCGTCACGCTGCTCTGGCGCGTAGGCCTTCGCTCAGGTGAAGCGCTGACAGTCGGGGCACCCGATGTCGATGGGGAATCGGGGGTCATCACACTGCCCTCCCGACCGGCCGGGATCGATCGTCTGGCGGCCCGTGTGATTGTGGGATGGACTCATCGCCGAGCCGGGCTCGGCCGGAGCAACGATGGACCGTTCATCTCCATGCTCGCGGGCAGCCCACTCGGTCAGGCATACATTCGCGAACTCCCTTCACGTCTCGCCGAACGTGCTGGCCGCACCCTTCGCGTGCGCCCGATCGGCCGGGGAGGGCTTCTGACCGAGGTCAGCCAGCCCCGGAGGGGCGACCATCCGCAGTCTGCGACTGGTCGTTGCCTGCCCCGCGCCAACCTCGCGGAGATGGTGCGCGCCCTGCAGGCGCGGCCCATCCCGGGGTGAGCCGAATGGCTTCGGGGGCGGTAGTCCCAGGGGACGCCATCTCTGGCGTCATTCGGATCCATTCGGACGACGACCGATTGGCCGCCACTGCGCTCCTTGCCGAATCCGGCGTGATCATGGGTATCGGGCCGGTGGCGAATGCTGCAGTGCTCGTGGTTGATGAGTGGACGCCCCAGCACGACCCCGAGGTGCTGGCTGCCCGGGCGCGCGGGTGCCGCGTCACCACGCTGGCCGATCTGATCATGGCGCGTGCCGAGGGACCGATCGTCGCGGTCACCGGCACAGCCGGAAAGACCAGCACCTGCCATGCGCTTCGTGCGCTTCTCATCAAGAGCGGAGCGACGGTCGCCATGAGCGACACCGCCCGATCGTCCAACGCGTGGCCTGATCACTCTCTGGCCGGCACTCCCACGGCCCCGCATGCGGTGCTCATTGCCGAGTTGACTTCAACGCACCTGTGCCACATGGAGATGCGGCGTCCTGTCGACGTCGCGATTATCACCACGCTCCGCCCCGATCATGCCGACCTCCACCCCGACCACGCGTCGTACATCGAATCCAAGAAGCGGATCCTCTTGGGGCAAGGGCCGAGCCACGCAGTGGTGCTTCCGGGCGATGACCCAGACACCCTCAGCGCAATCGGCCCAGTCGCAGGTGATATCTGGATCTTCGGTGGTCCCGACGTCGGAGTGAAGGGTGCGTTCCGACGCCCAGATGGGCGGTGCGTCCTCAGAGGCAGCCATGGGGCCATTACGGACGGGGTGCTGCCCGACGCGCCACCGGTACTCATACGCGCAATCCTGGCCGCGGCTGCCGGCGCCCTGGCCCTCGGGGCCGCTCCGAAGTCGCTCGCACCGCATCTGACTGAGGTGATCGCGGCACCACATCGCCAGCGCGAACTGGGCCGGTTCCGCGATGCCCGGGTCGTTGACGACACCATGGCGGCCACGCCGAGAAAGACCCGTGCGGCAATCGAGGCATTCGCGTCACAACACCCCGTGGTCGTGATTGGGGGAGATCAGTTCGACCATGATCCCGCCGAAGTCGCGGAGGTTCTCGCATGGATCGGTGATCTGGGACTGCGGGTGGTGACCTTCGGCGAGGCCGGGGAAAGACTTGGTGCCGACACCCGCGCCATCTCCTGGGCGCCGACAGTCATGGGAGCGCTCGCCACCGCCGCGACCATCGCCGGCGACGGTGGTCTTGTGCTGGTGAGTCCCATGTTTCCCATGGAGCCAGCCGAGCGCGACCGGGTGGCCGCCCTCCCAGAGTCCTAGCCTGGCGCCAGACGCGTGCGCCCGGGCTGTCGCAGCCGCAGCAGCTGACCGCCTTGCTCGCGATACTGACCAACCCACGCGAGCGGCGGCGAGTACGCGTGCACCGAGACCGCGGGAGCACCACTCTCGTGTTCCACTCGATGGATGTACCCGAATGGCCCCTCCTGCCGCAGTCCCGCTCGCAGCACATGATCGGTGTCATTGGCGTGCAGATGCATGTGATGCTCCCGAATGCTTCCTTCGGCCACGCAAATTCCGACCTCCGAGATGTCGTGATCATGGAACCCGGTCTCCTGCCCCGGAAGCCATGACAACACCCACACATCAATGAAGTCGTTTTCGAACACCAGGCGGTAGTCCCGGTACTCCTCGCTCACAGCCACGTAGTCGCGCCAGAGGCCGCTCTCCACCACACGACCGCTGAGATCTGCAAGCGCGGGGGCCGCCAACTGATGATCCACAGCGGCGAGGAACTCGAGTTCAGCCGGCAGGTCAGGGAATGGCCAGCGCGGCGCGGGCGTGGGCCAGGGCGGGCGAGGACTGGCAGTCGTGCTCACGTTGCTCCAATAACGATTTCCGTGGACGAAGAATACGCCCGGCGATGACGCCACGACCCGGGTGCGGTCGTCTTGCCATCGCTACCGTTACGCCGGTGCAGACCCGCTGCGTCGTCAACACACTTGTGCCGTTCTCCACACGCCTCGCCGACGACGGTCTGGTTCACGTGCGGGCATGGACCACCGTCCAAGGGCCGCTTGTGCTCATCGCCGAGATGGATTGGGCCATGGCGGTTGCCGACCGATCCGATGCGTATTCCGGGCCGGGCATCTTTACCTATCCCGGGTATGCAATCCCAGCCGGTCTCGCGGTGTGTCACGAGCCCGCGCTCGCAGATGCGGAGGTGATCGTGCGCATGCCTGCGCCGCCCGGTGAGCGGTTCGACCGAGTGCTCGACCTCGACGATCCGCAGGGCTGGGAACCGGTCCCCGCCAGCGCGCTTCTGGCACGACTGGGTGACGACCACTGGCCGGGACCGGCCACGGGTACGTACGTGCCGCGCGTTGTCAGGGAGTGGATTCGCTCAGGTGCACTCCCGCCCACTGGCGGATGAGTGGCCGGCGTGATGCGGGCGACTACCCCACACCCCCCGCCATCGCCCGCGTTCTTGCCACGGAGACGCTCCGCGCGCTCACACCAGCCACCTCGCACGGCCCCCTCCGCATTCTCGATCCGGCGTGTGGGGCGGGAAACCTCCTCCGCGCGGTGGCGGCCTGTGGTTCTGCATCCCATAGGGCAGATCTCCTCGGGGTCGAGCTGGACCCGGGCCGTGCCGAGCGCGCCCGGCATGCACTTGCCGACGCCGGTTCTGGAGGAGCCACCATCATCTGTGCCGACGCGCTCCTTCGCCCTTCGCCCCTGCGCGATGGTGCGTTCGACGCAGTCGTTGCCAATCCGCCATTCCTCTCCCCGACCTCGCGGCGTGGTGCCATCCCCGCCCACACTCGCGCCCAGCTGCGGGCACGCCTTGGGCCTTCAATCGCAGCCCTCACAAATATTGCAACGGTTTTCCTGCTCGATTCACTGAGGCTGGTGCGGCCCGGCGGCCGCGTGGGAATGATCCTGCCCACGTCATTCCTCACCAGCCGGGACGCAACTGGCGCACGTGCGCAGGTGCTGGAGGAGGGCACTCTTGAGTGGCTCTGGACCGACGGCGAAGGTGTTTTCGATGCTGCCGTCACCGTGTGCGGTGTGGTCATCACCCGCGCTGGCAAACCCCACACAACAATTCGGCGATCTGCGGGCCGTCACGCGGCCCCAACCGGCACATCAGTGTTCCGGCCAGCCGCCCACGTCGCCGGTGAGCAATGGCGCGACAGCCTGCATCGCATAGCCCCGTCCAGCGGCAGCACCATCGGTGACCTCACAACCCCCATCGCCGGGTTCCGTCGCCACTACTACGCCCTCACCGCGGCGCTGTCCGATGCTCAGTCCGGAACGGGGATGCGCGTGGTCACGGCAGGGCTCATCGACCCGGGCCGCGTCCTCTGGGGCACGATTCCCGCTCGCATTGCCCACCGCAAATGGGATCGCCCGCGGGTTGATGCCGATGCCCTTCGCTCGGCGGGGCGGGTGTCTGCCTGGCTCGACGCGGTGACGGGCCCAAAGGCGATGCTCGCGACGCAGACACGGATACTCGAGTGCGCGGTTGATCCCGTGGGCGATGTTGTGCCATCGGTGCCCGTCATCGCCCTCCCCGCTTCGGCCGACCGATCGTGGCTCATTGCGGCGGCGCTGTGTTCGCCGCACCTCTCCCGCCTCGCATTTGATCGCCACCGCGGAGCCGCACTCTCCCCGGATGCCATCAAGTTGAGCGCCTCTGAGGCCGCCGACCTTCCGACCCCTCGGCGCACAGGACCATGGGAGCTTGCCGCCGTCGCGCTCGCCGATGCCGCAATGGCGCCCACCGCCTCCGATTGGCGCGACGCACTTCAGCGGATGGCCCATCACATGGACGATGCCTACGGCGCAGCTGGTGCAGCCGGCACTCACACGTGGTGGGTAGAACGCCTGCCCCGCTTCAAGACCGGTAACGCAGGTGCCCCACCCGAGTAGGATGCACGCGCACCGCAACCATCCGGGAGTTGATTATGCAGAGCACGCATCCCAACCGCTTTTTTGGCCTCAACCCCGTGAGCGCCCCGGGCAGCGGTCCCAAAGAGGGCGAGTGGAACCACGACCTGCCCGCCACGTGGCGCGACGCTGTTGCCGCACCCCCGGTCGCTGACAAGGACACCATCGCCCCAGATCTGGCTGCCGAGGACGCCTGAGCGCTACGCCCGCGCCTGACGGCCGCGGCGTCGGATCTCGGCGACCGCGGTTTGGTCGGCGTCTTCGATGATCACCGCGGCCTGCAGCACAGCATCGCGATCAGCGGCGGGAACGACCACCAGGCCTGCCGCATCGATGTGCACCCAGTCGCCCGGCACGACGGTGACGCCGCCGAACGACACGGCGGCCCCGACGTCGATGATCTGGAGCAGGTCGCCGCTGGCACGTGGGGTCTCGTGCAGCGCCCACACCCCCATCTCGTAGCCCGCTGCCTCCTCGCGGTCGCGGATAGCGCCCCACGCGATCACGCCCGCGTACCCGACCTCTTCGACCGCCGCGAGCTTCTTGCCTCCCGCCAGGGCCTCACGGGACGCGTCGGGTGCGGCAAGAATGAGAATGGCATCGTCTGGCACGTCGCGGAGGGCATGCCCGGCGGCGCTCGCCAGATCATGCACCGGCAGGTCGTCGCGGCGGGGCCCGAATCGAATGGTGGCAGCGAACCCGGCACTCACAGTTCCCGGGCGGGCGCAGATGAGACCCGTGGCATGGGCCTGATGGCCCCGCACCTTCGCCATGGCATCGCACATCGAAGCGCTGGTCACGTTCTGGGTCAGTGCCAGGGCCGCGTCGAGGTCCATCATTGGTGTGCCTTCCCCCACTAGAGTGCAGCGCCGAGGAAGCCCGAAAGGAGCCACGTGGATCCCGACACGCACACCCTGCTGTTGTACGAGTACGTCGACGACATCATCGAACGCCGCGGACCCTATCGCGACGCACACATTGCGCTGCTCACGCAGCTCAAGGATGGCGGCACGATCCTGATGGCTGGTGCAGTGGGCGACCCGGTGAGTGGCGCCGCCATCGTCTTTAACCCGTGCGACCCTGCCGAGGTCGGCGAGTACGTGCTGCGCGACCCGTACGTGGTGAATGGGCTGGTCACCACATGGAAGGCCCTTCCCTGGACTGTGGTGGTGTAGCCGACGGCTACGAGGGTGCGGCCAGCTGGTCTCCATACGTGCGGCGATACACCGCCCAGGCGGCGAGAATGTCCTGCACGTATGCCTTGGTCTCAGCGAATGGAATGTCGTCGGGCAGCCTGAACTCACCGCCGCGGGCGAGGGCTTGCTGCTTCCATTTGGTGACGTTGGCAGCCCCGGCGTTGTAGGCGGCGAGTGCATCGGGCACCGACCCGCCGTATCGGTCGATGAGCATGCCCAGATACCAGGCCCCATACGCGATATTTACCTCCGGATCGGCCAGATCTGCAGCGCGGCCCACCGGTGGATCGGGTGACGCTGCGATTTCACGAGCCGTGGACGGCAGCACCTGAGTGAGCCCCACGGCGCCCCGGTGGGAGCGCGCGGCCGGGTCGAATCCGCTTTCGCGCCAGATGACCGACGCGAGGAGCGCGGGGTCGAGGCCATCGGCCCGCGCCTCCCGGTTGATCGCAGTCGTGTAGTCGAGCGGGTACCAGAACTTCGCGTACCACGCCGGCTTTGACGAATGGATGACCATCCCGGTGGCCACAAGCGCACCGATGATTACTACAAGCCAGACGAGGCGGCGGCCGCGGCCGCGTCGCCTAGCGCGAGCCATCCACCGCCCATCGTCCGAACACCTCGCCGACCCACGCATCCAGTGCGGCCTCAGTGCCGTCATTCACGTACGACTCATCGGCGCCGCGCACCTTCTGGTCTTCGGACCACTGCAGCGCCGCGCGCGCATCGAAGTCCTGTCCGCGTGTTGACACCCGCGCCCGACGCACTGACTCTGAGGCCGTCACAACGACGATCGCATCAAACCGATCCCCGAGCCCAGCCTCGAATAGCAATGGAACCTCACACACCATCAACGGCGGATTCGGCACGAGCGCTCGCTGCCGCGCGATCCACTCCACGCGGGCTTCCGCAATACGAGGGTGGAGAAGGTCCTCGAGAAACTGCATGCCTCCATCGGAAGCCATTGCCTGGTCGCCCAGGGCAGCGCGGTCCACAGCGCCATCGGGCGCGATGACCCCGGGTCCGAACCGCTGCTGCACAGCATCGATGACCATCGGATCGGCATACAGCGCGTGCACTACATCATCCGCGGAACACACCGCGGCCCCCCGGCGCAGAAACGCCTGAAGGGCCGCGGACTTCCCGGAGCCGATTCCCCCGGTCAGGCCGATGCAGACCGGGGAACTCCGCATGGGCTGCTGCCTAGTCCTCGGACTCGGCAGGCTCGATCGCCTCTTCGACCGGAACGACCTCATCGGGCTCGGCTGCCTCATCGCCAGAGGTCATTACGGCGGCTGCGTCGAGTTCGAGTTCGGCGGCCACCGCTGCGGGGCTCTCTTCAATCTCCGCGCCCTGCTCGGAGCCGAGGTCGTCGGTCAGATCGTCGTCGTCACCACCGAAGCTCATAACGGCACCCTCAGTGGATCCGTCCGGCGCCGGGGTGACGCGCTTGAGCGACAGCGACAGACGGCGGCGATCGGCGTCAATCTCGATGATGCGCACCTCGAGTTCGTCGCCCTGGTTGACGACCTCCCGCGGGTTCTCCACGTGGTGGTCGGCCAGCTCGGAGATGTGCACCAGGCCCTCGACGCCCGCGTGGATCTCCACGAACGCACCGAACGTGACCACCTTGGTGACCTTGCCGGGAACGATGTCGTTGATCTGGTAGGTCTCGATGACGCTCTGCCACGGATCGGCCTGGGTCTGCTTGAGGCCGAGGGAGATGCGCTGGCGGTCGCGGTCGATCTCGAGCACCTTCACGTCTACCTTCTCGCCCACGTTCAGCACCTCGGACGGGTGGTTCACGTGGCTCCACGAGAGCTCCGAGATGTGAATGAGGCCGTCGATGCCGTCGAGGTCCACGAAGGCACCGAAGTCCACAATGTTCGAGATGGTGCCCTCAACGACCTTGCCGGGCTCCAGGTCGTCGAGAATGCGCTGACGCACCTCACGGCGCTCGTGCTCGAGCACTGCGCGACGGGACAACACGACGTTGTTGCGGCTGCGGTTGAGCTCGATGACCTTGCACTCGAGCTTCTGACCGAGGAACTCGTCGAGATCCTGTACGCGGCGGATGTCAACCAGCGAGGCGGGCAGGAAGCCGCGCACCCCGAGGTCGAGGATGAGGCCGCCCTTGACGACCTCGATGACCGTGCCCTCAACGGTTTCGCCCGCGGTTGAGGCGGCTTCGATGCGCTTCCAGGCCTTCTCGAACCGGGCGCGCTTCTTGGACAGCACCAGACGACCGTCCTGGTCCTCCTTCTGCATGACCAGGGCGTCGATCATCTCGCCCAGCTGCACCTCATCGGCAACGTTGACCGACTTACGGATTGAGAGCTCGCTGAGGGGGATGACACCCTCGCTCTTGTATCCGATGTCGACCAGGATCTCGTCCTTGTCGATGCGCACGACCCGACCGGACACGACATCGCCCTCACCGAACTCCGGGATGGTGATGTCGTAGTTCGGGATCATCTGTCCGTCGACCTCGACGTACTCCGGTCCATCAAGTGTGAAGATGGGGGTATCGAGTGGGATGATGACCACGTCGTCTGGGATTGCAGTGCTCATGTTGTTGGTGTCCTTGGCTGAAACGGTGCCATCCAGACGCTGCAGATGACACCGGTCGAATGAGTGGAACGCGGGAGTATAGGCGGGATCCGCGCCTCAGCCCGGGCGGTCAGGTGTCAGCAGCACCCGCCGCGCCCAATTAAGCCGGGCGAGCCAGCGGGCGCCGTCATTCACGTCGCTCGCAGCCATCTCCCGCAGCACTCTGAACGCCGCCTCAATCACTTCGGGGCGTGCATCCATGCGTACCTCGAGCACTGCATATGGGTCGAGCCCGGGCTCGGGCGCGGGCGGATCCCACTGGGGGGTCAGGCCTTGGCCTTCAGCCATGTGGTGCCCTCCCCCACATCCACCGCCAGCGGCGGATCCATCGCGTATGCACCCACCATCGCCTCAATGATGAGCGATCGCACTGCCCCACCGCGCTCCGGTGGGGCCTCCACGAGCAATTCGTCGTGGATCTGCAGCACGAGGCGAGCATTGAGCCCTGGCGCCGATTTCAAGGAATTCGCCGCACGGATCATCGCGATCTTGATGATGTCGGCCGCCGACCCCTGAATGACCGTGTTGACGGCGAGACGCTCCCCCAGTTGCCGCTGCTGCTGGGTGCGGGCCGTAAGCTCAGGGATCGGCCTGCGCCGGCCAAGCAGCGTGGTGACAAATCCATCAGTAGTGGCCCGCTCGATGATGCCCGCGATAAACGCACCCACTTTGGGATATCGAGCCAGGTAGGTATCGATGTACTCGCGGGCATCAACACGGGTGATGCCCAGTTGCTCTGACAAGCCGAAGTCACTGATGCCGTAGACGATGCCGAAATTGACGGCCTTCGCGCGGTCCCGCAGAGGCCTGTCCACCTCGGCAAGAGGCACGCCAAATACCTCGGCGGCCGTGGCCGCATGCACGTCGAGGCCCTCGCGGAATGC
>CAJAPZ010000008.1 GCA_903943955.1 uncultured Actinomycetes bacterium
ACAGGTTGGCGCTGCCACCGGCCAGGTTCTGGCCGGGGAATGCCCCCTGTGCACACGTCAGGATGTTGCCGGACAGCGACACCGTGTTGGCCGGGTTGGGAACCTGATCAGTGATCGTGGCGTCCTGAAGCGGCGTGATGGCGTTCCACAGTCCATCGAGCGCCGGGCTGTTGCCACCCAGACCGTTACCGGCAGTGAGGGCGCAGCCCACCTCTTGATTCGCCCGCTGCTCCCCATTGGGGTTGGCGGCCGTGCTGATGGAGTCGAGCGTCAGGCCGTAGTGCAGGCCACCGACGTCGTAGAACTGGTTGGTCTCACCCGGCAGGCCCAGGCGCTGTGGGCGCCAGAGCGTGAGCGCCAGGGTGCCGTCAGCCCCCATCTGGAAGCCGTTGACGCGGCTGGTGCCCTCGTTTGCCGTGTACGGGTACGAGAGCGCCCGGTTCATGGCTCCGGTCACCACGTTGGTGATCGCGGGTGTGGTCACGAAGTACGGACTGATGGCGATGGGCTTCTGCGACTGCGTGATGCCATTGCCCCGGTAGTTCAGCGTCAGCACGCTGTCGGCGTTGACGGTACCGAGAGTGTCGGCAGCGTTCGGCTTGGTGAAGGCGGTCCACACGCTGGATCCCGCCGGTGCGCCCTGTTGGGACGACGACTGGAAGCCATTGCCCGGTGACGGGGTGCTGGATGCCTGGCACGGCTGCCCCTGTGTGGTGCAGGTGCTGCCGGTGTAGGTGCCCCAGCTCACGGATCCGAAGGCCGCGACGTCAGGGAGGATCTGCGGGTACTCGCTGAAGCCCGACACCGTGCCGGTTCCGGTGCCCGGTGCGCACCACGGCGCGCCGGTGCCACAGGTGGCCCACACGCTGGTAAGCGTGCCGCTGCTGGTGCCGATGAGGTCCTGCGACGAGTAGTAAAAGGTCAGCGCGAGCCCTGTGGACGACTCCGTGCTGCTGCTGCCGAGGAATGCGTTGATCTGCTCCGGGGTGGTGCCCGCGTTGGCGTTCACCGTGTTTCCGATGCTCGGCCGCACGTCGCTGTAGGTCAGCAGTGTGGCGGTGCTCGCCACCGATACGGCGTCGGTCATGTCGATTGTGAGGTTGCCGTTGTCGTCAACGTCGAACGCGTTCGGCACGCCGTCCTTGTCGCAGTCGCCACCCAGTGCGGTACCACATGGATCTGTGGGATTGCTGCCGCCCTGCTGACCACCGCTGGACCCACTTCCCGAGCCGGCGCCACTCCCCGGGTCATTCCCGGTGCCACCACCCGATCCACCACCCGATCCACCACCCGACTGCATCTCGCCCTTGACCGAGAGCTCAGCCGCCGAGGACGCCACCTTCACCAGACCGAGCTTGCCGGCACCCAGCGGTGCACCGGCCTTGGTCACCTTCTCGGTGCCGGCCTTGGTGCTGTAGGTGCCCTTGGGCGGCGTGGTCGTCACCAGACCGTAGCCGGCCTTCTTGGTGATGGCACCCAGGTTCACGGTCTTGTTGTTCAGCCGTGAGTAGCCCGTGGTGCCCTTCTTCGCCAGCACGATGGGGCCGTAGTAATCACCGGTCTTGGTGATGAGGTGCAACGTGGCGTTCTTGGCACGGCTCGACGGCACGCTCAACTTGAATGATCCGTTGCTCTTGATGGTGCCGGTGGTGGCGGTGCCATCAAGGCCGATGGCGGAGATCTTCATCCCCTTGCCACCCTTGACGGTTCCCGAAACCGTGGCGCCCTGCGCCACGGTGGGCACGGCAACGGCGGCCGCCAAGGCGATTGCAGTCCAGAGACGAGGCCTCATTGCGTTCTCCTGATCGCTGGATCCGGGGGGCTCCGCGGATCGTCTGCGGTAATGACACTCTCGCAAGTCCGTGAATGCAAGTTGCGGGTGTTGATCATGAAACCAATCCGATGGTCACGCCCGACACCTCACCCGTACCGGATGCACAGAATCCGAACGAGGTCGATCTGGCGCCAGGAGTGATCACCGCTGCCCAGGCGGGCGGCGTCACCGTCACGGCGTCGGCGCTTCGTACGGCTGCTCCGCTCCAGGATGATGTGATGGCCGACCCAGCGGGCATCGTGAACCTGAGTCGCCAGGTGGTGCTGGCACCCGT
>CAJAPZ010000009.1 GCA_903943955.1 uncultured Actinomycetes bacterium
CACCCGGGGACTGACCCCACCCGGGGACTGACCCCACCCGGGGACTGACCCCACCCGGGGACTGACCCCACCCGGGGACTGACCCCACCCGGGGACTGACCCCACCCGGGGACTGACCCCGTGGGGGGCTCGGTGGGGCGTAAGGGGTGGGTTGGTGGTGCCTGACTCCTGGGTGTTGACACACGTCAGGAGATTTCGTTATGAGCACTGCCACCACTCTCACGCACGCCTTCGCCGCCGGGGAGCCGGTCACCCACCGGGGCATCACCGTTGTGCCGCTGTATCCGGTGACTGAGCCGGTTGCCGCGTACATCACTCTTGCCGAAGCCATTGCGCTCGGGCTTTCGATTTCCGAGGTTGATGAAGATGGAGTGGTGGGGGAGTTGCTGGTCGCGAATCCCACGCCACACCGGGTGCTGATGTACGACGGCGAAGAATTGGAAGGCGCCAAGCAGAACCGCATTCTCAACGTGTCGGTGCTCGTGGAGGCCGGCAGCACGCTGGTCGTTCCGGTGTCGTGCGTCGAGGCCGGCCGTTGGAACTACAACGCCGATGGCAATGGCGACCACCAGCGGGTGTTCAGCGCCGTTCGACGCACCAGCTCGCCGCGCGTACGGAGGGCCAAGGAGGAGCACCTGCGCTCGGCACCGCTGGCCCGCGGCGTGGCACAGTCGGCCGTGTGGGGCGCCGTTGACGACACCCACCACGAGCGGGGAAGTTCGTCTCCCACCACCGCGTACTCCGACGCCGTGCGCCACGTGCAGCCGGACCTCGACAGGTTGGTGGGCGAGTTCCCGTTGCGCCCGGGCCAGTGCGGGGTGCTGCTGGGCTACGGCGGCGAGGTGGTGTGCATGGATGCCGTGTCACGGGCCGAGGCGTACGAGGGCCTGCATCAGGCGCTGCTTGCCGGTTACGTGATGGATGCCCTGTCGTTTGTGGATGGCCAGGGCATCGGCAAGAGGGAGGCCGACGCGTTCCTTGCAGCGGTATCGGCCGCCGAGGCCACCCGGCGGCCATCGGCAGGTCTGGGCGACGACCTGCGCCTGAGCGCGCAGGCGGCCACCGGTTCGGGCCTGGAGTTGCACGGCGAGGTCATCCAGATGACCGCCTACCCCACCGATTCCGATGGCGGACATGCGCGCAGCATGCAGCACGCGCCGCGGATCGCACGCCCCACACGCAGGCGCGCTGCGTAACGGCGGCTCCGGCCATCTCCCGGCAAAGACGGGGGATGGCCAGCCCGACTCCGGCTGAGCCCAGTGGTGGCCAGCGCCAGGCGACGATCAACCGCGATGCGAGGGTCGTCGTCAGGATCCGTCAGGGAGCGGATCCCAACCCGCTGGAAACCTGACCTCTTGGCCGGTTCCAATCGCCGCGATCGCGGTTTACCGTTTTTCTTGATGCCCCGATGTTGGGGCGCCCTTAGGACGAAAGCGGATTATCTTGAAATCGCTTTCGTGTGCACGGTCCTCGCTCCGAGAGGTCGTTCTGCGAGAGGTATGAACCTTCGTGAAGGAGTTCCGGTGAGCCCGAGATGGTCTCGCGTCGCCGATGAACTGCGTGCCATCGCGGCCGACAGGTCGTTGGCGGCAGCGCATGAGCCCGTTTTCGAACGAGGAACTCCTGCTGCGCCGCGAGGCCGCACTCCTCAACAGCCCTGCTGCCGTGCTGCCCTGGCGCCCTCAGGACGTCCTGATGCCAATGTGGATGACGGGATTCGGCGAGAGGGAGCCGTTGGGAGCGGCGGCCTTACCTTTTGGGGAATGAACGCCGATGGTGAGGCTGCGCTCACGGCTCTGGCTGCCGACCCATCGGTGTACCCCGAGGCCCTCGACCCTCATGTTGTATTGGCGGCCATCCGAGGGGTGCCCTTCAGCGACTGATGCGTTAGTCGTCGTCGTCGTCCCGATCATGGTCGCCCTCTGCTCTCGGCGCCGGGAGCAGGGGGCGACCATGATCGGCTGCCACCTCCGGCGACGTCTGGCCCTTGGCAATTCCCTTGGCGCTCAGCGACCCAATGGCCGACGCCTCGGCACCCGATCGCAGCACCGCCAAGTTGGCGAACACGCCGATGGCCGCCACGGCGAGCACGGCCACCACGGCCAGCGCCCACCGCACTGGTCGGGCGAACCGCATCACTCGCGGTCACCCGCGGGCATCGTGAGTTCCCGTGTGTGGTCCGAGGCGTCGTCGTGGAGCGGCGGCAGCGGAGGAATCTCCACGTGTACGGGAGTGGATTCGGGAACGGCCTTCGCATGATCCGGATGACTGGCGCGCTCGCTGGCTGCCCGCGCCGCTCTGCGCCGCTTGAGCGGGGCATTGGGCCCGGACAGAAACCTGCGGGCAGAAACGCCGACGACCAAGCCGGTTGACGCGATGTAGATGGCCAGCATCCAGGGAAGACCACTGTCGGTGCCGGTCATGAGACCGTGCACCGTAGCGCCGATAAATGCTGCGTAGCTGGCGAAGTGAATGGCCTTCCACGTGCGGGCTTTCAAGTGCTTCCGGGCGCCGGCCGTGGCCGAGACGATGAGCATGAGCCACAGGGCGACCACGCCGAATCCGGTCCACAAGGTGCGGTATGTCGCCAACCCCGGCACGATCAGGTCGAGCCAGCCGGTGTTCACATAGGTGTCCATCACCAGGCCGAGCCCGTGCAGGCCCACCATGAGGAGCGCCAGAATGGCCAGCACCTTGTGCCACTCCATGCGGGCGATGGGCGACGCCATGCGTTGCATGAGGCGGCTGTGCAGAAACACGCCGGCCACCATGCTGGCCGTCAGCAGCACGTAGGCCATCACGCCAGATGAGCGGGCGAGAATCCACCAGAACGAGACGTTGCTCATACGAGGCCTCCGACGCTGGTGGTGTGGCCGTCAGATCCAACGAGCACCGTGGGCATGCCCATACGGTTGGCTTCCTCGCTTGCGGCATCCGCGCCGGATACCAAGAGGGCCGTGGCCCATGCCTCGGCGTGTGCGGCATCCTCGGCGATCGCCGTCACCCGCACCAGGTCGGTGGTACTTGGGCGGCCGGTGACCGGGTCGATGACGTGGTGCATCTGCTCACCGCCGCGGCGCCAGCGGCGTCGGTCGGTGCCAGACGTCGCCATGCCGCCCCGGGTGAGGCCGATGGTGGCGGTGTCGCCACCATGCTCCACCTCGATAGGCCACGGCTCGCCGTCCAGCGATCCACGCACCGCGATGTCGCCTCCCATGCTCACCAGACACGATCCCGCCATGCCCAGAATATCCGCTGCCCGGTCGGCGGCCCAGCCCTTGGCGATGCCGCCCAGGTCAATGGCCACGCCCGCGCCGAGGGTGATGCGCCCGGTTCCGGGGTCGGCAACTACGTCGCCACCTCCGGGCTGTGGGGCACCCGCGTCGGGACCGTCGGCCGGGATGTCGGCAAGCGTGCGGTCGTAGCCGGCAGCCACCATGGCCGCGTGCACCGTTGGGTCAAAGCGCCCGCCGGTGGCATCACGCATGGAAAGCGCCAGCGTGACGATGCGCATCAGGTCGGGCGACACCTCGAGCGTGCCGGCGGCGTTGAGGCGCGACAGTTCGGAGTCTGGGCGAAAGCGGCTCGCGACATCCTCGATGCGGGCAATCTCGCGCTCGGCAGCGGCGAGGGCCTCTTCGGCCTCGTCGGCATCCACGGCGGGTACCAGCAACAGTTCCACGTCGGTGCCCATTGCACGGAATTCGCGTCGAAGCATCACGACGCGCCCGAACTCGCAACCGGCGCCGATGGCACGTAGGTGGCCTGCGGTGATGACTGTGCGTAGCTCTGCGAACTGCTTGACGTTGCTGCTGCGACCTGCTGGCTTTGCTGTGCCTGAATCTGCGAGTTAACCGCGTTGATCTGCTCGATCTGCTGAGTGCGCTCCGCCAGCGCCGACTTGTATTGATCCCATACGGCCGTGTGCTCCGCGTTGAGGATCGTGGCGTCGCGTGCCAGCACCTTCTCCCGCTGCTGCAGCGATGCCAGCGTGGGGTCGGGCGGCCGGGTTGTGTGCGGGTACGGATTGGCCGCGAATGCCACGCCAACGGCGGTCATTGCCAGCAGGCTGCCGCCGATTGCCGTCCGGCGCACCAACTTCTTGGATTGTTCAGTCGTCCTCATACTCGCCTCCATCCCTCTCTGCACCTTCGTGCTCGTAGTCATCGCCCTCGTCCGATTCCCGTTCGCCACCGGGCGACGATGACGACCTCGCCACCGGCTGGGAGGTGTTGGAGAGGGTGCGCGCCACCGGAGCATTGCCCGTCGGCGCGTTGGACGAAGCGCCGGTGGCCCCCGTGCCCGCCGCCGCCGTCAGTCGCTGTGGAACGTCCGGCAGCGCTGGCGGCACGTCGTTGGCCAGAACGCGCAGGCGCGTCTCCAGTCGGTCCGCAGCCGCGGTGCGCTTCGTCAACTGGGCGCTGCTGATGCGCGGCCCGTCGGGGCCCAGGGGCACCGAGCGCACGACCATCATGGCCACCACAAGTGCGATGGCGGCGATGAGGCCGCTAAGCGTAATGACGAGTCCCTTGGTAGACACTGGATGAATCCCTCCGTCGACATCTGACAGGTACACCATAGGAATGCACCTGTGAAGGAGTTCGAAGCAGCGTCTTCACATATCGCCTCCGAAGGGTAAGGATTCGTCAAAGGTCCTGCACATTCGCCACTTGGAGGCGATACTGACCCCATGAGACTGCTGATCGTTGAGGATGAGGACTCCATCGCCATCCCGTTGGCCGACGGCCTGCGCCGCGAGGGCTTCGAGGTAGAGCGCGTGGCGACGGGGGCACAGGCCCTCGCCGCACCTGAGCCCGACCTCATCCTGCTGGACCTGCGCCTGCCCGACATGGATGGGTATTCCGTGGCCCGGGAGTGGCGTACCCGCAGCCGCGTGCCAATCATCATGGTCACCGCCCGGGGCGAGGAAGTCGACCGTGTCGTGGGCCTCGAGATCGGTGCTGACGACTACGTGGTAAAGCCGTTCGGTTTGCGCGAATTGATTGCGAGAATCAATGCCGTCATGCGCCGCAGTGGGGATTCCGGGGCTGTGGATGAGGTGCCTGACGAGATGTCTTCGGGGGATCTTGAGGTCAGTCTTCGCACTCGTCGGGTCACGATTGGCGGCCAAGAGCTTCATCTCACGCCTCGCGAGTTCGACATCCTCGCCATGCTTATTGCCGACCCCGGCGCGGTCGTGAGCCGCGACGATCTGCTGCGCCGCCTGTGGGGCACTACCTGGGCGGTGCAGACCAAGGCCATCGACGTGCACGTGTCATCGCTTCGCCGCAAGATGGGCGACCCTGCGTGGGTTGAGACGGTACGTGGTGTGGGTTTCCGGCTCGGGACGCCCTCAGCGTGACCCGCCGGCTCGTTGCCGGGTATCTCATTCTCACCCTGGTGGTTCTGGTGGTGTTGATGGTGCCGCTCGGTATCACCCATCAGCACAACCTGCAGCAGGATCTGCTGCTTCGCATGGAACGCGACGCAGGTGTGGTGGCGTCGCTGGTGCAGGATGACTTGCGCGATCCCACAGCGGCGAACCAGCGCAGGGCCGCGGAGATGGCCCGGGGCTACGCAGGCGAGTCGGGCGCACGGGTTGCCATCACCGGGCCCGCGGGCGTGGTGGTGTACGACACCGACCCCGCCATCTCCGGGGTGCGCTCGCTGGCAAGCCGGCCCGAGATCCGCACCGCTCTTGGTGGCACGGTGGCCACGGGCAGCCGGTATTCCCAAACCCTCGACACTGACCTGCTGTATGTCGCCGTGCCCGTGGCGGCATCCGGCACGGTGTATGGGGCGGTGCGTGTGACGTATCCGACGTCTGAGATCTCGGAGCGGGCACGCGACTACTGGCTGCTACTGCTGGGCGTGGGCGCCATCACGCTCGCAGCGGTCGCCATCATCGGCTGGCTCATCGCCCGCTGGGTGGCCCGCCCCCTGGCGATGCTCGAGAAGAAGGCAAAAGCGGTGGGAGAAGGCGACCTCAGCGCCCGGGCACCCGAGGACGATGGGCCACCGGAGGTACGCGCGCTGGCACACCGGTTCAACGTGATGGTGTCGCAGGTTGAGGCACTGGTGGGGGCCCAGGAGGCCTTCGTGGCCGACGCCTCGCACCAGTTGCGTACCCCGCTCACCGCCATGCGGCTTCGCATCGAGAATTTGGGGGCCGGTGCCGGCCCGGCCGGTGAGACCGATGCCGAGGCGGCCATCGCCGAGGTGGATCGCCTGTCGCGCATGGTCGACAGCCTGCTGGCCCTTGCCCGTGCCGAGCGCCGGGAGGCCACGGTGGCGATCGTGGATGTCTCGGAGATGGTGCGAGACCGCGCCGATGCCTGGACCGACCTAGCCGCGGAGTCGGGCGTGACGGTCGATTCGGATGTGGCGCCCGGGCTCCGCGTGCGCCTGGCAGATGGCGTGCTCGAGCAGGTGATCGACAACCTGGTGGACAACGCGGTTACCGCATCATCCGACGGTGGTCATGTGACGGTGGGCGCCTCCCTCACGGGCGACTCAGTGCAGATCGTCATCACCGATCAGGGTCCGGGAATGTCACCCGAGGAGCGCCAGCACGCGTTCGATCGCTTCTGGCGGTCACCACGCTCCACACGAGGCGAGGGCTCGGGGCTCGGTCTGGCCATCGTTCACCGGCTGGTGGCGGGTGCGGGCGGCGAGGTCCGGCTGGATGCTGCCCCCACGGGCACTGGTCTGCGTGCGGTTGTGGACCTGCCGCGCAGCTAGATGCCGTGGTCAGATGGTGTTGTGCACATTTGTGTCAGCGACTGACCCCACCCGGGGACTGACCCCACCCGGGGACTGACCCCACCCGGGGACTGACCCCACCCGCGCGGGGAGATGCCCTGCTCAGGGGGTGTTGTGCACAATTGTGTCAGCGACTGACCCCGCCCGGGGACTGACCCCACCCGGGGACTGACCCCACCCGGGGACTGACCCTAATCGCGCGGGGAGGCGCCTACGAGGTGATGGTGTCCGCACCGTTGGCGTCGTTGACGGTCGTCGCGCCAGGCACTTTGCGCGCTGGGCGGCGCACCGGTGCCGGTGGAGCGACCAGGCGCCGGGTGAGTAGCGCCGCCACGAGTCCTGCCGAACCCAGGTACATGAGCAGCATCACCACGCGGCCGCTGTCGGTTCCTCCAAACAGGCCGTGCAGCGTCGCACCCAGAAATACGCCATATGAGGACAGGTGGATGGTCTTCCAGGCCCGGGGCCCGAGGCGCGCGCGCATCGACCCGGAGATGGCCACGGCGATCATGAGCCAGAAGGCAATCACACCCAGCGCCATCCAGATGGACCGGTAATCCATGGCTCCCGGCAGCAGCACGTCGGCCACCGAGAAGTTGCGGGCCGATCCGAGCAGGGTCAGCGCGTGGGCGGCGGTCATCACCAAACCGGTGATCGCCAGCACCTTGTGCCACTCGAGCCGGGCAAGGGGTGACGCCGCTCGCTGCCCCAGCCGTGCCTTTGATGCCAACCCGGCCACGATGCTGCCAGCCAATGCCAGGTACCCGACGATGCCGGTTGCCCGGGATGTGAGCCACCAGATCGGGATGTCCCTCACGACTGCCCCGTACGGATGTCCGGCTGGTCGTACCCGTTGTCAGCATCCACGGTGTTCATCTGTGGTGTTGCCGCGGCCACGGCTGGTGCTGCGGCGCTGGCCGGGTCTTGACCGGGCCACGGGTCTGCGCCGAGTGCGATACCGATGCCGAGCGACGCCGCAACGGAGGCAAATATGGCGTAGAGCCGAATGGTGCGGCGGGTGGTCTGGTGTCGGCTCATGATGGGGAGTGCCGGGGGTGTTCGTGAGGGTTCGACCCCGAGCCTCCGTCGGCCTGCTGGCGCGGTGCATCCCCCCGCCCGCCGCCGGCATGCTGCGATGCCGGGTGGGGGCGACCCTGAACGTCCGCGATCTGGCGCGGTGGGTTGGGGTCGCGCGTGGGCGGAGGCGGTGCCCGGTGGGGGCGCCCCTGAACGCCCGCGATCCGGCGAGGTGGGTTGGGTTCGCCTGTGGGCGGCGGCGTAGCGGGCGTCTGTGAGGGAGCCTCAGCCACGGGCGCTGCTGCGTCCCCCGTCCCAGGGGTCGGCGTCTGCACCGGGGCATCTCGCGGTGGGGCGGCCGTGGGCACGGCCACCTGGGCCACCGCTGGAGTGGTCGCGGGTATCTCCGGGCCAAGCGGGCTTGCGCGCACAGCGATGAAACCGGCGAGCACCACCGCGATTGCCGCGATGAGGCTCAAACCGATCACATGCCGCTTCGGCATTTCGGAATTACGATCTCGGGAGGCCATGCGGTACCGATGCAAGCAGAGGCCCATGGGGTCTACTTGCGGGGGAGGTATGGAAGTCCTTAGGGGAACGTAATGCTTACGTGTCCCCTAGGTGCAGAGGTTCTGGCCCATCACTCCCACGCACATCTTGAATGGGTCAAGTTGCACGTCGGCGCTGATGCTCACCCCGAAGCTGTGCCAACTGCCCCAGCTCCACTTCCACGGCTCGTACCAGGGGCTTGCGTCCCAGGTCTGGATATCCACGTTGGCCCCTGCCGTTGCCGTGAGGCTGCCGTAGGGCGCGCTACTGCCAATCCACAGGCCGATGTTGTAGTCGAAGCAACCCTCCGCCCGGATCACCAACAAGTTGATCGTGCCGGTGCACATGTTGTCGCCGAAGTTGGCCGAGGCCGTGAAGTCTCCAGTGGACGACATGTTCACGTCGGTGGTGAACTGGAAGCCGCTCTCACCGAGCGTACCGTTCATCGTGAAGTCGACGGGCCCAAGCTGCGTGCAGTTGTTCACGCAGTCGGTGAAGGTGACCGCGCCCGTCATGGTCGCGAACGATGGGATACCGAGGGTCGCATTGAGCGAGGCGTAGAAGAGGGGAGCGCCGCCGTCCAGGGGCTCGACGAATGTGATGGCGCCGTCGGCCGCGATCTCTCCGGTGCTGGCCGAGCCCACCGACATGTTCACCGCTGCCTGCACGCTGATTTCCTGTGGGGTCTGCGAGAGGGTGACGCTGGCATTGCCCACGTCGTACCCGCCCAGCGACAGCGCGTTGATCGAGCCGGTCAGGGTGGTTGAGGGCACACCGCCTACCTCGCTGAACTCACCGGCGATCGACACCGATGTGCCCGCAATCGACAGCTGGGTGCTGCCGCCCACCGACACGTTGCCGTTCTGGTTGGAGGCGTTCACGGCCATCTGCAGGTCGAAGCCCGCAAGGTCGAGCTGGCCGTTGCCGGTGAAGGCGAAGTTGCCGTTGCTCTGGAACTCGCCGGCGATCGACACCTCATCGCTCGAGCTCTGCGGCGAAAGCTTGAGGGTGGTGGCCAGCTGTGCGTACGCCACGCCGCTGATATTGCCCACCGACACCGAGCCGCCAGCAGAGAATGGGCCGATGTTGATGGCCACATTGTCGGCGGCAAAGGAGAAGTCGCCGGCGTGCGCCGTCACCATCTGGCCCTGGGCGTTCTGCACCTGCTCTTGGCAACCGTCCTGGTAGGCGATGGTGCCCGACAATGTCGCGTCAAACACGCTGCCGATTGCCAGTTCGCCCTCGAATGCTGAGCACTGGGGCGAGATATTGAGTGTGGCGGGGTTGGCTGGCGTGCCGATTGAGAAGCCCGCAGATGTACTGAGTACCACCTGGGCATTGAGGTCGAAGATGTCGCTCGACGCCTGATAGTTCATCGCAAAGTCGCCCGTGGCGGTGGCTACGTCCTGCACGTTGATCGCCGTGGAGATGTTGAACTGCACGTCCTCCACCACGCCGTTGTCAATCGTCGCGTCGAACTGCTGCACGTCAACCATCTGGCCGAGGATGCTCACCTTGCCCGACGCAGCGATGCTCAAATTCTCGACGCCCGGCCCGAAGGTGACCGAGGTCTGCACGTTCATATTGGTGAGGCTGAACCCGGCGACTTCGAACGTTCCCTGCTCGGCCATGCTGAGGGTCGCGGTGGTCGTCGGGCCGTTCTGGTCGAGCGACCCGGCCACCGAGATGCCGTTGCCGAAGATGCTGAACCCTCCGGAGAACGACACGTCGTTGATTCCGGCCTGCTCATCGAGGCTCACACCGATGGTGGTCTGCTCAAACTGCATGCCACCCAGGTGGAAGGCGCCGATTGCGATGGACGCGGTGAACTTGGTGGTGGGGGCCACTTGCAGCGACGCCGACACATCCACGGTGGTACCCAGCACGCTGCCGTCGAACGCCATCTGGAAGCCCGGGGTAATGGGTGCCGACTGCGGTGACAGCTGGCAGCCGTCGGGCGCAAGGATGAACTCGAAGTAGTTGGCGGTGATCGCCCCGCCATCCATCTGCAGCACAGGCTGCGTACCGGTGCTGTCGCCCACCTGGAAGTCAACGCATGGGTTGGTGAGCGCGAGCTCGGCGCCAACAGTGATGGGAATTCCCTGACCCGGCACCTGGAAGGGCCCGGCCACGCTGCTGGGCAGCGAGCCTGATGCGATGAGCTTGAGCCCCGGCGTCATGGTGTCGAGGTTGATCATGAGCGTGAATGAGGCGTCGTTCACCACGAGGCCATCAACGCCGAAGGCGTTCTGCCACCCGGCCGGGTCGACAAACGACATCGACGCCTCCACGTTCTGCGTGGTGACGTCGAATGCAAGGGTGAGGTCGAGCGTGGGCGCCTGCGACGCGCCACTCATTCCCTTGACGGTCAGCGCAGTACTGGCGCCCACCGACACCGTCAGCCCGGACATGTCGTTCTCGATGTCAAAGGAGAGCGAGGTGGCGTTGATGCTCGACCCGCCACCCGGCAGGTCGAATGCGCCCGGAATCGAGATACCCGCGTTAAAGAAGCCGGTCGACGGGTTGAACTGGATCTGACCCAATGCGAGCGGCACGCTCTTGCCTGTGATCTTGCCGAACCACGAGGGCACTGCGAAGCCGCCGAGTACCGAGATCGTCCCGGGGGTCAACTGCTGCACTTGCGTTCCGAACACGGGCAGGTCGGCGGTCATGGTGGCGGCAAACGACGACCAGCCGAAGTAGGTGCCCGACTGGTTGCCGTTGCTCGACGATCCCATCGACACGCCGTCGGGGTCGAACCCGCCCAGGCTCCAGCCGGTCGACGAGATGTTGGCGGCGATTGATGAGAATGACCCGATGCCAGGCACGCTCAAACCACCGAGGGCGGTGATCGAGAATCCGTTCTCGGACGACGACGTAAAGGTGGGTGCGCCAATGCTGCCCGCCACGGAGCCAGCCGGCATGTCGTACGTCACATTCAGTGCCGGGCTCGACAGCGAGATGCCCGGTGCGATGTCCACGTTGCCCATCGACGCGGCCAACGAGAACCCGCCGCCATCGCCCAGCCCGATAATGGCGTCGGCCTTCAGGTTGATGGGGCTGATGAGCGGCGGATCGAGCACAGCGTTGGTATCCAGCTCGAGGAACATGGAGCCGCCGGGGCAGGGTGCCGAACCTCCGGTGCCAGTACCCGTGCACTGGTCAGTGAGGTCAATCGTGGTGTTGTTGAGCGTGAGCACGCTCGACACCTTCCACGTGGGGACCGTGCCGATGATGTTCCAGGCCCACGCGCCCTTGGCCTGACCCACGGCGCCCGAGAAGTTGGACGCGCTCAGGTTCAGGCCGGGCAGCGGGGTCCAGGTGGGCCCGCCCGATCCGGTCAGCGTGAGGTTCCACGTGGTGGTGCTGGTGTACGAAAGATTGGCGTTAAGGGTGAGGGGGGTGGACGATCCGCTGGCGACGTTGATCGATCCCGACCCGACGAATACCGGACCGGTTGCCGCCTGGGGGGTCCAGGTGGCCGTGAGCGACTGCACCGAGACGCCGCTCGCAAGTTCAGTCGGGCTGGCGAGCGTGCCGGTGATTGTCGACTGCACCGAGCCACCCTGGTTTGTCACCGAGCCGCTCAGGTTGATGGGCGCCGATCCGATGTGCAGCACGTTGTCGGCGGTCACCGCCACGTTGTAGGTGCCGTCGGTACCGATGGTGCCCGTGGCCGACACGCTGCCGTCGCCATCACCGGTGGCAGTTGCATCAAGGGTGGACGACGTTGTGCCGAATGTGAGGGTGGTATTGCCCGCCCATCCGCTGGGCAGCGGCAGCAGCGCAAATGAGTTGGCGGCGATCAACTGACCCACCAGCGATGCCGGGGTGCTGCCCTCCGCGAACGTGATGATGAGCGGCGACGACCCGCTGATGCTGATGGGGCCGATGTTCCATCCCGACGGCAGGGTGACGCTGCCGGATGTGAGTGTGACCCCGGCCAGCGAGAGGGTGCCCGACGAGTTACCGATGGTGACGCTTCCCACAGTGAACTTGCTGCCCGAGAACGAGTAGCTCGAGGCACCCTGCTGTTCCACGGCATTGGCGCCTGACGACGCCTTGACACGCGAGATGGTGCCCGACACGCCGGTGCCGAATGCCACCGGCATGGTGCCGCCGCGGGCAGCCACCGATGCCGCCTTGTTCAAGGTGCTCTCCGACGCACCCGACGGGTGCACGCCGGTGCTCACCATCACGATGCCGGATGAGGTCTGGCCCTTCTCGTCGCGCCCACTCACGCGGTAGGCGAGCAGCGTGGCCTCGTCGGGCATGCGCACCGACGCATCTGCGCGCTTGGCATCCACGATCTCGGTGGCCGGGCCGGTCACCTGAGTCCAGGTGTACTCAACCGCACCCGACCAGCGGCCCGCTGCGGTGGCACGCAGGTCAACCGTCTCACCGGGCTTCGACGTGATGATGGGGCCGCCGGCTACCGCGAGGTGCGGTGCCTTGCTGTTGGCGGTCTTGGCATCAACGATGTTGGTCTGAGCGGTCGAGCGCCGCGATGCGGTGGCACTGCTCTTGTTCTGGTTTCGCGAGCGCGCCGCGGCCTTTTGCGCGTTGACTGCGGCCGACCGGGCTGCGGCATCTTTGGTCGATGCGCCGCTGGTGCGCGATGTTGACTTCGACACCTTGGCCGGTACTGCTTCGATGACAGACACCCGCTTGCTGGCGGTCGCGCTGCCGTCGGTGATCGTGAGCTCAAACAGGAACTCGGTACGCGTCGTACGAACCGGCAGCACCGCATGTGTCGACCCCACGTGCGGTCGCCGGATTGATGCGACCGGGTCAACCTGCCCCTTGCAGGCGGGCAGCGCGGCGGTATCCGCAGCAGTGGTGCATCGCTGGCGCCAGGTGTAGTCGAGCGACACGCCGTTGCCCGTGCTCTGGGTGCCGTCAAGTGCCACGCGCCGTGCCACGGCGGTCATGTGGCGCTTGGCGGTGATGACCGCGGGCGCTGCCGTTGCGGCCACGGTGATGGCACCGCGCACTGGAAGGGGCCCCTTGCGCATGCCGTGCTGATGCGTGCCCACGCCCACCATCACGCCCTGGGCATCCCACTTGAGGGTGTCGGTGGCGGGGCGGTGGGTTGGCCCTGCGCGGATCTTCATGACCACGCCCGGCGTGCGGCGACTTGCCTTGAGCGTGGCCGGGTAGGAGCACGACAGGCGCGTGCCCTTCACGCCGCACGACCATCCGAGGCCCGCGACCGACGACACCGTGATGCCGGAGGGGATGGTGGTGTGTGCGGTGAGTCCTGTCACGCCTGCGACGGCACCATTCTCCACCACCATGCTCACGGACCCGACGCCACCGGCAGACGGGATTCGGGTGACTTTCATGGATGGCCGCAACGAGTTGGGGTTGTCGGTTACCTCAACGCGCATGGGCAGCGTCTCCGGGCCACTTCCGCCCGAGATGCTGCCGTTGATCACGCCGAGCGGCGCCACCTTGATCGGTTGGGGCGGCTTCACGGTCACCAGGATCTGGGCGATGGTGCCCCCCGGTGCAACCGCCTGAGTCACGCCCATGGTGCACGACACGCTGCCGGTCTGGGCGCAGGTCATCCCGGTGCTTGGAGTGATCGATTGCAGGGCCATTGCCTTGCCAACAGTCTGAGACACCGTCACGGTCGCGCCGGGCGCAACTGCATCGCCACCCTTGTTTACGAGATTGATGCGGTATGTGAAGGCGTCGCGCGACGGGATGCGCTCCGTACCCCCGGAGCGCCACTGCTCCCACACTCCCTTGTGCTGGTACCACAGTTCCGGAGTCGCCTGCGGGTCGCCGGGATCGACAACGGTGATGGGGATCGTGCGCGACTCACCGCGCAGTGCATGCCCCTTGCCAAGGGGCGCGAACGTCACCTTGCTCTGGCCGGCCTGACGCGATGCCGCTGCCGAGATGCTGATGGGAAACCTCACGCTGTCGCCCGGCGACATCACGCCTGAGCGGTCGCAGGTGATTGACGGTGCCGATCCCGAGCACTTCCAACCCTTGGCAGGAATCGTCGCCGTCACGCCCTTCTCGGTACTCACGCGGATGGCGGGGTAGGCCGCGATCGACTTACCCGTGTTGTGGAGGCTGCCCACAAACGTGCGCCCCGCCTTGCCGGCCAGCACGTTCACGCCCTTCTGTGCCGATACGTGCAGCGCCATGTGGGTGATGGTGCGCAGGCCGTGCAGTCGGAAGTGCTCGGTAATGGGGAATGCGTTGGGCTGGGGGTCAGCGCCGGGGAGGGCATTGAGACTGGCGGCGATTGCCGTACCCGTTGCCGTGGTCACGCCGGCGGTGCCGCTCACGTCCCAGTCCTCGGACAGCCCCTTGGCATCGAGTCGCGACGGCCAGCGCACCTTGATGACGTCAGCGGTGGTACCGGGTGCAATCGAACCCATCATGGTGCAGGTGCCCTGACCCGAGAGGGTGCACTTCCAGCCCGAGCCAGTGATCGTGGTGCGGGCGAACCGATTAGCCGGAAGCACCTTGGTCAGTTGGAGCGTGGGCTGGGACCCATTTTTGCTGGCAGCGGTGCCGCCAACGTTCATCGGCAGGATGTCGTAGCCATCCAGGCTGGATGATCCTGTCGGCACGATCCCGGGGCGCGGAATCTGGCCCAGCAAAATGCGCGGAGCGAGGGGGCCGTCCACCGCTTGCGCCACCTGTGTGACATCCCCGGTGAGGACGCCGGCGTCAGTGGGCACGCTCACCGTGGCGGTGGCCTGTCCGGCATCAATCGGGGCACCACCGGCGGCAACGGTGGCAACCTCGGGCCCGCCCTTCATGGTGATGAGGATCTCGACCGTGGTGTCGGGTGGAAGTGCGTAGGGCGTGCTGGTGCCAGCGTTGTTGAGCTGGCATGTGAGCGTGGGGACGGTGCCGGTGCAGTTCCAACTGGGCTTCGGCGAGGTCGCGGTGCGCTGCACCGTCGTGATGCGCTGAAGGGCCATGCCGGACGGCAGCGTGACCACAATCGTCATCGGCCCGGTAATGGTGGTGCCGGTGTACGACATGCCAAGCGACAGCACGGAGGTGCCGCCATTCACGAGCGACAGCGTGCTGGGGGCATCGCCACCGGCCTTGGGACCGATGTAGTTGGTGGTGATCGCTGCGCTGGGTGTTGTCGCTGCGAGCGCAACCTGACTCGAGAAGCCAATGGCCCCGGCGAGCGCACCGAGTGCGACGACGGTACGGGCCGCATGGGCGCCGCGTGTGCGGGGAGATCGGGGAGGCGGGGGAACCATTAGGTGAGAATACAGGCCCCTGATCCACCATGCCCAGATCCCCCGTTTGTCGTGATGAGGCGCACACACTGTGCGCCTTGTGG
>CAJAPZ010000010.1 GCA_903943955.1 uncultured Actinomycetes bacterium
AGGGCTAGCGACCCGTGGTGGAGAAGTGCTGGTAGTCCTTTGTTCCGCTCCAGCGCCCACCCCAGCCCCACCCGAGACTGTCGAAGATGCGCACCATGGCGCCGCCGTCAATGGCCATGCCGGGGCGGGGCCGGCGTGCGATAAACACCTTGCTGGCGGTGTGGGCCACCGACCCACCCGAGGTGACGTACGGGTTCTCGATGGGGTTGATGTCGATCGCACGCCCGTAGGCGTGGTTGCTCCAGTTGCCGCCGCCCGTGGCCTTGCGGCAGTTGAACGCCGAGGTGTTGTCATCCTCGATGCTCTTCCAGTCGTCACCCCCGTACGCCTCGATGGGGCGCATCTTCCTGATGGGGATCCCGGCTGCGTACATCTTGCGAAGTGCCGTGGCGGTGGCCGTGGCGGCATCCTGATTGACGATGAGCGTGCCGGTGCGATCGTTGCCCGCGAAGTCGTGATGGGTGGCAGTGACCGCACGCAACTGGTTGAGGTCCACCGGGCAGCCAGCGCGCCATACCGAGGGCGTCATCGCCGCGCGCTGCGCCTTGGAGATCGGCGCGACGGTCACGTGAAAGGCCGCGGATGCCATGGGAGTGCAGGCGAGGGCGCCCATGGCGACGATGGGCAGCATGCGTCGTGCGTTCATATGGTCGAGGCTAGTGCGCCTTGTCGGACGCGCGACCAGCCCGGGCGAGCACGAACGCCCCCAGAATGGCCGCGACCACCGACGCACCCAATACCCCCGCCTTGGTCGCCTCGCTGATAGAGGGGTCGGTGAACGCCAGATCGGTCACGAACATCGACACGGTGAATCCGATGCCGCCGAGCAGACCCACGCCCATCATCTGGCTCCAGCGCGCGCCCTCGGGCATGCGCCCCAGCCCTGTGCGAAGGGCAATGAATGCACCCAGGGGGATCCCGATCGCTTTGCCCACCACCAGTGCCAGCCCCACGCCCACCGCGGCACGCATGGCGAAGGGGGCCTCAAAGGTCGCGGCACTCAGCACGATGCCGGCATTGGCCAGCGCGAACAGCGGGAGCACCACGAACGACGACCATGGCTGCAGCGCGTGGATGAGCCGCGATGCAGGGGAGACCGCACCGCGGCTGAGGTGCGCGAGTTCGGTCCAGGCTTTGTCGTCGGCATCGGGGGGCGATGGATCGTCGGAGGTCTGATCGGCCACCTCGCGGGCTGCGCGCGACACCGCCGCCGGCCGCTGCATGGCGCGTGCGGGCATGAGCAGCCCGATTGCCACACCCGCAATGGTGGCGTGCACGCCCGACGCCGCCGTAAATGCCCACGCGAGAAGCGCGAGTATCAGGTACGGGGGCAGGGCACGTACGTGGGCTGAGATCAGCACCCGCATCATTACAAGGGCGCCCGCCGCGGCAGCGAGCCACGCCAGGGAGATGCCGCTGGAGTACGCGATGGCAATCACGATGATCGCGCCGATGTCATCGATCACGGCGACGCCCAGAAGGAACGCCCAGATGGCCTGGGGCACCCTGCTTCGCAGTACCGACAGCACCGCGAGCGCGAAGGCGACATCGGTGGCCATCGGAATGCCCCAGCCCGACTCCACGGGCGTGCCGGCATTGATGGCCAGGTAGATGCCGGCGGGGAGGATCATGCCGCCCAGGGCAGCAGCCAGGGGCAGTGCGGCCGCGCGGCGGTCAGACAACTCGCCGATCGCCAACTCCCGCTTGATCTCCAGTCCGATGAGCAGGAAAAACAGGAACATGAGCGCGTCGTTCACCACGGCCAGCAGGTTGGTGGTGAGTACGTGATCGCCGAGCCCCAGCGTGAACGACGTCGACCAGAACGATGTGTACGAGTCGCCCGCGGTGTTTGCCCAGATCAGTGCCACCACCGTGGCGACGAGCAGCGCCACGCCACCTGCCGCCTGCCACCGCATGAATGACCGGATGGGCCATGCGATAACGCGGGCGGACGTGCGGGACGATCGCGACCAGGGCGCGATCAGGCGGTCGTCGGGATCCTTCTCCACACAGTGAGGCTAGCGGTGTGGCGTAAGCGCCGGGCAGCCCGGCGGTGATACACACTCATGACAATGCCGCGCGTGGTTCGACACATTCTGCTGTTCATCTCCGTTGGGCTGGTGCTGGCACCTGTTGCCATGGCGCAGAAGCCCACCGTGCTGAGCGGAACCATTGATCACGTGGTTGATGGCGACACCGTGCGCATCGTCTCGCGCGGCTTCCAGACCACCATTCGCCTGATTGGGATCGACACGCCGGAGACCAAGCGCCCGGGGTACCCGGTGCAGTGCGGTGGTCCCGCGGCATCGGCTGAGACCACGCGCCTGCTGCCAGTGGGGCTTGCAGTGCGCGTGGCGTCAGACTCGTCACAAGACATCCGCGACAAGTACGACCGGTTTCTCGGCTACATATACCGCGACGGACGGTCAGGGGCACGGGGCTCAGTCAACTACGCACTGGTGGCCAACGGGTTCGCGAAGGCCTATATCTACAGGCCATCGGGTCCATTTCGGTACGCCCCGCAGTTTGTCTCGGCCGAGGCAACTGCCCGCCGTATCAAGCGGGGTATCTGGGGGTCACCGTGCAACGGCGATACCACCAAGCCTGCATATTCAGCGACCGGCACGGCCGCGGGTGCGCGCACAGGCTGTAACCCCAACTACTCGGGCGCCTGCATCCCAAATCCGCCACCCGATCTGGACTGCTCCGACATCACGGCACGACGGTTCAGGGTGGTGGGTGTTGACGACCAGCGCTTTGACAGCGATGGCGACCGCGTCGCCTGCGAGGGCAGCCGGTAAGTCAGGTGCCTGCGGCGCCAGCCCCAGCGCGATCACGATCGCTGCTTCGTGCCCAGCGGGCATCGGCGGGGCGACCGCCCGCGAGGTTCCAGGCCGAGTTCACCAGTCCCACGTGGGAGAACGCCTGCGGGAAGTTGCCGAGCATGCGCTGGCCATCGTTGTCCCACTGCTCCGCCAGTAGCCCCACGTCGTTGCGCAGCGACAGCAGGCGCTCAAACAGGGCGGTCGCCTCATCGGTGCGACCCGCCATAGCCAGGTTGTCCACCAACCAGAACGTGCACAGCAGGAAGGCACCCTCACCAGCAGGGAGGCCGTCGATGGTCTCGTCGGCAACGGCGTCGTAGCGCATGACGAGCCCCTCGTACGTGAGGTCGCGCTGGATAGCCTCCATGGTGCCCACCACACGTGGGTCGGTAATGGGAAGAAATCCAACGAGCGGGATCATGAGCAGGCTCGCATCGAGACGGCGCACGTCGTACGCCTGCACAAACGACCCCATCTCCTCGTCAAAGCCGTTGGCGCACACCTCGGCGTGCACCTGCGCGCGCTGCTCCCGCCAGCGGTCCACCGGACCCTCGAGCCCGGAGTGCTCAACGGCGCGGATGGCGCGGTCGAAGGCCACCCAGGCCATCACCTTTGAGTGCGTGAAGTGGCGCCGCGGTCCGCGCACCTCCCAGATGCCCTCATCGGGCTCGCGCCACCGGGCCTCAAGCGACTCCATGAGCGCAAGCTCGAGCGCCCACGTATCGGGGTCGGCCTCCACGCCGATACGGCGGGCGACGTGCAGCGAGTCCATCACTTCGCCATAGACGTCGAGCTGAAACTGGTCGGATGCCGCATTGCCGATGCGTACCGGCTTCGCGCCGCCGTAGCCGTCGAGCCAGGGCACCTCCCACTCGGCCAGACGTCGCTCGCCGCCCGCTCCGTACATAATCTGCATGTCCTTGGGGTCACCGGCCACCGCGCGCAGCAGCCAATCGCGCCAGGCCACTGCCTCGCGCGTGTAGCCGCCCAGCATCATGGCGTAGAGGGTGAAGGTGGCATCGCGCAGCCAGCCATACCGGTAGTCCCAGTTGCGCACGCCGCCGGGCTGCTCCGGCAGCGAGGTGGTGGCCGCGGCCAGCATGGCGCCGGTGGGTGCGTATGACAGCGCCTTGAGCGTGATGAGCGATCGCACCACCGGGTCGCGCCACGGACCCTCAAGTGGGCAGCGCGAACTCCAACTCTCCCACCACTCAAGCGCACTGGCGAGCGCCTGCTCGTGGTGTGGGCCCGCGGGCGCAGGCTCGTTGGACGCGTGGTGGTTGAGCGTGAACCCCACGCGCTCGCCGGGGCGGGTCGTGAAGCAGAAGGTGATGTCGCCCTCCTGGCGGGCCACGGGCACGGGCGAGACGATGCGAAGCGCCTCCGGACCCGACACCAGGTCGGCACCCTGCGGCAGGTGGCGCACCCAGGGGCGGGTACGGCCATAGTCAAAGCGCGCGGCCACCACCGACTCCATGGGCACCTCGCCTTCGAGCCCCTCGACGATTCGCACGATGCACGGTCCGCTGGGCTCCGGGGCCATCAGGTCGATCACCCGTACGCGGCCCTCGGCGCAGGTCATGTCGGTCTCAAGTACCAGCGTCTCGCCCATATAGCGGCGAGACGAGCTGGTAACGCCCGAGGCGGGTGCCAGGCGCCACTCGCCGTTGTCGGGATTGCCGAGCAGCGAGCAGAACACCGCCGGGCCGTCAAAGCGCGGGATGCAGAACCAGTCGATGGTTCCGTGGCTCGTGACGAGCGCGCAGGTGCGCTTGTCACCGATCAGCGCATGGTCTTCGATCGGCGTTGCAGGGGTGCTCACGCGGCCACTATCCCAGATGAGTCGGTCACCCCGACCGGTCCCGGCCCCGCATGTCCGATCGATGCGACACCATTGGACCCATGGACGTGAGATTCTCCGACGGCCCGACCGATCTTGTCACCTGGATCGCAGCCGACCCCGGCTTCATGCAGCGGGCTTCGCACGCCGTGGTGGTGGACAGCGGAACATGGCTCGTGGACCCGGTGGATGCGCCGGCGGTGCGCGACCACCTTGCCACCATGCCCCCGGTCGTGGGCGTCATCCAACTGCTCGACCGCCACAACCGCGACTGCGTGCTCCTGGCACATCACTTCGGTGTGCCGCTCCACCGGCTGCCCACCGATGCCATCCCCAACACGCCATTTCAGGTCATCTCTGTGCGGTCGAGCCGCCGGTGGACCGAGCGTGCACTGTGGTGGGCCGATCGCAGGTGTCTGGTGGTGGCTGAGATGCTTGGCACGGCGTCGTACTTCCGGGCACCGGGGCAGCGCGTGGGCGTGCACCCGTTCGCACGGTTCTCCCCGCCGCAGGTGCTCCGTGGATTTGCGGCGCTGCACCTGCTGATGGGCCATGGCGATTCCGTGCACGATCCCGACGCGGGTGCCATGGCCGATGCCGCCATTGCTCACGCGCGGTCATCGTCGGCACGGTGGGCGTGGTCAGTTGTCACGGGCTCGGTGCGGCGCACCGACCGCGCGCGCCCTATCCTCACCCGCTGATGGACGGGCACCCAGCGCCACCGCCACCCGTGCCCTCGCGGGCCACCGGCGGCATTCTCACGCGACTCCACGCAATTCCCTGGTGGGGATGGCTCGGGGTGCCGCTTGCCGCATGGCTGGTGACCCGCGTGCTGATCACCGGACTCGCGGTCATCGCCAGCATCGTGCTCGGGCGCCCAGAGTTCGCGCTCGACCCGTCGGTGCCCGAGTCGTTCTCGCTGCTCGGCAGCTGGGACACCACGTGGTACCTCGACATCGCCCACCGTGGGTATGCCTTCGATGTGGGCCAGGTGGGCCAGGTATTTACCAACGTCGCCTTCTTCCCACTTCTGCCCATGATCATGTGGGCGGCCATCTCGCTGGGGCTCAACCCGTTCTGGGTATCGCTGGTAGTCGGCAACGGGATGTTCCTTGTTGCGCTGGTCTCCCTCTTCGCCATCACGAAGGCGCGCTTTGGGCACGTGATGGCCGTGCGCAGCACGTGGGTACTGGCCCTCGCCCCGCCGGCAATCGCGGCATCCATGGCCTACACCGAGGGTATTGCGCTCGGGCTCGCCATCGGCGCCGCATATCTCGCGTGGCGCCAACGGTTTGTCTGGGCGGGATTCGTGGCGGCGTTTGCGGTGCTCATCCGCCCCACGGGAGTCATCGTTCTGGTGCCGGTGCTCATGCTCGCGTGGGCGGCAGGCTCGGAGGGCCGCTGGCGCAGGCTCATCACCACCGCGATTCCCACAGCCGTCATTGGGTTGTCGTACCTCACGGTGATGCAGGTGCGTCAGGGCGGATGGGACCTGCCGCTCAAGGCGCAGGCGGCATGGGGCAGGGGTCAACTGGGTGTGGGCCTCTTGTCGCTCCTGCCCGACAAGCTCGGCAAGGCGGTGGGCGGCGTCTTTGGCGGCGAGATGCTTGGCAGCCGGGATCTGCTGGGTAAACAGACGTTGTCGCAGCTCTCGGGCCTTACGGCTGGCGACTGGTCGGCAGTGGTGCGCGATCTGCTGTTCGGCATTCTTTACGCGGTGCTGCTCTCGGCGCTATGGCGCAAGGAGGGCGGGCTCAAGTCGCCATGGGTGCTCTACTCGTTCCTCATGCTGATCGTGCCGCTGTCAAGCGGCACAGTCACGTCGCTGGCGCGCCTCGGGCTCATGGCCTGGCCGCTCGCATGGCCCATGGCCGACTGGCTGGGGCGCGGCACACCGAGCCGCCGCCGCTGGGCCATCATCGCGGCGCTCGTTGCAATCATGCTCATGGTGGCCCAGTTATCAGGCCAATCGCCCTAGCCGGTCAGTCGGCCAGCGCCTCAACGATGTAGTCGATGCAGGCGGTGAGCGCGCGGCAGTCATCGGGGGTGACGGCCGGGAATGTGGCCAGGCGCACCTGATTGCGACCGAGCTTGCGATAGGCGTCGGTATCCACCACGCCATTGGCACGCAGCACCTTCGAGACCAGTGTGGCGTCGACCTCGTCGGCGAAGTCGACGGTGGTGACCACGGTGCTGCGCTTCGCGGGGTCACTCACAAATGGCGACGCCCACTCCCGCGACTCGGCCCAGTCGTAGATGACCCCCGACGACTCCGCGGTACGCGCCTGCGCCCACTCCAGACCGCCCTGCCCGTTGATCCACTCGATCTGATCGGCCAGCAGAAAGATGGTGGCGAGAGCCGGCGTGTTGTAGGTCTGGTCCTTCAGCGAGTTGTCGCGCGCAATGGTGAGGTCGAGCGACGCGGGGCACCAGCGCCCCGACAGTTCATCAATGCGTGAGAGGGCGCGGGGCGAGCACGCCGCCAGCCACAAGCCTCCGTCGCTGGCGAACGCCTTCTGCGGCGACAGGTAGTAGACGTCAAACTCATTGGCGTCAACCTCCATGCCGCCCGCGGCGGACGTGGCGTCCACCAGCACGAGGGCGTCGCCGTCGGCGCCCTCTGGGCGCACCACTGGCATTGCCACGCCGGTGGAGGTCTCATTGTGGGTAAGGCAGTAGGCATCCACGCCCTGCACGGCAGTCATCTCGGGGTGTGTGCCGGGCTCGGACTCCACGACGTCCACCTGCCCGACGTGCGGGGCCTCAGTGAGCGCCTGTGCGAACTTCGACGAGAACTCCCCGAACACCGCATGACGGCTGTGGTCGCGCACGAGCCGGAACCCGGCGACATCCCAAAAGGCCGTGGCGCCGCCGTTACCCAGCAGCACCTCGTAGCCATCGGGAAGGCGGAGCAGGTCGGACAGCCCGCCCCGCACCCGGCCCACCGCTGATTTGACGGTGGACTGCCGGTGCGAGGTGCCCATGAATGAGGCGCCTGTCTCGGCGAGGGCACGAAGGGCCTCCACGCGGACCTTGGATGGGCCACTCCCAAAGCGGCCGTCGGCTGGCAGCAGGTCGAGTGGGATGCGAATGTCGGAGTTCTGGGTTGTCATGCGCGGGACGATACCCGTCGCGCGCGGGAGGTTCTGCTGGCCCATCGCGGGGGGCAGGTGGCGCGGGCGCCAGCGGAGAATACGACCCGAGTACGAGAGGTCTTCCGGAGGGTTGGAAAATGCGTAGAGGCGTGGCGTTGGCGATATCGGGTGGCGTGCTCGCGCTTGCCGGGCTTGTCCCCAGCACGGCCATGGCCGTGCCCGAGGACATCACGTTCACTGCCGGTGGTACCGAGCGTCATGCGGTGCTCGATGTGCAGGACTCCACCAAACCGCTTCCGGTGGTGATGGTGTTCCCGCGCGAGGGAATGACCGCTGCCGATGCCATTACGCGTTTTCAGCCCGCTGTCACTCGCGCTGGGGCCGCCATCGTTGCCCTCGATGCCCTTCCCTGCTCGCGGCTGGGCGGTGCCACGTGCTGGGCACCCATCGAGACCGCCGGCCGTCAGGCGATGGACATCGCCGCGACAGCCGAGTTGATGAACGATCTGGACACACGCACGAACCTCGACACCACACGACTCATCGCCCTTGGCGAGTCGAGCGGCGCGGCATTTGCCATTACGACCACGCGCTCGCTGCCGTCGCGCGTTGACGGTGTGCTGGCCATCTCGGCATTCGACCCCACTCGCTCGGTCAGCACCGACGCCACCGGGCAGGTGGTGTTCCCACTCGCGCTGACCGGACCCAGCAAGATCAAGCAGCAGAGGACCATGCAGGCCATCACGGTGGTGCGCGGCTCGGCCGACACCTCCATTTCACCGAAGCTGTCGCGCGAGGTGCAGGTGCGTCTTGCCACTCATGGCTGGCAGTCGAAATCCACGCTCATCACGGTCGGTGGCGTTGGTGCGGGCGACCCCGCTCTGGCCGCCCCTGGACGCATCTCCCCGCGCATCAGGGCCTTGCTTCAGTCGGCATTCCATCTGGATACCCCGATGGGTGTGCAGAAGCGCCTCATCGAGCTGGGTTACCTCCCCGCCGGCACCACCAGCAGCGACTACGGAATCTCGCAGGCGATCATGGCGTTTCAGGGATGGGAGGGTCTGCCGCGTGACGGGGTTGCCGGTACACCGACGCAGACAGCCATGCTCACGGCCAAGCGCCCCACCGCCACAAGGCCGGGCAAGGGCAAGCGCATTGAGGTGGACATCGGCAAGCAAGTGCTCTTGCTTGAAGACGGCAGCAAGGTGCTGCGCGTCATCCATGTGTCAACCGGAGCGACGGGCAATACGCCTCGCGGCAACTACTCGATTATCCGCAAGGAGAACCCGAGCTGGGTGCCCGAATTCAAGATCTGGCTGTCGTACACCTCATACTTCGTAGGGGGATTTGCAATGCACGAATACCCCGATGTGCCGGGGTACCCCGCCTCGCATGGCTGCGTACGAATTGGGTCGCCGTTCTCGGCGGGGGTGTACGAGTTTGCGAGCCACGGAACGCCCGTCTACCTGCACTAGCGCCGTCGCGCGCGCCACCGTCTCATCGCGTTGCCGGTTCCCTGGAATCCTGGACGAGGCCAATAAGCCCAGACACACGAAGATGGCCGTCACGTCGTCCACGTTGGTGACGGGGGTCAATTGCGCTGTGACGGGTGCCTGCGGCAACTGAAGTCCCGGAAGAGGCGCAGGTTGACGATCGTCAACGAGATACCGGACGCGAGCACCGGCATGATCAGATCGCGGCCGGGGCCTTTGAGTGCGATGGGGATGGGGCAGACCACCCCGAGTAATACCGGTGCAAAACGACAAAGGGCGGGTCCGAAGACCCGCCCTTCGCGTACTTCCAGACTGATCCGTGGATCAGACGCCCGGAGGCTTCGGGAAGCGGTGACGCATGGTGTACTGGTACGGCGTTGCGAACAGAAGGTCCGCGATGTCCTCGTCCGTACGCTCAATCGTCTGGGTCCAGATTGTGTCTGCACCCGGGATGATGAGGTCGAAGTTGAAGGACATGAGGCCGATGAGCTCCTTGACCGGAAGCATGGCACCCATGTTGTCCCATGGGGTTGCCTGCAGGGCCCAAGAGCGAATCGCGCCCGCCGAAGCGGTACGGATCGACTCCGGCTTCAGCTGGAAGCGGTGCTGACCCTCAGTCTCGGGACGGCCCATGGCGGCGGCGGTGCCTGCCGTAACCTCACTGGGGAGGTACGTCAGGTCCCACTTCGTCGTCTTAAGGGACGCGTCCGTGATGAGACGGAGGTTCATGCGGCCGTAGTCCGGGTCGCCATAGAACGCCGGCTTTGCCGACAGCTCTGAGTCGTCGTAACGGCCCGTTGCGGTGTGAATCAAGTAACCGCGACGCTCCATCGTGAAGTTGAAGTAGTCGTTACCGAACCCACCGTAGCCATCGTCTTCCTTGCCGCCGTGCTCCTGGCAGACAATGTAGGCGATCTTCTTCGGGAAACCGAAGGGCTCACGGCCGGCAAACACGGCAGCGTCCTGCGTGAGGTACATGTACGGGTAGTAACCCGCCTTCCACGTCTTGCCGGCGCCGTCCTTGTGGGAAGCGGCAACCGTCAGACCGAACTCGCCGTACGGGCCGAGACCGGTGTGGAGGTGGTCCACGTACCAGAACTCGATGACGTCGTCCTCGAGGTCCAGGCACTTCGGCAGCACGTGCTTGAGGTCAGCCTCAGCGGCACGGTAGAAAAACGCAGACCAACGCGAGTTGGTGTACGTGAGCGGCACGATGTCGTAATCGACAAGCGGGTCCGCGATGCCCTGGCTGATGATGTCGCGCTTGTCGCGATCCAGTGCCAGCGGCGGTGCGTCGCCCGAGTCGATCCACGGGGTCGACGTAACGTCAACAATCTGTCCCATTTCGAAATTCCTTTCTCTGGGCTCTTGACTAGGCGCCGAGGCCGATGGGCTTCGGGAAACGGTGACGCAGACCGAAGCGGTACGGCTTGGCTGCGCCGGCCCACGTGGCGTCGCGGTGGTACGTCTCGGTCCAGAGAGTCGTGCCAGCCGGGATGATGAGGTCGAACGAGAAGGTCATGAGACCGATCATCTCGCCAACGGGCATCTCAGCACCGAGGTTGTCAAACGGCGTTGCCTGCTGGAACCACTCGATGTTCTCGGGCGAAGCGGTACGGATTGACTCCGGCTTCACCTGGAAACGGTGGGAACCCTCGGTCTCGGGACGGCCCATGGCATCTGCCAGAGGCTTGGTCACCATCGAGGGGAGGTACACCAGCTGCCACTCGGACGAAGAAAGGTCCGGAGCGGTGACGACCTTCATGTTCATACGGCCGTAGTCGGTGTTGCCGTAGAAAGCAGGCTTGGCCGACAGCTCAGCGTCGTCGTACTTACCGATGGCGCTGTGGAGCACGTAACCGTTACGGATCATCAGGAACGAGAAGTGATTCCACTTCCAGTCCTTGCCGTCGTACACGCCGTAACCGTCGTCAGGCGAGCCACCGTGCTCGAGCACGCGAATGAAGGCTTCCTTCTTCGGGAAACCAAGCACGCGACCCGCGTCAATGGCGGCGTCCTGCGTCAGGTACATGTAGGGGTAATACCCTGCGTAGTACGTCTTGCCGTCGCCGGCCTTGTGGGAAGCGGCGACCGTGAGGCCCCACTCGCCGTACGGGCCAAGCATGGTGCTGCGGTGATCGACGTACCAGTGCTCGACGATGTCATCCTCGAGGTCCAGGCAGTCAGGGATCACGCGACGAAGGCGCTTCTCGTCCATGCGGTAGAAAAATGCGGACCAACGCGAGTTCGTGTAGGTCAGCGGCAGCGTGTCGATGTCCCAGATCGGGTCAACGAGGCTGTAAATGAACGCGGTCTTCTCGTCACGATCGACGGGAGACGGCGGGATCTCACCGGTTTCATAACCGGGGATGTAGGTCACAGCGAACTGCTCAGCCATTAAGGCTCCCCTTTGTATTGTCAGGGTTTATGCAGTACCCGAGGATCGAAGAATCGTCATGGCGAACCGTGACGGCAACGATTTCTCCCCGGGCGATGCACGCATCATATGTCACGTACCTCGGCGAGGGCAAGGCGGGAGAACGGGCGATCGGGTGGCTGCGAGCATGCCAACTCGTGTGTTTTCATAAGGGTTCTTGGCAAGCGTGTGATGATTGTGTGGATAATTACAAACTATGATTCAGGAGTGACGCAAGAGCACAGCCCACATCGATGTCAGAGCACAGCCCACATGTCGGTCTGCAGGAAGACGCTGCTGTGTGGCGAATGGCGATCGGATCGCCGCGCAGCCCAATGAGCCCGCTCCCGTGGTGCCCACCCCGCGCATAACTCCGGGGCGCGGCGTCATGTCGGCGTCGCTGTTGGCAGTGATCTCCATGCTCTTCTGGGGCGTGGCGTATGTGCCGTCTGCCTGGCTGGTTGAGACATGGCCGCCGCTGCTCGCGGCAGCAGCCCGTATTGGTGTGGGCGGACTTCTTCTCATCATCGCCCTGGTGGCGCTGCGGCAACCGATTGGCACCGGTACCGACATTTGGGTCGTGGTGGTGCTCGCGCTCACTCAGTCGGTGGCCTTCTATGGGGCAACGTTCATCGGTATTGCCCATGAGGGCGCTGGCATCGCGGCCGTTTTGGCCAATACCGACCCTCTGTTCGTTGCGGCCCTTGCGGCCATCTTTCTGAACGAGCGCCTGAACCGGCGTCAGTGGATGGGGCTGCTGGTTGGGCTTATCGGCGCAGCGGTGGTGGTGTGGAAGGGGCCGCTATGGCCACCCAGCATCTCGCTTGTGTCACTTGCGGTCATCGGTGGCGCGGTGGCCTGGGCGATTGGCACGGTTGCGGTGGCCGGGCGCATTCGGAGGGAGGCCCGTCCGATTCCCATTGCTGCATGGCAGATGGTGTTGGGGGGCATCATTCTGGGCGTGCTCGGGCTTGTGTTCGAGGGGCCTCCGGGGAGCACCGGGGGCAGGGAGATCGGTCTCATTCTGCTGCTGGGCCTGGTCGGATCGGCCATTCCGTTCGCGCTGTTCTACATCGCACTGGGGCGTGGGGAGGCCGGCAAGGTTTCCGCATGGTTCTTCCTGGTGCCCGTGATCGGGGTGCTTACCGCATGGCCACTGCTCGGCGAGACACCGGGGCTCCGGCTGTGGATCGGCCTGGTGCTGGTGTGTGGGGGGCTCTGGATGGTGTTGGCACCCGTCCGGAGATAGGCAGCAGCGCCGCATCTGCCGGTAGTGCGGCACACGATTGCGCACCGCGCCGCTGGTAGCCTCGCCCCCCGTGATGACGACCACCACCTCAACCACGTGATCGTCGCGCTTGCCGGGGGCACCGGGGGCTCGAAGATGGTGCATGGCCTGGCCTTGGCCAATGGGCAGGCTGACCTCACGGCAATCATCAATACCGGCGACGATGGCCACTTCTTCGGGCTGCTGGTGTGCCCGGACCTCGACATCAACCTTTACGCCCTTGCCGGCGTGGTGGCCGATCGCGGGTGGGGCTACGCCGACGACACCTTCAGGTGCCTGGAGGGGCTTGCCACCTACGGCCGCGAGGCATGGTTTGGGTTGGGCGATCGCGATCTGGCCACACATATCCACCGCACGCTGATGGTGGCTGACGGTGCCACCGTCAGCGAGGTGATGGACGACCTGTGCAGGCGTCTGGGCGTTGAGGCCCGCCTCCATCCGATGACCGACGCGCCAGTACGCACCATCATCACCACCGGCACCGGTGAGAAGCGCTTTCAGGAGTATCTGGTGCGCGATGGCGCGCGAGAGGAGATCGACGCAATCCGTATTGAGGGCCTTGACGCTGCATCACCCGCCCCCGGGGTGCTCGATGCCATCGCCGGGGCGTCCACGGTCGTGATCGCACCATCGAGCCCCATCGTCTCTATCGGCACCATCCTCGGTGTGCCCGGTATGCGCGACGCCGTGGCGGCACGGCGCGAGCACGTCATCGCCGTGAGCCCGATCATTGGCAACGCGCCCGTGGAGGGGCCGGCGCAGAAGTTTCTGCGCGGCGCTGGCTACCCCGAGTGCTCCGCACGACAGATGGCCGAGATCTACACCGACGTGTGCAGCACGTTCGTGATCCATGAGACCGACGCCGACGATATGCCTGCCATCGAGGCCCTGGGGGTGCGTGTTGTCGTGACCGACATCCTCATGCCCGACCATGCGGCCCGCGAGCGTCTGGCGCATACGGTGCTCGGGGCGATGGCCTGATGCCCATTCAGGATGTGGGCGCCGTGGTGCCGGTAAAGCGCTTGGGGTACGCGCTGGGCCGGTTGTCGCGCGTGCTCGATCGCGGCGAGCGCCGGGTATTGCAGTCGGCCATGCTGGGCGACGTACTGGCGGCATTGGCGGGGAGCACGCGGGTGGGACAGATCGTGGTGGTCACCTCAGATCCCCGGGCCCGCGCGGTGGCCGAGAGTGTGGGTGCACGCACAGTGGCCGACCACGACCCGCCCGAGGGTATGAACCCGGCGGTGGCGCTCGGCCTCGAGGCCCTCGATGTGCAATCGGCACTCGTTGTGGTGAGTGACCTGCCGCTGCTCACCAGCGCCGACGTCGATCACCTCATTGGCGCTGCGCTGGAGGGTGATGCCGTTGTGCTTGCGCGCTCGGCCGATGGCACCGGCACCAACGCCATGCTCATGACGCCCGCAGATGCCCTCGACCCCCAGTTGGGACAGGGTTCGCTGGCGCTGCATCTTGCCCAGGCGGCGGTGCGCGGCGTGAGTGTGGAGGTGGTGGATCATCCCGGCATCGCGCTTGACGTGGACACCCCGGAGGATCTGATTGAGCTGGTGCGGCGCGAGCCCACCGGTGCCACGGGCCGCGCGCTCGAGAACCTGGGCCTCGCCGCACCGGCCACCGGGGCGCCCGGGTGAGCTCACGCGTACTCGGCGACGCCCCGGGTGACGAGGTGCGTCTCACCGTGCTGGGTGCACTCCCCGAGATTCATCCCGGTGACGACCTGCCAGCCATGCTGGCAGCGGTTGCTGCCGATGCCGGTGTGCAGCCCGGTGACGTGGTGGCGATCGCCCATAAACCGGTGAGCAAGGCCGAGGGGCGCATCGTGCGTCTGGCAGATGTGCAGCCGGGTGACGAGGCCCTGCATCTGGCCGCCGAGACGGGCAAGAGCCCGGAGCTGTGTGAGGTCATTCTGGGTGAGAGCCGCCGCATTCTGCGCCGCCGCCGATCGCTGCTGGTGTGTGAGAGCAATCTGGGGTTTGTATGTGCCAATGCCGGCGTTGATGCCTCGAACACGGCCGAAGGTACTGTCGTACTGCTGCCGACTGACCCCGACGCATCCGCACGCCGCCTGCAACACGCGCTTTCGCGCGTCGCACGTGGAAGGGTGGGGGTGGTCATCACCGACACGCATGGCCGAGCGTTTCGCAGGGGGCTCGTGAACATTGCGGTGGGGGTGGCGGGATTCGCACCAGTGCTCGACCATCGTGGCGGTCGGGATCGGGAAGGGAGAATGCTCGTGGCAACAGATCAGGCACTTGGCGATGAGATCGCCGCGGCAGCGGGGATGCTGATGGGCAAGGCATCCGGCAGGCCGGCGGTGCTGGTGCGTGGCCTCGCGACGTCTCCGTCCCCCGGCTCCCTGCATGAGTTGGTTCGCGATCCCGCCCACGACGTGTTCCGCTCCGAGGCGGACGCAGATGGGGTGGTGCGCTGATGTCGGTGGGTGACGCCAAACACCCACTGCGGGTGGCAATCATCGGGTCGGGCCCGTCGGGGTTCTACGCAGCCGAACACCTGCTGTCGCACGATGGCCTGAATGTGCAGGTGGAGATGTTCGACCGTCTGCCCACGCCCTTTGGTCTGGTACGCGCCGGGGTGGCACCCGACCACCCCAAGATCAAGTCGGTCACTCGGGTGTTCGACAAGGTGGCGGCGAACCCCAATTTCTGCTTCCGCGGCAACGTCGAGTTCGGGCGGAACATCGAGCATGAGGACCTGCTCGAGTACTTCCACGCGGTCATCTACTGCGTGGGTGCCAGGTCGGATCGCCGCCTGGGAATTGCACGCGAGTACCTGCCGGGCAGCCATGGCGCCAGCGATTTTGTGGGCTGGTACAACGCGAGCCCCGACCAGCGCAACCTCACGTTCGACTTCAGTGGCGAGCGGGTGGTGGTGGTGGGCAACGGCAACGTGGCAATGGATGTGGCCCGGGTACTGATGCTGCCCCCGGAAGAACTGGCGGCAACCGACATCGGCGGCCACGCCTTGCGTGCACTGAGTGCCAACAAGGTGCGCGAGGTGACGATTCTCGGTCGCCGCGGCCCAGCGCAAGCCGCGTTTACCTATCGCGAGCTGCGCGAGCTGGCGGAGCGCAACGACATTGACGTCATCGTCGACCCGGCCGACATGCAGCTCGACCCGCACTCGCTGCACGACACCAGCCATTCCGCCGATCGCGGGCGCGATCAGGTGCTCGACCTGCTGCGTGAGTTGTCAGAACGCGGCGACCGGGGTCATGACCGCCGCATCGTCTTCCGCTTTCTGGTGTCGCCCGTCGAGATCGTGGGCACCAATCGCGTGGAGGGCGTTGATGTGGTGCACAACGATCTCTACCGCGGCAACAACGGCGAGCTGCGCGCACGGGCCACCGACCGGCACGAGATCGTTCCGGCCGACATCGTGTTCCGTGCCATCGGTTACCAGGGCGTGGCGCTGCCCGGCGTGCCGTTTGACCCAATCACCGCGACCATTCCCAACGATCGTGGCCGCGTCATCGATTCGCTCACCGGGCAGCCCCGCGAGGGCGAATACGTGGCTGGCTGGATCAAACGGGGCCCCAACGGGATCATCGGCACCAACAAGCCCGATGCGCAGGAGACGGTGGAGATGCTCGTTGAGGACCTGCGCGCCGGACGCATGCGCAAGGAGGTGCTGTCCCCCGAGGTGTTCAACCGCTTTCTCTCCCAGCGACAGGGCGAGGTCGTCTCGTTCGATGACTGGAAGTTCCTCGATTCGCTCGAGGTCGCGAAGGGTGAGGAACTTGGGCGCCCGCGACTCAAGTTCGCCCGGGTGGAGAACATGCTGCGCGTCCTGCGGCACCGCGACAAGAGCTAAACGGCGGTCTCCACGATCTCGTAGAGCGTGTTACGCCGTGCGGGTACCCGTCCGTGGGCGAGGATGATTGCCTCAAGTTCGTCGGCGGTGACCTCTTCGCCATGTGAGGCCCCCGACGAGCGCGAGATGCTCTCGTTCATCAGCGTGCCGCCCATGTCGTTGCAACCGGCGTCGAGCAGGTTTGCGCCGCCCTCCAGCCCAAGCTTCACCCACGAGGCCTGGATGTTGGGGATGAGGCCATCGAACGCGATGCGGGCCACGGCGTGAATGAGCACCACCTCGTCCCAGGTGGGGCCGGGGCGCGAGCGGCCCTGGATGAAGATGGGTGACGCCATGTGCACGAAGGGCAGCGGGATGAACTCGGTGAAGCCCCCGGTGCGGCGCTGGATCTGACGTAGTACCTCGTAGTGGTTGGCCCATGACACCGGGCCGTCGATGTGGCCGCACATGATGGTGCTGGTAGCGCGGATGCCACTCTCGTGTGCGGTGATCATGACTTCGGCCCACTCGGCCGTGCGGATCTTGTCGGGGCACAGGTGCGCCCGCACGTCGTCGTCGAGGATCTCGGCGGCGGTGCCGGGCAGCGATCCCAGGCCCGATGCCTTCATGCGCTCCAGGTAGTCGCGCACCGGCACGCCCAGCGTGTGTGCGCCCTGCCATACCTCAAGCGGGGTGAAGGCATGCACGTGCATCTCGGGGAGTGCATCCTTGATGCTCTCGAGCACCGATGCGTAGAAGTCGCCCGTGAAGTCGGGATGGATACCACCCACCAGGCATACCTCGGTGGCGCCCTTGTCCCAGGCCTCCTGCGATCGGCTTACGACCTCGTCGAGGTCCATGCGGTATGGGGTCTCACGCGCGTTGTAGCTCTTGGGGCCACGGGAGAAACCGCAGAAACCACATCGGAAGTAACACTGGTTGGTGTAGTTGATGTTGCGGTTGACCACATAGGTCACCTGGTCGCCGTTGGTGCGCTGGCGCAGCACGTCGGCCACGTGGGCAATCGCATCGACCTCATCGCCACGGGCCTCAAACAGACGCACCATCTCGGCCACTGTGGGCGCGGTGCCGGCGAGCGAGCGCTCGAGGATTGCGGCCACGTCGGGCGCGATGCGATCGAGGTCGCGCGTCCAATCCGCCCCGGTCCATGCGGGGTCGGCCCACTCGCTGCTCATGCGCCGTTCGGGCACGGGCGGGTGCATGTCGCGTCCGGGGGCCCACGGGTGGCGCGGGCGCGCGGCGCCACGGCAGTCAACCTGGGAGAGCCAGCAGGTGAGCAGTGGCAGCGCAACGATGTCGCGCATGGCCTCGATGGGCGTGCCCAAGGGCAGCGCCGTGCGCTCAACCAGCACCTCGGGAAGAATCGAATCGCGCAGCGCAGCCAGATCGGCGTCGTCCCAACCCGACACCACAAGATCGCGCGCACCGCCGCGCACGGCTGCCACGGCGGCGTCAAGGTCGGACACCTGCACCGATACCCGTGTATGCACGGCCGGGAGGCCCGCCAGGTCAACTGCCTCGGACAGCAGATCGGAGGTGGTGCGAAGGAACGCGGCGCGCGAGCGGGTGAGGCCATCCAGCACGTCGGCACGCGCGGCATCGTGCGTGATGGTCACGCGCCCGCCGTCAACGCCGTCGTCCATCAGCGCGATGGCGTCATCCCATGAGGTCACGAACGTGGCGCAGCCGCGATTGGGCGTGCCCAGCGACACGGGCAGGACGCGCGCCGAGAGCGACGTACCGATGGAGGCGTCGTCCCACACGGATGACTCACGGGCGGTGCCGCCATCTGCACGGTCGTCGCCCAGGCGGAGGATGGTGACGCGGTCGGTCATACGGAAATGGCCTCCAGGGACTCGGTTCTGGGGTATCCGGCGTCATTCGCCTGGGCGCGCACGTAGGGGCGCACCGCAGGGTCGATCCAGTCATCGTCCAGCGCGTACTCCGGATACACCGTGAGGCGCTCGTGCAGCGGGTACCCGGCCTCCTGACACATGCCGGCCATCAGTGCGAGGTCCGGCCACGGGCGCTCGGGATTGATGAAGTCGGGCGTCACCGGTGACACGCCACCCCAGTCGTTGATACCCGTGAGCAGCAGTGGGCCGTAGTCGGCCGAGAGGTTGGGCGGTGCCTGGATGTTCATGTCGGCACCCAGCACCAGACGTGCAATGGCGCACGTGGTCATCAGTTCAACGAGCCCGGGCTCGCCGGCGCCTGCCATGGGTGTCTCATCCTTGGCCCGGAAGTTCTGCACGATGACTTCCTGGATGTGCCCGTATTGGTCGTGCAGATCCCGGATTGCCAGGAGTGCGTCGATGCGCTCATCCTCGGTCTCGCCAAGCCCGATGAGGATTCCGGTGGTGAAGGGGATTCGCAACGTGCCGGCACGGCGGATCATGGCCAGCCGGGTGCGCGGCTTCTTGTCGGGGGCATGCTCGTGCGGGCCGCCAGGGGCGCAGAGCCGCTCGGACGTGCTCTCGAGCATGATCCCCTGGCTGGGCGATACCTCGCGCAGTTCGCGCAGTTCGCGCTCACTCATGATGCCGGCGTTCGGGTGGGGCAGCAGGCCGGTCTCCTCCATGACCATGCGGCACATGGCCACCAGATACGACTGCGTGCTGTCGTGCCCGAAGCCCTTGAGGATGTCGCGGTACTTGGGCCAGCGCACTTCCGGGCGATCACCGATGCAGAAGAGGGCCTCCTTGCATCCCAGCGCCTTGGCCTCCTGCGCCATGGCCAGCACATCATCGGGGCTCATGGTGCGTGCCCGGATGCTGTCTTCGTCAACGGCGAAGGTGCAGTACGAGCACACGTCACGGCACAGATTGGTGAGCGGGATGAACACCTTGCGCGAGTAGGTGACGATGGGCGGGCGCGTGAGGTCGCGCAGGTACGCGGCGGCCGCCCACAGCGCGGGGTGCTCGGCGGACGTCGCGCCGGCCAGTGCCATGGAGTCGGCGCGCGTGAGCCGGTCGCCCGACAGCGCCTTCTCCACGGCCTCGCGCCGTGCGGGCGCGAGCGCTGCGAGACCCAGCTCGGTCACCGGCTTGTGCGGCGGGTCGCGGGCTTGGCAGCGGGCTTCTTGGCGACCGTCTTCTTGGCCACGGGCTTCTTGGCGGCTGCGGGCTTGGCTGCCACCGTCTTCTTGGCCCCAGAAGCCTTCTTTGCAGCGGGTTTGGCGGCGGGCTTCTTTGCGCCCTTTGCCGACAGCGGCGGGCTGGCTGGGTCGGGCCCCTGCCCATCGCGGAACTTCCGCCAGTCGGCGGGCCGCTTCTGCTGGAACGACGCGATGCCTTCCTTGGGCTCCGGGCCGTACACGTGGTTGAGCGCCACCAGTTCCAGCCCGTGCTGCACCGACGAGTACAGCGCGTCGGTGGCGGTGTTCATGGCGATCTTGGCTAGGCGCAGACCCTGCGGCGACTTGCGCAAGATCTCGTCACACCACTCGTCAACAAGAGCATCCAGCTGGTCGTCGGGAACGACCTTGTTCACGAGGCCCATGCGCTCGGCCTCGTAGGCGTCGTACTGGCGCACGAGGAAGAGGATCTCGCGGGCCTTCTTCTCGCCGACAACCGATGGCATGAGCTGGCATCCCCACCACAGAGGGGCCGAGCCAATCTTGGGGCCCGCCTGGCCGAACCGGCCGGACTCTCCCGAGAGCGTGAGGTCGCACATCACGTTGAGCTCGTTGCCACCGCCGATGCAGTAGCCGCGCACCTTGGCGATGACAGGCTTGCCGTTGTTGCGGATTGCATTGGCCACGCGGTGCGACATGGTGTGCAGGTGGCGCTTCTCGGCGGCGGTGCGAGTGGGGTCGGCCACGTCGCCGCCCACGCAGAACGCGCGCTCGCCGGCACCGGTGAGCACCACGACGCCCACGGCCTCGTCGTCGGCAGCAGCCTCCAGCGCCTCACCCAGTTCGAGGATCGTCTTCGCTCGGAACGCATTGAGGCGCTCCGGACGGTTGATCGTGATCGTCGCCCGGCCATTGCCGGTCTCGTAGAGGATGTCCTCGTATGCCACGCCATCGACTCCCATGTGGTTCACGTGCAGGGTGGTGAAGCGTACCCTCGAAGGGCCGTTTGGCGCAGGGGACCGATTTACCCCGATGGGACAGCGTCTCACAGAGCGATACGCTGACGATTGGCCCGGTCCCCACCCTTGCCGGTGCCATTGCTGGCTGATAGCAATGCCGCCTTCGTCGCATCCGTCACAAGACGGTGTTTCGCAGAATGAGACATGGCAACCATCGCGCACACTGACACCAACGCAGCTCCGGACCGCTACCGCATCCAGGCGGTGGAGCGTGTGGGCGCGATCCTCGAGGTGTTCAGTACCGAGGAGCCTGAGCTGGGTGTCACAGAGATCGCCGGGCGCACGGGGCTCCACAAGAGCACCGCCCACCGGTTTCTCGTCAACCTCGAGGCGGTTGGTCTTCTTGAGCGCGACGCCAAGTCGCAGCGCTACCGCCTGGGGCTCAGGATGTTTGAGATGGGCGGAATCGTCCTTGAACAGATGAGCCTGTGGGACGAGGCGCTCCCCTACCTCGAGGGTCTGGTCCGTGACTCGGGCGAGACCGGTCACCTTGCCGTGCTGGAGCGCGGCGAGGCGATTTACATCGAGAAGGTTGAGGCGCGGCGTGCGCTTCGCATCCCATCGGCCATGGGCCGCGGGTACCCGGCGCACGCAACCAGCCTCGGCAAAGTTCTCCTGGCCGATCTCGGCGAGGATGAAGTGCGCGAGATCACCGGCGCGCACGGGATGGCGTCGTACACCCGTACGACGACCACCGACGTCGATCCACTGCTTGCTGAGCTCGCGGTCATCCGCGAGCAGGGCTACGCGGTTGACGATGAGGAGTACGACGAGGGCCTCCGCTGCGTCGGGGCCCCCATCCGGGATCACACCGGTCGTGTCGTCGCTGCCCTTGGCATTGGCGGACCAGTCACCCGGGTCACCCCCGAGCGCGTGGATGAACTCGCGCGCCTCGTGATCACTGCCGCAGACGGGCTGTCCCGCCGCCTCGGCGCCTCGCAGTCAGGCGCGTTCAACCGCGCCGCCCGCCGCGTGCGGGCAACAACACCTACTACCCCGCGGCCGAGCGCCGCTCTTAACGTCGTCCGATAACCGGACGGCGACCGAACACCGAAAGGAGCAGTACCCCGATGAGCGACGCTCTCAAGGACATCCGCGACGCACTCTCGAGTCGCACCCAGCACTTCGTGCTTCCCAAGCAGTGGGCCGCCATGCGCAAGGCCGAGCAGATCGAGCGCGATACCGGCACCAAGATCCTTCACTTTGAGAAGGGTGACTTCCAGGGCGACGAGTTCTATCCCGCCCCGCACATCTACGAGGCCTGTGCCAAGGCCATTCACGATGGCCACGTGCGCTACGTGCCGGGCCCGGGCCTTCCCGAGCTGCGTGACGCCATCGCCGAGGAAATGACCTCGCGCGGCCGTCCCACCAAGCGCGAAGAGGTCCTCGTGACCATGGGCGCCAAGCACGCCCTCACGCAGTCGCTGCTGACCATTGTGGATCAGGGCGATGAGGTCATCTTCCCGAACCCCGGCTACCCGCCGGACGAGTTCTGGATCACCTACGCCGGCGGCAAGGTTGTGTACGCGCCGCTCGTGGAGCCCGACTTCCACTTCGACCTCGACTCGCTCGAGTCGCTCATCACGCCGCGCACGAAGATGCTCGTGCTCAACACGCCGCAGCGCCCCAACGGCATGGTCGTTGGCCAGCTGCCCGAGATCGCCGAGATCTGCAAGCGCCACGGCGTTGTTGTGCTGACCGACGAGATCTTCTCGCACATGGTCTACGACCCCAGCAAGCACGAGAGCATCTCGTACATCGAGGGCATGAAGGACCAGTCGATCGTGGTCGACACCTTCTCGAAGACGTACATCATGACCGGGTTCCGAATCGGTTGGTGTGTTGCCGACGCCGAGCTCATCACCGCGATGGACATCTTCCAGCAGAACTCGGTCACCAACGTGCCCGCGTTCGTGCAGTTCGCCGGCCTCGCCGCCCTCAGGGGCCCGCAGGACCACGTGCTGCAGCAGACCGCCCGCCTCAAGGCCAAGCGTGACCTGGTCGTGAGCAAGTTCAACGAGATCGAGGGCATCGACTGCCAGACGCCTGACGGCTCGTTCTACGTGTTCCCGAGCATCCGTGGCACCGGCATGACCGCGCAGCAGTTCGCCGACTACCTGGTCGAGGACTACGGCGTCGGTGTGGTTGCCGGTAACGCCTTCGGTGACCGCGGTGAGGGCCACATCCGCTTCACCTACGCCGCTCCCGACGAGCAGCTCGAAGAGGGTCTGGACCGCATCAAGACCGCTGTGGAAGCCCTCTAGGACTTCCTCCGCAGCACGCAGTAACCGAAGGGCCCGGGCTTTCTCCGGGCCCTTCGTCGTTTTGCCCCCAGTGCCCAGCCGCCCCCGGTGCCCTGTTCATGGGTGGGACACGCCTGGCCCGTGATCGGCACGTGCGGGGGCCGCACCTGCAGGATCACACCAGGCTACGTCCCACCCATGCACAGGGCACCGGGGGCTCATGCCTCTTGCAGTCAGTAACCACCAGAGCGCCGAGAGGGATTGCGGTGGCGGGACGTAGCCTAGTGTGATCCCGAATTTGCGGCGGTTCCGCAAATACCGATCACGGGCCAGGCGTGTCCCGACGCCGCAATCCCTCCTCGGCGCGGTGGCGCGACGGCCAAAGGGGCATGTCCCGGCGCCGCAAAGGCCAGAGAGTGGCCAGTTATTCGACTCTGAACCCCGGATACGACGGACCAGCCGCCCGGCGATGGTGTTCCCCCGTTATGCTCCCGCCCGCCTTTGGCGCTCGTGAATCGGGCGCCCCAACGATTTGCAAGGAGTTCTTGTGGCTGAGCGTCTTTTTTGGGAGGAGCTGAATGCGGGGGACAGCGCGGAGTCGCTGCGTCGTACGGTGACCGAGGCCGACGTCGTCAACTTCTGTGGCGTTTCCGGTGACTTCAACTGGTTCCACATCGACGAGGTTGGCGCCAAGGACTCTGTCTTCGGCCAGCGCGTCGCCCACGGCATGCTTGTGACGTCCATCGCCACCGGCCTGCAGGTGGAGAAGATGGAGCCGAAGATCGCGACCGCCGCATTCGTCGGTCTCGACACGTGGCAGTTCCGCGCGCCGGTGTTCATCGGCGACACCATTCGCGTGAAGCGCACCATCGGTGAGAAGTCCGAGAACGAGAAGAACCCGAAGGCCGGCTGGTGCAAGTACGAGGTCGAGGTACTGAACCAGGACGACAAGGTTGTGCAGCGCGGCGTCTGGAACATGCTGATCCAGCGCAAGGGCTAGCAAGCATCCATTCGTGCGGGGGCCCTCGCGGCCCCCGCACGGCAGGTGTTCCCCCGCGTGGTGTCGAACGCCCCGGGCATGGAGAACACCATGCATATGACCGTCGCCGAGGCCTCCGAGGCTCTCGGCGTGTCCGAGCGCACTGTGTGGCGCTACCTCAGCTCAGGCCGCCTCGTCGGCGAGACCGTGGGCCCCGTGGGGTCGCAGCGCACGCTGATCCAAAGAGTTGCCGTACAGGCGATCGTCAGCGGACGCGGTGGTGGCGAAGAGATCACGGCGCTCAAGGCCGAGGTTGCGCGCCTGGGTGACGAGAACGCCGCGCTGCGCGCCGACGGCGACCAGATGCGTCGTTCGATCGCGGGCCTACGTGCCCAGGTCGTCCAGTTCCACAAGCCGGTGTCGAAGCGTGCCGGTGACCTGGTACTCGCCGGCCTATCCTCACTGGCCAGCCGCCGCACCGCCAGGTAGCGCCAGCCCGACCCCCGGCTGCGCCCCCGGACTCTCTAGGCGTCGGTGCGGCGGGGCGGCTTCCCGTGCTCGTCGCACTGCTCGGGGTGCCAGCGACGGAAGTGCTCGGTGTGCTGGTCGGTGTAGGCCCCGGGTGGGTAGTGCTCGTCGTAGAAGTCGGTGTCGATGTGCTGCACCTGACACGCCAGGCGCTGGTACATCGGGTCGAGGTTGGCCGGAAAGCGGCCGTAGGCCTCGTACACGTACTCGCAGAAATCCTTGACGATCTCGATGGTCTCGGCGGTGGGTCGCGGAATGCTGGCCACGATCGCCTCGGCCCCGTTGATGGCCTTGGGGATGTTGTTCTCGTACTGGCCCCACTTCTGCTCGAG
>CAJAPZ010000011.1 GCA_903943955.1 uncultured Actinomycetes bacterium
CCGCAGTGGTGGGGGCGGCCATCGGGCTTCTCTTCACCCTCACCTCAACCACCCAGTACACGGCGTCGGCAAAGGTGTACCTGGGCCAGGCCACGACCATGATGGGCAACCTCGCCCAGACGGCCGGCACCAACCCGCTCACCGCGGCCACGATCCTGCAGGGCGATGTCGTGGTGGACGCCGTCGCGGCGAAAACCGGCCTCACGAGGTCGCAGGTGAACTCGGGCTCCGACATCTCTGTGCCGCGGGCCCCCGGTACCACCAGCACCAACCAGCCGGCCATCGCCACCATCACCGCGCGCACAGGGAGCACCGACACCTCCATCACGCTGGCCAATGCCTACGCCGAGGTGGCGCTGGCGGGGGCCAACAGCGGCTACGCGAAGGTGCACCAGACCCTCGTGAACCAGGTGCGCGCGGCAAAGGCCGACGTGGCTGCCCTGCAGATACAGGCCAACCGGGGTGGCGCAAACCAGTCGGCGGTCATCTCCCAGCTGGCATCGCTGCGCACCGATCTGGCCACCGCACAGTTGCAGCTGGCGCGCGTGCAGCAGATCGAGGCGCCGGCCGTGGTCTCGCTCGCGAAGAGCGCGTCGTCGTCCAGCAGCAGCAGCAACCGGATGCGCACGGCGATTATCGGTGGCCTCATCGGGCTGCTGCTGGGCACCGTCGTGGCCCTGATCGTGGGCGGCACAAGGCGGCGAGGGGCCTCGGCCACCTAGGCCGGGCGCCCACCCATGCGGCTCATCCCGCGTACGCAGAAGGGCATTGCCTGGTTCGTGTCGGGCGTCTGCATTCTTCTGGCCCTCGCAAGCGTGGGGCTGCTGGTCATCTCCGGGGGCCTCGACTCGGGCGACCAACTGGGGACCTCCGAGGGCTTCGTGCCCGCGAAGGCGCCGGTTGGTAACGCCACATCCACCTCGTGGCCCGAGTACGGCTACAACGCCGAACGCACCCGGGCCAATCCGGACCTCGATCTGGCGCCCCCATTTACCGAGGTGTGGCACCGCGAAGCCAGGGCGCTGGTGGAGTTTCCACCCGTTGTGAGTGATGGCCGCCTCGTGTTCGGCACCAATGGCCGGTACGCACTGTCGCTGAGCGTGGCCACCGGTGGCATCTACTGGTACGTCAAGCTTTCGGGTCGCGTGGCTGCATCACCGGCGATCGCAGGCGATCTGGTGCTGTTCTCCACCGACGACGGCTACGTGACCGCCCGCCGCTTCGACCACGGGCAGGTGGTGTGGCATCGCAAGGTGGGCTCATCCGTTGAGTCGTCGCCGCTCATCATCGGCAACCGCGCCTACGTGGGCACCCTTGATGGCCTCATAAAGTGCCTCAACGTGCGAACTGGTGCGGTGCTGTGGACCTCCAGGGCAGCGGGCCCGGTGAAGTCGAGTCTCGCGCGGTCGGGCAGGGACGTGGTGGTGGGTGACTACGGCGGCCAGATCACCGCGTTCAATGCGCGCACCGGACGGATTCACTGGCGGGCCACCAGCCCCGGGCGGCTGCTCGGGGGTCCCGGCACTTTCTACGCAAACCCCGCCGTGGCCTACGGGCGCATCTATGTGGCCAACGTCAATGGGCGCGTCATTGCGCTCGATGCCAACGACGGATCCGTGGCCTGGGTGCGGGTGCTTGGCGACTGGGTGTACTCAAGCCCCGCCGTGAGCGGCGACACCGTGTACGTGGGCTCCTACGACCATCGCCTGTATGCCCTCTCTGCAGTGACCGGTGGAGTGCGCTGGTCGTACGACGCGGGGGAGCGCATCGCCGGATCACCCACGGTCATCGGTGGGCTGGTGTGGTTCGCAACGCTTGCGCGTAATCCGCGGCAAGGGCGTACCTACGCCATTGACACCACGACCGGGCGGCGCGCCTTCACGTTCCCCGATGGGCGCTACACGCCCGCGGTGGGCGTGGACGGGCGGCTGATCCTCACGGGGGTCCGCACCCTCTACGGGCTGGCGCCCACCCCATGAGCATCCGGCAGGTGGCGCGGGCGGCAGCCGTCGTCGCCCTCTTCGGAATCCTCTCCCGCACCCTCGGGTTCGTACGCGAGATCGTGCTGGCGGGTGTGTACGGCACCACGGCGCAGACCGATGCCTACGTCAACGCACTCTTTCTGGTCAACACGGTGGCGGCGGTGCTGCTCTACGTGCTCACGACCCTGCTCATCCCGGTGTTCCAGCAGGAGCGCGAGCGATCCGGTACCGACAGCGCGTGGGGGCTCCTGTGGTCCATCTTCGCCTGGGTGGGCATTGTGCTCATTGCGCTCACGGCGTTCATTGCCATCTGGCCCGAGGGACCAGTGGCGCTGTTCGACATGGGGCCCGAGCGTTCCCAGATCGCCGCAGACCTCCTGCGGGTGATGGCACCCGCACTGATGCTGCAGGGGTTCAGCGCCCTGTTCACCGCAATCCTGCAGGTGCACGGGCGCTTCGCCGGGCCAGCAGCCGTGGGCGTGGCCTTCAACACAGGAATTCTGATCGGTGTCATCGCCGGCGCCGGCACCCTCGGCATCACCGCGGCCGCCTGGGGCGTCACGCTGGGCGCGTTGCTGCAGGTGCTGTTCCAGCTTCCGCAGTTCAGTCGCGAGGCCCGGAACGGGGGCGGACACATGTCGCTCAGGCACCCCAGTCTTTCGCCCACGCTGGTGCTCGCCATCCCCGTGCTCGCGGCATCGATGCTGCAGCAGATCAACTCGTTCACCGACAAGCTCTTCGCCTCGTCGCTCGAGGCCGGCCGCAACGCGGCGCTCTCCTTTGCGAATGCACTCGGGTCAGCACCCCGCACCGTGCTGCTATTTCCCCTGCTCATGCCACTGTTTCCTCTTCTCGCAGGGTATATCGCCAAGGGGAAGCGCAACGAGACCGCCGCTGCCTTCCATCGCGCTGCGGGCATCCTGGCGCTGGTGGCCATCCCCGTGACGGTATTCATGACCATCGGTGCGTCGGAGATCGCTCAGGTCGCGTTCGGCCGAGGCAAGTGCGATGCCGCATGCGTCTCCGAGATTGCGTCGCCACTGGCCTTCTATGGGGTCGCGGTGTGGGGCAACTTCATCGGCTATCTGCTCAACCGCACCCTCTCGGCCGGCAACCGTGCACGCGAAGTGATGATCGCCACCATCATCAGCGTGGTGGTCACCATCGGGCTTGATCTGGTGTTCCTGCAGCCGATGCAGCAGGCCGGGCTTGCGCTGGCCAGCGCCATCGCGGTGTACCTCAACACCGTCATCACTCTGTGGTTTCTGCGCAGGAATACCCCCGAGATCTCCGTGCGCGTCCTCGCCATGCAGCAGGGCCGCGTGCTGGTGGCTGCCCTCGGCGGCACTGTCGCGGCGCTCATCCCGGTGTTCCTGATGCCATCGGGCGACACGTTCTGGAGTGCAGTCGTGTGGCTTGCCGTCGTGGGGGCCGTGGGCGGCGCGGTGTTCGTGGTGCTCGCCCGCGTGCTCGCGCCGCGCGAACTGGCCGACGCGCGGTTGTCGCTGCGCAACCTGCGGGGTGGTCGGGCGCAGGCATGAGCACCCCCGACCGCCGCGACCCTCTCTCCCGGCCCGCACCCACCAGGGAGCCTGCGCACCGGGGCATATCGTGGATCGAGCACCTCTGGCAGCGCGTCCGCACCGCCATCTCCGGCGAGCGGGCCCTCACGGCGCTCGTCCTCGGGGTCATCCTCCTGGTGGGCGTGCTGATGCGGATCTGGGCCCTCGGGGGCACGTCGTTCGCCCTCGGCAGCGACGACTCCAGATATGTCGCGGTGGCCCAGAACCTGGCGTCGGGTCACCTGCCCTCCGGTGATGCCGAGTGGTTTGGCGCCCGCGGCGTGTTCCTGTGGCCGGTCGCGGCCATTTTCCGGGTGGTCGGTGCCGACGACTACTCCGCTATTGCCTGGCCCTTTGTCATCTCCCTGGTCTCAATCGTCGTCGTATTCCTCATCGCACGCGAGCTTGCCGGGCGGCGACCGGCACTCGTTGCGGCGGGGATCGTGGCCGTCGCCCCGATCGAAGTGCTCATGGCCACGCGCCTGCGACCAGATGCCGTGATGCCGGCGTTCGTTGCACTGGCGGTATGGGCCGCGCTCAGGGCCCGACGGTCGCCCCACATCACCCGGTGGCTGCTCGCCTCGGGCGTGCTCCTCGGGGCCGGCTGGGCGTGCCGCGAGACCGCACTGCTCATGCTTCCCGTCGTCGTGCTGGCCGCATGGCCGGTGATACGCCCCGGGTGGCAGCGGGTGGCAGCGGTCATCGGGGGCCTGGTCGCGGTCCCGCTCGTGGAGATGGCCGTATTCGCGTTTGATGGCCGTCCGCTCTGGCCCATCACCATCACCGCGCAGGCCAGCAGCCTCCGGTCGCCGGTGGCGGGGCTCGGGGAGGCCTCCACCTTTGCCGAGCTGCTCGTACGCCAGATGGTTGATCCGCACTCGCTGGTGATGCTGGCCCTGCCCGTCGTACTCATTGCGCTGGCGGTGGGCATCGTGCGCCGGACACGGGCCATGGTGATACCCGCCGCCTGGCTTGTCTGGTCGTACGCCGTGCTCGAGGTCGGAGCGATCATCAGCGTGGATGCTCCTGCGAGATTTCTCACCCAGGTGACCATCCCTGCCGCCCTCCTGGTGGCCATCGCGCTGGACGGCCGGCTGTCACCGCTCATCGTTGCCGCGCTGGCCACCGTCACGGTGCTCGCCATCGCACCCCGCAACGATGCAAGCGCCCGCGACGCGAACGTACGCCGTGTCAGCGCCGTGACCGATGCCCTGCGACCGCTCCCGCGTCGGCCGGTCCTGTCAGACAACTACGTGTGGTGGGCGAAGCTGAATGCGTTCCTGCCCATGGGCCGGCTGCCGGTAGATCGCGCGGTTGATCCGGCATTCCTCAATCCCGCAGAGCGACGAGCGGCGCGGCGCCTGAACCCGTTGCCCGACATCTCGTCGTACCGCGGCGGGTATGTGGTGACCGGGCCAGTGACACCCACCAGCGGATGGCCCACGAACTGGTTGGCGTTCCGTGATCGCGTGAAGAATGAGGTGCCGTGGGGCCTCCTGGTGCCGGTGGCGCGCATCGGGGATACCACCGTGTGGAGATGGCCCGGATGAGCCATCCCGCGCAGCGGCCCATCGCAACCTCGGGCGATGCGGCGCACGCGGTCGCGTATCGTGGCCCCGTGGCCGACCGCGACCTTTCCATCACCGTCATCATCCCGGCCCGCGACGAGGCACATGCGATCGGTGGCGTTGTTGCCGGGACCCGCACGCAGCTGCCCGCGGCGCGCATCGTGGTGATCGACGACGCATCGCGAGATGACACCTCCATCGTGGCGCGGCGCGCCGGTGCCGAGGTGGTCGCCATGCCCGGGCATACGGGGTATGCGGGGGCGCTACGGGCCGGGTACCACGTCGCACTGGCAGGAGGTGCCGACGTAATCATCCAGATGGATGGTGACGGCCAGCACCGAGCGAACGATCTGCATGCCCTGCTCGATGGCATGTCCGGAGCCGATGTGGTGATTGGATCGCGCTTTCTTGAAGGTGACGCCGGGTACCGGATCCCGCACGGGCGGCGGGCGGGCATGGCCGCCTGCCGCTGGATGGCCGCGGCCGTTGGGGGCATCGATCTGACCGACCCCACCTCGGGGTTCCGGGCCCTCAGCCCAACTGTTGCAGAGCATCTGGCCGACGAGGGCTTTCCGTCGGGACTCACCGAAACCAGCCTGCTCATTCACCTGCACCGTGCCGGGGTCCGGATTTCAGAGGTGCCCGTGCGCATGCTCGGGCCCACCGGCCGCTCCATGCACGCGGGGCTGGCAGGTGGTGCCCACTTCGTTCGTATCTCCTGGGCCGTGCTCGGACAGGCACGACGCAGCACGACGACAGCGGCGTCCGAGCCCGCCCGGGCCACGGCATCGCGGGCCTGATCCGCCCCAGACGGGCCCGCAATCCGCCTGTAAGGACATTGTGTGGTGGTACCCGGTTGCCATTCCGGCTACCCGGCGATGCGTCATAGTTCGCGTGTGCTTCGAAGTTCCTCTCTCTCGCGTGCCGTGCTCATCGCCCTTCTGGGCGGCCTCAGTCTGGCGCCTGGTGCCATTGCGGACGACACCGCACTCAAGCCGGTGCCGGTGCCGCCCCCTGTGGCGGAGCCGGTTGCCTCATCCGGGCCCGAGGGTCGCGATGGCCGCACTTCAGATGACCCGGCCCTTCCGAGCGGAGTCTCGTCCAGCGGCCTTTCGGCAGGTGCCGGATCCGTGGACATCCGCGAGTACGTGGATATGTCGAGCGCGGCCTGCGGCAAATCGCACCAACGCATCGTGCCGACGCTGCTTCGCCGTGTAGCCGCAGAGGGCCTCGGCTCGGTGTCGCTACGTCCGCTCATCACCAGCCGCGACATGAACAGCACCGAGGCCGGCACGGCGATCATCGCCGCTGGTCTGCAGGACAAGGCATGGGAGTTGACCGCAGCGCTGTTCCGTGCGCGTGGAGCTGGTGGCGACTGGGTCAACCCCGCCGTTTTGCGCTCCATCGCCAAGGGGGTCGGTGGGCTGCGGGTGACCAAGTTCATGAGGGATGCCGGTGGCATTGACATGTACCCGCAGCTGTCCGCCATCAAGCAGGAGGCGCGGGCGGCGGGCATCACCGTGACACCCGCATTCGTCGTGCGCGGGCCCTCGGGGTCGAAGGTCGTCACGAGGCCGAGCGACGCGTCGCAGGTCATCGCTGCCATCAAGTCGGTGCAGTAGGGCCGCAGCACGGTGCGGTACCCTCCCCGGCATGCCGACCTCAGTTATTACCGGGGGAGCCGGGTTTCTCGGATCCCACCTCTGTGATCGCCTTCTGGCCGATGGCCACCGGGTGATCTGCGTGGACAACCTCGACACCGGGACCCTCGAGAACATCGAGCACATCCGGTCGGGTGACTTCGTGTTTCTGCAGCACGACGTCACCGAGCACATCACCATCGAGGAGCCGGTGGACGAGGTGTTCCACCTGGCCTCACCCGCGAGCCCCATCGACTACCTGCGTTTGCCGCTGCAAACGCTGAAGGTGGGCTCGCAGGGCACCCACAACGCACTCGGGTTGGCCAAACGGCACCGCGCGCGGTTTCTGCTGGCATCCACCAGCGAGGTCTATGGCGATCCCAAGGAGCACCCCCAGCGCGAGGACTACTGGGGGCACGTGAACCCCATCGGCCCGCGCGGCGTGTACGACGAAGCCAAGCGCTACGCCGAGGCCCTCACAATGGCGTACCACCGCCAGCAGGGCGTGGACACGCACATCGTGCGCATCTTCAACACCTACGGGCCACGCATGCGCCCACGTGACGGGCGGGCAATCCCCACATTCATCCGCCAGGCATCCGAGGGCGCGCCGCTCACGGTGTTTGGTGACGGCAGCCAGACCAGATCGTTCTGCTTCGTGACCGATCTCATTGAGGGGCTCATCCGGCTCATCCGCAGTGATGAGCACGAGCCGGTGAACATCGGTAACCCCGAGGAGTACACAATCCTTCAGCTGGCCGAAGCCGTTCTTGAGGCCATGGCGTCGCAGTCGGAGGTCGTGTACGAGGCCCTTCCGCAAGACGACCCGGCCATTCGCCAACCCGACATCACGCGGGCGCGGGCCATCCTCGGATGGGAGCCCACCATTGGGCTGGCCGACGGCTTGGCACGCACGCTCCGGGCCGCGGGCACCGGCGCCGGCGCACGCGCCTGATCAGCACCCCGACTTGATGGATGCGTCGGTCATTGCGCGCGGGCTTCGAAAGTCGTACGGCACCCGTGTCGCCGTGGACGGCATTGACCTGGTGGTGCGCCACGGAGAGTGCTTTGGCTTTCTCGGGCCCAATGGCGCGGGCAAGACCACGACCATGCGCATGCTCGCGTGTCTGTCGTCGCGCGATGCCGGAGACCTTTCGGTGCTCGGCATGGACCCCGACCGCGACGCCCGGGCGCTCAAAGCACGCCTCGGCGTGGTGCCGCAGGAGATCAATCTCGACCTCGAGCTCACCGTGCTCGAGAACATGCTCGTGTACGCCCGGTACTTCGGCATCCGGCGCGTCGACGCCATTCCCCGCTCCCGGGCGCTGCTCGAGTTCGTTGAACTGGAGACGCGCGAGGGCGACACCGTTGACCGTCTGTCGGGTGGAATGCAGCGCCGGCTGCAGATCGCCCGCGCGTTGGTGAATGACCCGGACATGATTCTTCTCGACGAACCCACCACCGGGCTCGACCCCCAGGCACGGCACCTCGTATGGGAACGCCTGCGGGCGCTCCGCACCGCCGGCACCTCAGTAATCATCACCACTCACTACATGGACGAGGCCGAGCGGCTTTGTGATCGCCTCGTGGTCATCGACCACGGCCGGGTAATCCGCGAGGGTTCGCCAGGGGCTCTCGTTGAGGCCGAGGTGGGCCGGGCGGCCATCGAGGTGCGGATCTCACCCACCGATGCCGGGCGCGTCGCCGCTGCTCTTGGGGGACGGCACGTCATCACGGGCGAGTCGCTCGTGGTATTTGGCGACGACGCCGTGCACCTCGCACGCACGGCAGAGGCGGTGGGGGTGCCCTCCGACGACATCACGACCCGTCGCACCACCCTCGAGGACCTCTTCATTTCGGCCACGGGGCACGCGCTCCGCGACGACCAGGAGCGCTAGCGGGCGTTAGGGGGCCGGCGTGGGATCGTCGTTACCCATGAGGTTGGCCCATGGCGCAGGACGCCCGAAGGACGACGCAAGCCACACCCCCACTGAGTACAGCACGATCATCGGGACCATCAGCAAAAACATGCTGGCCGGGTCGCCGCCCGGCAGGATTGCCGCCACGAACGCGATAACCACCAGCGCGATGCGCCAGTGGTGGCGGTACTGCTGCGCGGTGACCAGGCCCATCCGCGCGAAGAGCAACATGGCGATAGGCACCTCAAACACCAGGCCTCCCGCCAGCAGCATGGTGAGCGCAAACGAGAAGTACTCGTCTGCACGGAGCGCGATGGTGAAGTCATCGCCCGCGAAGCCCAGCAGCCACTGCAGCGCCACCGGCAGCACGAGGAAGTAGGCAAACAGCACCCCGCCGAGAAACAGCGTGGATATTCCGGCAACGACCAGGAGCATCCGCTTGCGTGTCTGCACGGCGATCGCCGGGATGACAAATGCATAGAGCTGGTACAGCACCACAGGCAGGGCCACCAGAACGGCGCCACCAAACACCACCTTCAGAATGACCATGAACGGCTCGGTGGGAGACAGCGCCAGCAGCTTGCGGTTCTCGGGTGCCAGTGGGTCGAGCAGCAAGTCGAGCAGCCAGCTGTTGAAGAAGTACAGCGCCGCGAAGGCCACCACCAGTGCGGTGACCGAGATGAACAGCCGGTGCCGGAGTTCGCCGAGATGCTCGACGACCGTCAACTTGTCGTCCGGGTCGATGCGCCTGAGGCCGAGCCAGCCGGATCCGCCCGCCACGTGTCCTACCGGTCGGAGCTGGTGGGGGGCGCCTGGGGCGGTGCGTCACCGCTCACCACGATGCCCTCAAGCACGTCTGTGGCCGCACCGACGGGCTCGGGAGCGCCGGCCGTGGCGGTGGTCACCGGCTGAGTGGCTGCTGCGGCCGGCTGCGCCGTGGTGGCAGCCTTCTGCTCTGCGGCCACTGGAGGCGGGTCGTCGTCAAAGTGGTCGCCTGAGAGAGCGCCCTTGAAGTCGCGCAGACCCTTGCCCACGGCGCGACTGAACTGAGGGAGCCGCGAGGGCCCAAGCACGAGCACCGCGATGACAAGCACGATGATCAGCTGGATCGGCGAAAGATCAAACATGCCTCAAGGCTAGACCGCGAGCCGCTATCCGGCCCACCCGTGGGTCTGTCGGATAGCGTCGGGGGCATGCCCGACGACTCCGCTGTGACAACCGAGGATCACCTGCTTCGCCAGATGCGCGACCAGGTGATCGATAACGACCTCAAGCTCATCCAGGCCATCAATTCCCGGCTCGCGCTGGTGGCACGCCTGCGGTCCTACAAAGAGGACCGCGGGCTCGATTTCGTTGACCCCTCCCGCGAGGAGTGGATGCACCGCTACCTGCAGGGTGCCAACAAGGGCCCGCTGTCGTCAGAGGGACTCACCGAGATCTACGGACACGTGCTCGAACTGACCAAGCGCGAGACGGTGCGCCGCGCCTAGGAGCCTTCGGCGAAGTCCTCGGGCGTCACCTGGTCGAGGAACTCCTTGAACTTCTCGACCATGTCGTCGTCGTCTTCGGGCTCATGCTCAAACTCAATGGCATTCTCGTCGAGTACCGCATCCACCGCGTAGATGGGCGATCCGGTGCGCACTGCCACCGCGATCGCATCGCTCGGGCGACAGTCGATCTCGACATCCTCGCCGGACGTGCTCAGGCGGATCATGGCGTGAAATGTGGCGTCGCGAAGCTCAGTGATGGTGACGCGTGCGACCTCGGTGTGAAGCTCCCTCACGAGATTCACCAACAGGTCGTGCGTCATTGGACGGGGCGACTCGGTGTCCTGCAGCGTCATCAGGATCGCCGACGCCTCGGCATGGCCGATCCAGATGGGAAGAAAGCGATTTCCCTCGACCGTCTTGAGCAGCACGATCGGCTGCTTGCCGACCATGTCGAAGCTCACGCCGTAGATGGCCATCTCCTGCATGGGGGCGATGATAGCCCCGCGGCCGCCCGGGTTCTGGTGCTAACGTCTCGCGCCGCGGGCGATTAGCTCAGGTGGTTAGAGCGCATCCCTGATAAGGATGAGGTCCCTGGTTCGAGTCCAGGATCGCCCATGGCGCCCCGACAGGGGTGGAACCCGGCGGAACCCGCTCCAAAACGATTCCGTCAAGCAGAAAACAGACGCCGGGCGCCATTTAATGGGCAACCCCGACGGCGCCCCGACAGGGGTGGAACCCGGCGGAACCCGCTCCAAAACGATTCCGTCAAGCGAGAAACAGACGCCGGGCGCCATTAAGGGGCAATCGACGGCGCCCCGACAGGGGTGGAACCCGGCGGAACCCGCTCCAAAACGATTCCGTCAAGCGAGAAACAGACGCCGGGCGCCATTAAGGGGCAACCGCCACGGCGAGTCGGTGGTGCCATTAGGGGCAGCCGTAACGGCAAGCCAACGGCGCCATTGAGCGCCAACCGCCACGGTAAGGCGCTGGTGCCTTTAGGGGCCAACCCCCCAGGTGAGAACCCAGCGCGCGCGGCCCACCCGCAACGAAGCGCGCCGCGCCCGACGACCAAGCCCAGCGACCCCCAGCAGTCCCCGCCCTACAACCCCAACCGCTCGAGCGCAGCAGCCACCGCATCCTCGTTCTCAAAGGAGATCTCCACGATCACCCTCCCCTTGGCCCCGGCCTTCACACGGACGGGGGCCTCGAACACTCCATGGAATGCATTGATGGCCTCGTCGGCGATCTCGGGCAGGTCGCGCACCCTCCGCGCCTGCGCCGCGTCGTCGCCACCAGCACTGTGCAATCGGGCAAGTGCTTCCGTTGAACGAACAGAAAGCCCCTGCTCAGAGGCGGTTTTGGCGACCATTCGACGCCGCTTGGCGCCGTCAGCCATGAGGATGGCCCGCCCATGCCCCTCGCTCAGCGACCCTGCCACGAGCATCTCCTGGACGTCATCCGGGAGCTCGAGCAGGCGGATGAGGTTGGCCACGCCCGACCGGCTGCGCCCGACGGTGCGGGCCACATCGGCCTGCGACTGCCCAAAGTCCTCCACAAGGATGGCCAGGGCCTGTGCTGTTTCGATGGGGTCCAGGTCCTGGCGCACGAGGTTCTCGACCAGGCCCACCTCCAGGCGCTCCCGCTCGTCGGCGTCGCGCACGACCGCCGGCACCTCCGATAGGCCCGCTGCACGGGCCGCTCGCCATCGGCGCTCGCCCGCGATCAGCTCATAGTCGCCCTCGGGCAGCGCCCGCACCACGATTGGCTGGATAAGCCCGGTGGTGGCGATCGATTCGGCCAGGGCTGCGAGCGCGTCGTCGTCGATGCGTCGACGGGGCTGGGCTGCGTTGGGGCGCACCCGGTCGAGACCCAGCATCAAGAGGCCCTGGCCAGCCTCATTCGCCAGGGCAGTGGCATCCAGGCTGGGCACGGCCACCGGCGCGTCGCCCAACAGCGTTGAGAGGCCGCGCCCCAGTCGTGATGTCGATTTCTTCTCAGCCACGACTCGCAACCTCCTTGGCCACTTCGAAGTAGGCATCCGCAGCCGCGCAATGCGGGTCGTAGCGGATGACGGGCTCGCCAAACGATGGCGACTCGGTCACGCGCACGTTTCGTGGCACCACCGTATCGAACACCTGGCTCGGAAAATGCCTGCGTACCTCAGCAATTACCTCCCCGCTGATACGCGTGCGCGGGTCGTGCATCGTCATCAGGATCCCGCTCACCCGCAGCTGCGGATTGAGGCGCGCGCGCACCTCCCCGATGGTCTCCATCAGCCGCGAAAGGCCTTCGAGGGCGTAGTACTCGCACTGCACCGGCACGATAAGCCTGTCGGCGGCGAGCAGCGCGTTGACCGTCACCAGGTCGAGCGAGGGGGGGCAGTCGATGAAGACATAGGGGTACTCAGCGGCGACCGGTGCCAACGCGTTCGCCATCACGGTGTCGCGGTTCTCCCTGTCCACCAGTTCAACGGCGGCCCCGGCGAGATCTGCCGACGACGGCACCAGGTCCATGCCGGGAACGACTGTCGGAATCCGCACATCGGACACCGAAGCGCCGTCCAGGAGCACATCCGCCATTCCGGGTGTCCCCGGGCCGGGGCGCTCGCCCTTCAGTACACCGCTGGTGGCATTCGCCTGGGGGTCGGCATCTACCAACAGCACGCGATTGCCCGCCTCTGCAAGACATGCCGCGATGTTGATTGCGCTGGTGGTCTTGCCCACCCCGCCCTTCTGGTTGACAACGGCGTAGATCACGAGAGGGGCCGCTTTGCTGCCATTCCGGGGCGCCTGGGGAAGCGTTCCGGGGTTATCCCCACCTTTCTCCACACCGAGAAATGCCTGCTCACATCGGTAATGCCATGGGCATCAACATCCCCGGTGTGGATAAGCCCCAGCACAGCCCCCGCCGCGGTGGCAGCCGGGTCTGACGCGATGTCACGGCGACCACGCCAGGCGACGAGCGAGCCTCCGTCGGTCAGCAAGGGAGCCGCGAGTTCCATGACCACAGGAAGCGGGCCGAGGGCGCGGGCTGTCACCACCGGCTGGGTACCACGCTCGTCGCGCGCAAGGGACTCGCTTCGATCTGCCACCACGCGCACATTAGGGAAGTCGGCGGCGACACGGGAAAGCCAATCCGCCTTCCTGCCCTCGCTCTCGACCAGCGTGACGGGTATCTGCGGCAACATGATCGCCAGCACGAGGCCCGGAAAACCTCCGCCGCTCCCAAGATCGGCGATTCCCGTTGCATCACGGATCTGCGGAAGCGCCAGGCTGCTCAGGGAGTCGGCCAGATGCACGTCCACGACGTTCGCCATCGCAGCGCGAGACGAAAGGTTCTGCGGCTCAGCCGCCATTCGCGTCACGATCTCCACCATCGCCGCCGCCTGGGAGGGCGAAACGTCGATGCCCATCTCCTGCGATCGTCGCATGAGTGCATCCAGTTGTTTCACGTGAAACACCCCGACGCCCGGCGGGCGGGCAGCACCCGCACCTACTCGGCGTCGGCGGGAACCACCACGATCCGGCGACGGGGGTCCTCGCCCTCGCTGCGCGTCTCGATGCCCTCGCGGTCGGCAAGCGCCATGTGCACGGTGCGGCGGTCCATCGCCGACATCGGATCCAGCTCGACCTCCTCGCCATACTCCACGGCCTCTTCCGCAGCGCGGATGGCAAGGCGGGTGAGTAGATCGGCGCGCTTGGCCCGATGGTCGTTCGCGTCGACGAGCACACCGCGGCGCTGATTTCCGTCGATCCGACGAACCGCCTGCGCCGCAAGCGACTGCACCGCGTCCAGCACTTCGCCGTTGCGCTCAACGAGTACATCCACGTCGTCACCCGCGATGCGGGCGATGAGGCCCCCCTCGGGGCCATCCTCCACCACAACGGTCGCCGCGAGCCCAAGGCCCTCCACGCTCGCTGTCACGATTTCCTCGAGCACGCGTGCGCCCTGGTCTGAATCACTCACTTGCGCCTCTTTGGTGGCTTCTTTTTGCTGGCCGGACGAGAAGGCCCGCCGCCTGGCCCCTTCTTGCGTGCTGGCGGCGTGCGCTTGCTGCTCGAACCCTGCGCATTGCCACTGGTGGAGCCATTTCCACCGCTCCCGGGCTGCGATGGCTCGTCGGGCGCGGCTTCAACCTCAACCACGGGTGGTGGTGGCGGTGGATCACCCTGTCGCCTGCGGCGCTTCGGCACCGGGCGAGCCGCAGCCGCCGTGGTGGCGACGTCGCTGGCCGTCTCCGCGGGCCCATCGTCGACATCCTCGTCGTCTGTATCGGTGGCCACGACGGTCGCCGTCGCCCCGCTCGCGCCCTGCAGATCAATCTCCGCCTCGATGCGGCGCTTCAGCACCAACTGCTGGCCGGCTGTCCAAAGGTTGGTCGTGGCCCAGTAAATGACCAGACCAGCCGGAACCGGGAACTGGAACACGAAGAACACGATTCCGATTGGCAAAAGGCGCATAAGCCAGCGCTGGTTCTTGCTCATCGTGGGGCTCGACGAGAGCTCAGATGAGATCAGCTGCGACACGGCGTACACGGCGACCAGCGGAATGACGGCCCAGCCGATCTCGGTGAGCTGGTCAGAGATATTCGGGATCACGCGGAGGAACCCAAGGTCCGTGCCGTCCGCGAACGTGCTCGCCGAGTTGCGAAGCGTGTAATACAGCGCGATAAAGACCGGCGCCTGGGCCACGAGTGGCAGGCAGGAGCCGAACGGGTTGACGTCGTTCTCCTTGTAGAACTTCATCATTTCTTCCTGCAACTTGGGCTTATTGCCCTTGTACTTCCGCTGCAGTTCCTTCATCTGGGGGGCGACTTCCTGCATGCGACGGGCACTCCTGTACTGCTTCACAAACAGCGGCAGGAGCAGCAGTCGCACCACCAGGGTAAGCATGACGATGGCCCAGGCCCACGTGAACCCGAGCCCGTGGAAGAACTCGAGGATGCCGCGCATCGGTGCTTCGAGAAGATCCAGCGGGTTCATCGCGCTCCGAACAGGTGCTGGTCGGCTGGGTAGTCAACGCCACCCGAGCTCCAGGGATTACAGCGCAGCAGGCGCCACACCGCGAGGACGATTCCCCTGCTCACACCAAACATTTCGATGCTCTCAACCGCGTACTCGGAGCACGTGGGGTGATACTTGCACCGACGCGGGAAGAGGGGTGAGATATGCCGTTGGTACCAACGCACAAAGGCAATAAGGCCGCGCTTCATGCCGTCGCCTGCGACACGCGCTCGGTGAGCTCGTTTAGGCGCTCGCCAAGAGCCCGCGATCCGCGCTCCTCGATGTATTCGTGCGCGCCTGGCCGGGCGATAACCACGAAGTCCACCCCGGGCGGAAGATCGCCGGCGATGCGGGAGAACTCCTCGCGAAGCACGCGCTTCACGCGGTTTCGCTCAACCGCGTTGCCCACGCGCTTGCCCACAGACAGGCCGAGACGGGCGGAATCGCCCTCGCCACGGTCGAACGCGTACACCACGAGATGCCGACCGGATGCCGATCGCCCGCGGCGATAGACAGCGTCGAAGTCACCGGATCTGGTGACCCGGCTTCGCTTTTCCCTCGGAGCACGCGCCCCGTCCGGCACGGGGCCAGAACCTAGGCCGAGAGCCGGGCGCGGCCCTTCGCGCGGCGGCGCTTCAAGATCGCCTGCCCAGCGCGGGTGGACATCCGCTTGCGGAATCCATGGGTCTTCTTACGCTTTCGCGTGTTCGGCTGATAAGTCCGCTTCACTCGCCTGGTACTCCTTGGGACATCGGCGTGGGCTTGCCGACGGGTTCACCGACGGCATGGCTGCGGCACAATAGCAGAGGGGAGAACCGGCTCCAGCCCCGTCCAGCCCGCATTCTCAGGCGGCCCGTGCGCCGCTGTTTGTCCACATCTGTGGAAAGACCTGTGGATAAGATCGGTCTTTCCTGCTCGTAGCGATGTCGGGGGGTGGTGGCCGCGCCGGGTGTTGGGGACACGCTCACATTTTTCCCGCTCAGACCCACTTCGTTTATCCACAGCCCCGAAACTGCGTGTTTCAACCATTTCCCCATTGGTAGGGTCCCGCGTCCTCCGATGACGACACATCTCTCAACCACCGCTTCTGGCGACGCGCTCCACGGCACAACGTTCGTTGTGCGCATCGCCGTACACCGCGCAGCCCTCGAACCGCCGACCATCACGGAGATACGCGACATTGAGGCAGCGGCCATCATTGAGGCTGCGTTCTCCCATGTTGCGCAGATCTCATCCGTGCCACCGCTTGCACTGCGGGAGATCATCGAGAATCTCATCCATGCCGAGTTCACCGACGCGCTGATCACCGTCCTCGACGCAGGGCGCACCGTGCGCGTGTCCGACCGCGGGCCCGGAATCAGCGACCCACGTCGAGCGGTAGAGCCGGGCTACACCACCGCCAATGAGGCCATCCGTGGAGTTGTGCGTGGAGCCGGGTCCGGGCTCGCTCTGGCCACAGGTCTGGTCGCCGCCGAGGGCGGGGCAATGGAGATTCAAGACAACCTCGGTGGGGGCTGCGTTGTCACCATCTCCATTGACGGCCCGCCGGCACCCGACGACCTTGCACCGGCGGGACAGCCGTCCGATGTCCAACGCCGCCTGCTGGCCCTCCTGCTGGAGATGGCCCCGGCACACCCCGAGGCGATGTCCCGCGAGCTCGACCTGCCGCTCGGCATTTGCGGTCGCGAGCTCGTGCTGCTGGAGCACCGGGGCCTGGTCGCACGATTCGCCGACGGCGGGCGCGTGCTCACCGAGCGCGGTGCCGCCATCGTGGCCACACTCTTCTAGCCCATGAGTGCGAGCATCCCCATTCTCCAGGACGCCTCGCCCGAGCGGCTTGCCGAGGTGTGGGACCAGGTGCTCGAGCGGCTTCGCGGGGCCCTTAACAGCGCCACCTACAAGCTGACCTTTGAGCGTGCGCGTGCGCTCGGGTTCGACGACGGCCGGTTCCGCATTGGCGTGGAGACCGAGTTCGCCCGTGGCTGGATCATTCAGCGGTACGTGTCGCTGGTTCAGGACGCGCTCTTCGAGGTGTTGGGAAACGACGTCGCCGTTGCTGTCGAGGTGGTCGCCCCACTGGCTGGCACCGCGCCGATGCAGATGCCACCGCCCGAGCCAGTCGTTGTGCCGGTCGCTCCCGACCCGGCAATCGCCCCGCGCCCAGAGGGCGGCGGGTTGGCAACACGCCTTCAGGGCCGATTCACCTTCGAGACCTTTGTTGTGGGGCCGAGCAACCGGTTCGCCCACGCAGCAGCACTGGCCGTGGCGGAAACGCCCGCGCGCGCCTACAACCCGCTCTTCATTTATGGCGGTGTAGGGCTCGGAAAGACCCATCTGCTGCACTCCATCGGTCACTACACCGCCGAGAACCACCCCGGTCTCTCGGTGCGATACGTGTCGGTGGAGACCTTCACCAACGAGTTCATCAACGCGCTGCGCGACGGTGGCATCAGGTCGTTCAAGGACCAGTACCGCAGCACCGACATCCTGTTGATCGACGACATCCAGATGCTGGAGGGGCGCGAACAGACCCAGGAGGAGTTTTTCCACACGTTCAACGCGCTACAGGAGAGCGGCAAGCAGATCGTGATCTCCAGCGACCGGCCGCCGAGCGCCATCAAGACGCTGGAAGACCGACTGCGCTCGCGCTTTGAGATGGGTCTCATCACCGACGTCCAGCCGCCCGACATCGAACTGCGCATCGCCATTCTGCGAAAGCGGGTGATGACCGACGGCTACCAGATCCGCGACGCCGAGGTGCTCTCGTATATCGCAGCGCGCGTCTCTACCAACGTGCGCCAACTCGAGGGCGCGCTCATCCGGGTTGTCGCGCACTCCTCAATCTCCGGCCGGCCCGTGACCGTCGAGCTGGCGCAGGAAGTGCTCGTCGACTTGTTTCCCGACGGCGCCGGTGGCGTACGTATTGACCTGGTGCAAGAGGCCACCGCCCGCCACTACGGAGTCTCACTTGAAGAGCTCGTGGGCGAACGCCGCACCAAGCGCGTGGTGGTGCCGCGCCAGGTGGCGATGTACCTGAGCCGCGAGCTCACCGACGCCTCGCTCCCGGCCATTGGTCGTGCGTTTGGGGGGCGTGACCACACCACGGTCATCTATGCGGTGCAAAAGGTGACCCGCCAGATGACCGACGAGGGATCGATCTACGAGGCCGTCCAGGCCCTCACGGTGTCCCTCACCGGCCGCGGATCCGCCGCGACCACCCCATAGCCCCGGCGACCACCCCGCCTATAGCCCCGCTCCATGCGGGCTTTTCCAGACACCTCGCCACACGGGTCGTGCCGCTGGCTCCTGTGGACAGCCTGTGGACAAGCCCTGTGTTTGTCCGGGCGCTCTCCACACCCATCAACACCCGCATGGGGGCTAGGGATTTGCCTGTTGATGGGTGTGGAGAGCGGGGTGGGTTCTCTCTGGTTCTCCACAGTCTTTCCCCATGGACGAAAGGTGGTGTTACGCAGCCACAACACCCCCTTCTCCCCAAATTCCACAGGGCCTATGACGTTGACTGCAAACTTCTTTCTCTATTCAGTGAGACAGTCGTAACCCACAGGTGCTGTGGAGTGCGCATGGTTCGCCGGGCATCCGGTACGCTCACCCGGTGCGCCTGACCTGCCCTCGTGATGAACTCGCCACCCGCTTGGCCATGGCCTCACGCGCGGCATCCAGCAAGGGAACCATCCCGGTTCTCGCCAACGTGCTGTTGCGGGCCGAAGAAGGCGTGGTGGAACTCGCAGCCACTGACATGGAGATGTCGCTGCGGGTGCCGCTCGAGGATGCCGGCGTCGAGGAGCACGGCTCGGTCGTGCTCCCGCGGCTCGCGGCCGACCTCGTGCGCAGCATGTCTCCCGGCCCGGTCTCCGTGGTGCATAACCAGAACGAGGGGCAAGTTCAGATCTCGGGCGGGGGCTCGTCGTTCAGCCTTAACTGCCACCAGGCTGGCGAGTACCCAGAACTCCCTGTTGGTACCGGGGTGGGCCTCGCGATCCCCGCCGACCGCTTTGTCACGTGTGCCGAACGCGTCGTGCGAGCGGCATCGCGCGACGAAACCCGGCCCGTTCTCACCGGCGTGCTCGTGCGGGTGGGTCCCGACGGGCTCACCATGGCCGCCACCGACAGCTATCGCCTGGCAGTGCGCACCGTGGCGCTCGAAAGCCCCCCGACCGACGTGCGTGAAGCGATCCTGCCAGCCCGGGCTGTGGCGGAGGCCACTCGTCTTGCGGGACAGGCAAAGGACACCGTGGTTGAGCTGGTGCTGGGAGAGCAGCAGGCGACCATCCGCATTGCCGGGGTCAGCCTGACCACCCGTGTGATCGACGGCCAGTTCCCCGACTACCGGCAGCTCATCCCCGCCGAGTTCGATCACGACGTGCGCCTTGAGCGGTCGGAGTTTCTCGCCGTGCTCACCCGCATCGCCGTGCTCGCGCAGCGCACGTCGCCGGTGCGCCTGCGGTTTGAACAGGGGCAACTCATCGTCGCAACCGCCAGCGAGCAGGTGGGCGAGGGTCGCGAATCGATGCCCGTGCCCTATTCGGGCGAGCTCTTGGAGATCGGCTTCAACGCAGACTTCCTGCGAGAGGGTGTTGAGGGGATTGAGGGTGACGAGGTGCGGCTGGGGCTCATCAGCCCGCTGCGCCCCGGGCTGCTTCGCGGAGAGTCCGATGATCACCGGTACCTCCTCATGCCCATCCGCCTGCCGGGATAGTCCCTCGTGGCCGGGACCTGGACTGCCAGCCGGCTTGAGGTGTCAGACGTGCGATCGTGGTCGCGTCTGACGGTGGATCTGCCTCCCGGCGGAATCGTGCTGTCGGGACCAAACGGCGCGGGGAAGACCTCCCTTGTGGAAGCCCTCGTGCTGGCCTGTCTTGGCGTGTCGTGCCGCACCTCTCGCGAGGCGGAGGCCATCAGGGTGGGCGCGAGCGCCTTGCATGTGGGGCTCGAACTGACCGGCCCGGATGGTGCTCGCCGGCGAGACATCGGGTATGCGCCACGCACGGGCCGCAAGCTGTCAATCGATGGCGAGTTGGTGAGATCGCTGGGCGCCTGGCGCGCGGCTGGCAGTGTGCTGGTGTTCCTCCCAGAGGAGCTTCGCGCCGTGAAGGGGCCCCCGGCGGCACGACGACGTCACCTCGACCGGCTTCTCGAGGCAGCGGTGCCGGGATACGCGGACGATCTCGTTGCGTATGGGTCGGCGTTGTCGCAACGCAACGCAGCACTCAGGTCGGTACGCGCGGGGCGCACAGGCGTGGATGCGGTGCTGCCATGGGAGCCGGGTCTCGCGAGCACCGGCGCGCGCATCATCACGGCGCGACGTGACGCCATGCGGTCGCTGGCGGAGCCCTTTGCCCGGTGGCTCGCCGACCTCGGTGGAGGCGCTGACGGAATCATGGGGTTGGAGCCATCCCCGACCTCGCTCGCCGATGTGCCTGACACCGACCTGCCCGCAGCCCTCACGGAGCGTCTGGAGGCAGCACGCGACAGGGAGATCGGCGCGGCGCAGACCCTCGCGGGTCCGCACCGGGACGATGTGTTTATCGGGCAGCAGAGGGGCGACGGCGTAACCGACCTGCGGCGTACGGGCAGCCAGGGGGAGCAACGAACGGCTGTGCTCGCGCTCTTGATGGCGCACCGGGATCACCTGGGCGCGAGGTCCGGCCTACCCATCCTCGTGTTGGACGATGTGCTGTCGGAGCTCGATCCCACCAGGCGCGGGCTGCTGCTGGACGCCGCCGTGGGGCAGGGCCAGTGCATTTTGACCACAGTCGACCCGGTGGCGGCCCAAGCGGCGGCCGATCGCGGGGCACGCGTGCTGTCGGTACGGGAGGGTCTCCTTGCCGCATAGACACCGGCGACATCCTGCGCCTATCGCCGACCTGGTGGGGCGTGCCACCAGGCGGTTTACCCACGCCGGCGACCCGGTGCTCACATCTGTGCGCGCCGCGTGGGCGGAGGCCTCTGGCCCGGGCACGGTGAACCACGCCTATCCCATCCGCCGATCGCGGGCTGGTGTGGTGACAGTGGCGTGCAGCGACGCCGTGTGGGCACAGGAACTGGACATGCGTGGGGACGAACTGGTGGGTCGGCTCGCGACCATTTTGGGCGACCCCCATGCGGTGGGTGGACTGCGCTTTGTCGTGGCCGATCACGCCATCCCGCAGCCGGACCCGGGCCCGGTGGCGGCTGTGGATCTGCCCCCTCCCTCACCCAGCGCGGCAGCCGCCGGTGTCCGCGCGGCGGAGTCGATTGAGGACCCGGCTCTGCGCGATCTCGTGGCACGCGCCGCAGCCCGGTCAATGGATCGTTCCAAGGGGTGACGGAAGGCCCCAGCGGACCCGGATTCCGTGGAGGTCGCTGGTAGATTCTTTGCTGCATACGCAGGGCGAATCCGGGGTTCACACACACCCGAAAAAGCCCTCCCCGCGACGAGGAGTCGAGTGACAGATACGGCCGACCAGGCGTTTGACGCCACCACCGATGCAGCCCGCTATGACGCGGGGGCGATCACCGTTCTGGAGGGCCTTGAGGCCGTCCGCAAACGGCCGGGCATGTACATCGGTTCGACGGGGCCGAGGGGGCTTCACCACCTTGTGTACGAGGTGGTGGACAACTCGGTAGACGAGGCCATGGCCGGCCACTGCACACGCGTCGACGTGGTGCTTCACCCGGACGGCTCATGCTCGGTGACCGACGACGGCCGCGGCATCCCCGTGTCGGCGATGGAGGACCAGGACGGCAAGAGCGCACTCGAGGTGGTGCTCACCGTGCTGCACGCCGGAGGAAAGTTTGGCGGCGAGGGCTACAAGGTGTCCGGTGGCCTGCATGGGGTGGGCGTCAGCGTGGTCAACGCGCTGTCTGAGCACCTGGTGGCGACAGTGCAGCGCGACGGCGCCGTGTGGGAGCAGAGCTATCACCGGGGCGCGCCCGACGGGCCCATCAAGGAGATCGGCAGCGCCGAGCGCAACGGCACGCGCATTACGTTCTCGCCCGACCCCGACATCTTCGAGGAGCTCGGGTTTGATTACGACACCCTCCTTACGCGGTTCCGCGAGACGGCATTCCTCACCCGTGGTCTGGAGATCACCCTCACCGACGAACGTGCAGAGCGCCGCGAGGACCGCTTTCTCTACCAGGGTGGGCTCATTGACTTCGTGAAGCATCTGAATGCGTCGCGTGAGCCCCTGCACGGCGACGTCATCTCCATCTCGGCGGAGGGCGACGAGGGGCAGGCGGAGATCGCGCTGCAGTGGACCACCGGCTTCACCGAGTCGGTCTACACGTTCGCGAACAACATCAACACCCATGAGGGCGGAACCCACCTCACCGGATTCCGCACAGCGCTCACCCGCACACTCAACGACTACGCACGAGCCAAGGGCCTGCTGAAGGAGAAGGACGACAACCTGGAAGGAAACGACACCCGCGAGGGCCTCACAGCGATCGTCTCGGTGAAGTTGCGGGACCCCCAGTTTGAGGGGCAGACCAAGACGAAGCTCGGCAACAGCGAGTTCTCGGGGTTCGTTGCGCAGGTGGTAAATCAGCGGCTCGGGGAGTTTCTTGAAGAGAACCCCGCGGTGGCCAAGGCCATCTGCCTGAAGGCCACGTACGCGGCCCAGGCCCGCATGGCCGCCCGCAAGGCGCGGGACATGGCACGGCGCAAGGGAGTGATGGACTCCACGAGCCTGCCCGGCAAGCTCGCCGACTGCTCGGATCGCGACCCCGCGAACACCGAGATCTTTCTGGTGGAGGGCGACTCCGCCGGCGGTTCTGCGGTGGGCGCGCGCCAGTCGAGCTTTCAGGCGATCCTGCCGCTCCGCGGCAAGATCATCAATGTCGAGAAGGCCCGC
>CAJAPZ010000012.1 GCA_903943955.1 uncultured Actinomycetes bacterium
GGTCGGCGACGTGATGCTTGACATTCGGCGTCACAGGCTGATTCCTTGATCGTTCGGACGCCGGCGGAGGGTACCAGAGGGGACCCCGTGCCCCGGTGTGTTTCCGGGGGGCGCTGGAGCGGCCGGGATGGCGCGTCGAAAAGGCGCGATGCCGCATGCCACGGGCTTCGCCCCGGGGGGCAGGGCGGAATGCTGCGGTATTCGTCGCACCATCCCGGCCCCACCAGCTCACTGTGGATGCGCCCGGGTCACGGACCTTGGTGTGACCGTTCAATCGTTACTGGTGAGAGGGCCCAACCGGGTTCGGTCGGCGACTACCGCAGCGCGCCACCAATCGCGGGCGGTTCCCGCGATTGGTTGCATCGGGAGTTGTCGACGGCCGAACCCGGTTGGGCCCGACGTCCCCCGCAGCCTGAGTGGACGTATGAGTCATCCACCCGGGTTGGGCCCGGCGTCCACTCCCCACCCTGCGGACGGCGTACTAAATGGAGCCCGACTGCCCCGCCTGAAGGCGCTGGTTTCCCGTGGTGGCAAGCCCCGTCTTGAGGGTGCCGATCGAATCAACGGGTTCGGGGTCGACGCGCCTGAGGCAGGCGGCGTAGAGCGTTACGTAGTCGCCCAGCAGTACCAGGTCCATGAGGCGCGCAAGGGGGGTCTCCCCCTCACCCTCAATGGTGATGACGTCGCTGACACCCGGTCGGATGATGTCGCGGGTGAGCGCGATGCGACGCTCAACCTGCCGGTGTTGACGAGGGTCCTTGAGCATCACCACTACGGCCTGCTCACCGAAGGCGCCCGACTTCTCAAAGCCCACGATCTCGTTGTGGTCGAGTTCGGGGAGCACAGAGGCGAATGAGGGCTGCTTGGCGTTCTCGTTGAACTGGCACTTCCAGCGGTACGCGACCCCGGCGGTGACCTCCGCCCCGTACATAAGCGGTACGTGATTGGCCAGACGCATGGCCAGCTGCTTGGCGGTGTTGGCCTCGGTGGGGCGATCGGGGCCATAGGCGTCGATCGCGGCTGCAATGGACTCGCGCGCGGCGTCGAGTTCGGCGGTTTGATCGGGAATGATGCCGAGGCGCGACATGAACACGACGGTGGGCACCAGCATGTGCAGCAGCGCCATGCGCGGCTGCAGGCCACCCGGGATCTTCAGCACGGGAACGCCGCGCTCTCCGTACCAGGTATCGATCTTGCCGCCGCTGGTCACCGCAAGTGCTGGCGACTCGCGCTCCATTGCCTGCATCGCGGCGGTGAGGGTCTCCTCAGTCTCGCCCGAGTACGACAGCAGCAGGTGGAGCGTGTCGGGACCGGCCCAGCCGGGCAGGTAGTAGCCCCGGTGCACCTGCACCGGGCGGCGCAGCTGCTCGTAATAGAGCGTGGTGACCAGGTCGCCCGCCACGGCCGACCCGCCCATACCGCAGATCAGCACGTCCTTCACGGCATCAGATGGGAACGGGATCTCAAGGGCCTCGGCAGCGCTACGCGCCTGATCGAACACGGCGACCGACGATGCGAGCCCATCAATCAGCCCCGCGCGGTCAACACCCAGTACCTCGGGAAGGTCCAGTTCCGACATCCTGATGAGTCCCCCTGATCACGCCGGGAATAGCCCCGGCAATGCGCATCAGATTATCAGCGGGCCTCGCTGTCCCCCGCCGTCGCCCCGCTGGCAATACTTGCCCCGCCGTCGATCACCAGGCCGCCCGGGAACGTCGCATCGTCCCCTGCAACCACCATGCCGCTGATCACCGCACGGGGGCCCACGGTGACCCCTCTGCCGAGCACGGCACCGGTCACCCGGGCGCCCTCCCCCACCATGCTGCCGCCGCCCACGATGGCGCCATCCACAACTGCACCCGATGCGATGACGGCGCCGGGGCCGATGCACGAACCGGCACCAATCACCGCAGACGGGTCCACGGTGGCGGTGGCGTCAATCCACGATGCGCCGGGAGAGGGAATAAAGCTCACCAGCCCCGCCAGCACATCGAGGTGGGCATCGCGGTACGAGGCCGGGGTGCCGATGTCGCGCCAGTAGCACTCCGACGCCAGGGCCCCAACCGCGTTGCGGGCGGCCAGCAGCGGAAAGGTGTCGCGCTCAATCGACACCTGCACACCCTTCGGGATGGCGTCGCGGGCTGCGGCCGACAGCACGTAGGTACCGGCGTTGATGCGATAGGGCTCGCCGGGGATCAGCTCATCTGCCGTCGGCTTCTCCACGAACTCGATCACCCGGCCATCGACATCGGTACGCACCAGACCAAATGCACTCGGGTCCTCAACCGGGGTGAGGGCGATCGTGGCGTCTGCCCCCAGACCACGGTGGTGCGCAACGAGCGCGGCCATGTCGAGGTCGGTGAGGATGTCGCCGTTCAGTACGAATACATCGCCCTCGTGCAGCAGCGACTCGGCGTTGGCGATGGCTCCGGCGGTGCCGAGTGGCTCCGGGTCAACCACGTACCCCATCATGAGCCCGCGGGATGACCCGTCGCCGAAGTACTCCTCGATCTCCTTGGGCCGGTAGCCGCACGAGAACACGATGGTGGTCACTCCTGCGCGCGCAAGGTGATCCACCTGACGCTCGACAAACGGCAGGTCGAGCAACGGGAGCATGGGCTTCGGCCGGGTGTCGGTGAGGGGGCGCATGCGTGTGCCCTGACCGCCCACGAGGATGACGGCCTGATCCACCACTGCAATCCCGCTCACGACGGAATCACCCGTCCGATGCCCTCATACGCGAATCCGGCGGCCACCATGGTTGCCGGATCAAGGGCGTTTCGGCCGTCAACCAGCACGTCGCCGCGCATGAGCGACCGCACCCGTGCCCAGTCGAGCGCGAGGATCTCGGGCCACTCGGTCACCAGCACCACGGCATCGGCGCCGCGCACACAGGCCTCGGCGTCTTCGTAGAGATCCACCGCATGCAGGCGGGCGCGCGCAGCCTCAATGGCCACCGGGTCATATCCCCGCACCGTTGCTCCCTCGGCCAGCAGTCGGCCAGCCAGAACGGCGCTGGATGCCTCGCGCATGTCGTCGGTCCCCGGCTTGAATGCCAGCCCGAGCAGTGCCACCACGCGGCCCTCCAACGGCCCGAGGTGGCGCCTCAGCTTGCCGATCACGCGGCGCTTCTGCAGTTCGTTTACCTCGATCACCGAGGTGAGCAACTGGAAGTGGTAGCCGCTGTTGCCAGCAAGTTGCTTAAGGGCGCTGACGTCTTTAGGAAAACAGTTGTGCACCACGAGTCCACCAGTCGTCACGACCGTGTGCGGACCCGGGACCTCGAGCGAGTACACGTGCCCGCGCGAGGGACGCCTCGCCGTGCGCACAACCCGCACCCATGACGTCCCGGTGCCGTCGCGCCGGTAGCCCGTCGGGCGAATCCGTGAGGTGCGCCCGAGCGCCGCCTCGATCTCGCCGCGATCGGCGGGGTCCACCAGATCAAGGAGTTGCTCAATCTGGGCAGCACCCGACACCGTGAGCCAGTAGGTGTCAACCGTTGATCGCGCAGTACGCCCAACCTTCAGCCGCGCGACGATGCCCAACTCGCCGAGGATTCGGAGCAGGCCGTCGGCCATCTCCCGACTCACGGTTCCGTATTCGAGGACGACAGATGGCCCGCCCGATACGTACGACCACGAGCCGTCCCCCTGCCACGCCATCGCAAGGAAGGCGCGGCGGTCCTCGGTGGGTGCCGTCCACAGCAGGTCTGGGATGCGCTGCGTGTACGAGTTGCGCCCGAATCCCAGCACACCCTCCCAGATGCCCCCAAGAAGTCGGGATGAGACGGTGACCTGATGTGTCGTCGGCGCCCGCCTGACATCGGCATCCACACCGCGTGAGCGCCAGTAACCGAGCACCTCTGCGACAAGGTGCTCCTCGTCAGTGGGGTGAAAACTCCACGAGATGCGCGTGCGATCGCCGTCACGCGACACGTGCCCCTCGGCCACGTAGAGGCCAGCAACTCGCCAGAACGACTGGTCGAGCATGATGCCGCCGGGGATATACATGCCGTTTTTGGCGGTCCCGAGCGATGCATCGCGGGGGTCAAGCCCGACCGCCCGGAGCTCCGGCACGCGGAGGGCACCCGAGCGGACGATGTCGTACGAGCGCACGCGCGCACCGCGCCCATGACCCAGTGGCGCAATCGCCCGCCGAATCGCCGGGGCGCCGATGTTCGGAAGCACGTCGGTGTCAGGGCGTGCGATGACCTGGCCCTCCCCGAGGCCGGCGTGCGCCATTCCCGCCAGCGCACCGACCTCCCGAAGGGCGTGGTGGTCACGGTCGGCGGCACCCAGCGCGATGGGAAGCCAATCGCCGTCGTCGATGTCGCGGGCGTGCCGCACGTCGACCTCGCCCGAACCGGGGTCACGCGTGGCCACCATCGGGTGGTCAGGCGTCACCATGATGCGGCGGCCCATCTTCGTGACGATCTCGACGAGGTCATCTCGGTACTCGCGACGCGTGAGGGCGCGCACCGGGAAGAACTCGGGTGCGTCGCAGCCCGGCCACCACGCGGCCACCTCGACCCCGACCGGCTCCGCGACCGACGCATCGTCGTGCCCGTGCTCAGCCCAGAGTGCCTCCAGCGAGCGCAGGCTGACGGTGCCGCCAGCCCGGACGAGCACCGACTCCCGCCCATCGAGGCAGCTTCCACCGAATCCCACTCCTGCCGACAGAAACTGGGGACCGATGCGCGGGTCGAGTCCCATTCCCTGGGCCACCTCGGTGACGTCGGCGCCCACCTCTTCGCACACGTTGGCGATCTCGTTGATGAACGAGATCTTCGTGGCGAGAAACGCGTTGCTGGCGTACTTGATCATCTCGGCGGTCGGCACGGAGGTACGCAGCACCGGCGCGCCGAGTGGCTCGTAGAGGGCCGCCACGCGGTCGCCATCGCCCGGGCGGAAGTCGCCCACCACCACGCGGTCCGGGTCGAGGAAGTCGGCGATTGCCACCCCCTCCTTCAGGAACTCCGGGTTGGAGCAGTAGCCCACATGCGCCAGTCCGCGCTTGTCCATCTCCATGCGCACGCGCTCGCCAGTGCCCACCGGCACCGTGCTCTTCATCACCAGCACGTGGTCGCCGGTGCCGCCGACGGCCTCGAGTTCGTCGAGCACCGTCATCACGCGCGACAGGTCGGCATCGCCCGAGTGCGTGGGCGGTGTGTCAACGGCGATGAACACAATCTCTGATGCCGCGAGCATCTGCGCCAGATCAAGCGTGGCGGTCAGGCGCTCCCGGTGCTCAGCCATCAGCTCGGCCAGGCCGTCCTCGTGAATTGGAGGCTCCCCAGCCTCGATCATGCGGACTTTTTCGGGGTCGATGTCGCGAAGCGTCACCGAGTGGCCGAGCGACGCCAGGCAGGCCCCCGTCACGAGCCCGACGTATCCGGCCCCGATCACCCCGATACGCGACAGACCGCTCACGGCGTGTACGCGTCCTGCTCCATGGAAATCGATGTTGACGTCTGCCCCTTGGGCAGATTGGCCCGGCCCAGCGGACGCGCCGACTTCGCGATGGCGTACATCGTCTCTGGCGACAACTGGTAGTCCAGCGTGTTGGAAACCCAGTAGGTCACGCCGTCCTTCTGCCAGGCAAGGCGCATGAGGTTCTTGCCGTCGTAGAACGTGGAGTACTCGCGTCCGCCGCTGTTCACCACGCCGGTGCGTCCATCGAGCAACGGCGGGTCAGACCAGTCGAGGATCTGGTAGCCCCAGTACGTGCCGGAGGGCACCCGGAACACCATCTTGAGCGCCTGGGGCCCCTGCCCGCCCGTGTTCACCCGATAGGAGCGCACAATCCTGAGGGACGAGCCGCTCGGCACCCGCAGCGGCACCATCACCTTCAGGCCGGTGGCCTTCTGCACGCGCGAAAGCAGGGGCACGAGCGAGGTGGTCCACACCACATTGGCCTGTGGCCGCGCAGCCTTGGCCTTTGACGGCTTGACCGCCGTTGCCAGTTGGCCGTCATACGACTCGCCGAGCACCACCCGCAGATCAACGTCTTTCGACTGCTCCGACTTCGGCAGGGCCCCGATGTTGGTCTTTGGGCCGAACAACTTGGCGATGGCCTGCGCCGCGTCGCGCTTGCCGTCGGCGTACAGCACGACAGTCTCCGACTTACCGAAGGCCTCGGCGTTTCCGCCGCTCGTGGCATTCCAGCCCTTGTCCCGTAGCTGCTGCGAAGCGTCCTCGGCCGACAGCAGCGCTCCATTGCCATTCAGCACGTCAACCGCCACATCGTTCGGGCTCACGACAGCCGCGCCGGTGCCTTGAGTGAATGACGGATGGAGCCACTGGTCCACCTTCAACGACACCTCAGAGGCCGGGGCCTCCACGACAGACGCCCCATTGCGCATGGTGACGTTTCCAGTGATGGCCGCACGGGCGATGCGGTCCTTGTCGGTGGTGATCGCCTGTTCCATGATGCCCAGAAGCACCGGCACCGACTTGATGTTGGTGGTGATATTGCGGGCGAAGATGCCGGCGTACGACGGGATCTCGGGCAGGTTGCCAAACCGGTTGGTCTGACGCTTGAGCTCTGAGAGAAATGCCTGCTGACGGGCGATACGGGCGAAGTCCGAGTCGGTGTGGCGGTAGCGCACGTACGACAGTGCGTCCTTGCCGTTCATCCTCTGGTACCCGGGCTTCAGGTCGATCTCTGAGTACGAACCCGCCGCGCCCGGGGTGTTCTTGTTGAAGTACTTGCGGTCCACGTCGAGGTACACGCCACCCACCTGATCAACCAACTTCACGAACCCGTTGAAGTCGATGTTCACGAAGTAGTTGATGGGTTGGCCCGTAAGCGCCTTGACCGTCTCGATGGCCTTCGCGGGGCCACCAAGGGCGAACGACGAGTTAATCTTGCCCACGCCGTGCCCCGGGATATTCACGTAGAGATCGCGTGGGAACGAGAGCATCGAGATGAAGCCCTGGTCGTTGTCCATACGGATGAGGATGATCGAGTCGGCGCGCCCCGGGTCGCCAGAGCCCCCCTGGCCGGCACGCTTGTCAGAGCCCAGAAGCAGGATGTTGATGGGTGCGCCGGGCAGCTGTGCGTCAACGGCCTTCTCGGCCTGGAGCACGTCGGGAGTGTTGGGGCTCGCCTGGGTCAGGGTGTTGTCGAGCAGCTGGATGCTGGCCACGGCCAGCCCCCCACCCACGCCCACGATCAGCAGCGCGACCCACATGGCAAACCACGGCCAGCGACGGCGGCGACGCGGAACCCGGTACCACGCCGACTTCTTCGTGACCGGCGCGGCGTCGTTGTCGTCGCCCGAGGCCAGGACCTCAGCGATCTCGTCGTCATCGGGATGTGGCGGCAGCTCGTCACTCATGCGAGTGCCTCCCCGCCGCGATGGGCATCCATGAGGGGTGCCAAGGCACCCGAGACCCGCGCGAAGTCCACCAATGCGCGTCGGTAAATTGCAAGGCTCGGCAGGTCCACGTGCTCATCGGGGCCGTGGTGGCCTGCACCCCGGGGTCCGAACTCAACGGCGGGCACCCCCACCTCAAGAAAGGCCACGGCGTCGGAGGCCCCGTTGCGCCCCACCGACGTGGTGCAGTCGTCATACGACGACGCCGCGCCGATGAGCGCCGTCACCAGCGGGTGGTCGGGGTCGGTGTCGGCGGGCGGACGGGCGATGGACACCTGAACGCGGGCGGGGCCGGCATCGCGCACCTGACGCAGAATCTCCTCGGGGTCCTGCCCGGGCAGATACCTGATGTCGACGTCGATGCGACAGGCATCCGGCACCTTGTTCACCGCATCTCCACCTGAAATTCGGCCCAGGTTCACGGATGGGCGCGCGAACAGCGGTGTGGACGCGTTTGTGAAGGGCAGCGACTCGATGCGGCGGTACAGCTCAAGCGCGCGCAATACGGCGTTATCGCCGAGCCATGGTGTGGAGCCATGCGCGGCGCGGCCCTCCACATCGATCTCCAGAATGAGCACGCCCTTCGCCTGCACGCCCACCTGCATATCGGTTGGCTCGCCGCAGATCACCATGTCAGCGCGCAGGCCATCGGCCACCAGCATCTCTGATGCATTGCGGCCGGGATTGGCGCGCTCCTCGTCGGGCACCATCACGAACTCGACGGTGGCACCTTCGGGAGGGCGGTCGTGCAGGTCGCACACGGCCAGCATCATCGCCCCGAGCGCGCCCTTCATGTCGTACGCGCCGCGCCCGAACAACCGGTCGCCGTCGATGCGCGGCAGAAACTGGTCGGGGCGCCCGGGCACGACGTCAAGGTGCCCATGGAAGATGATCTTCACCGGGCCGTTGCCGGCACGGGCGATAAGCACCTCGCGGTCCTCATAGGTGCGCCGGGTCACGTCGGCACCCCGACCCTCCAGCCATCCCGACACGAAGTCGGTGGCCACCGCCAGACCTGCGGCATCGGAGGTGTCGTGGGCGATCAGACGCTCGGCAAGACGGGCCTCATCCACGCTGTCCAGCATACCCGAGGCCTCCCCCGACCCCGGATCAACACGTTCCGCCTCTCAGCCTCGAATGGTGCGAATATCCCTATCGATCTCGGGTACGGGGTTGAATAGGGTCCATGCCCCCCAGCCCACAAGGCAGAGTGTGGCAACTCCCAGGCTCCAGCCGATACCGATGCGCTGGGCAATCCACCCGAATACCACCGATCCGACGGCAATCGGTGCGATGACCGACAGTTGGTAGAAGCCGAGCATGCGCCCAAGAAGCTCGCTTGGCGACGACATCTGGATGGCGGCGTTGGTGAGGGTGGGCAGCCATATCCAGAAGCCCCCGGCCACCACCATGCCGGCGATGGTGAGCCCGAGCCATGGCGAAACCGCAACCACGCCCAGCGCCAACCCAAATCCCAACGTCGCCATGGAAATTGAGATGTGGCGCGGCAGGCCACGCCCCGACAGTGTGGTGAGCGCCCATGCACCCATCAGGGCCCCTGTGCCCATCGCGCCGAGCAACAGGCCGAGCGCCACCGGACCCCCACCCACACGCTGCACCACGACCGGCGCCAGTTCCTGCACCGGGCCCGCGAACATCATGAATACCGACATGCCCACAAGCAGGCGCCGCGCGGCGCGGTCGTGCACCACATACGACACCGCAGTACGCAGGCGCTTGGGCACGCGTGAGCCCTGATTGAGCCGGGGGATCACCGCAAGCGCGATCACCAAGGCCAGGAATGACACGGCGTTCAGCAAGAAGCACCACGCCGCCCCGGCAAAGGCGAGCACAACCCCGCCGATCATCGGCCCCACCATGCGTGCCACGTTGATTCCAACGGCATTCAGTGCAACGGCGTCCTGCAAACGCCCCACGGGCACCAGTGCAGGCACCAGCGCCAGCACCGAGGGAAGCCCGAATGCGAACCCGATGCCGATGACAATGGTGGCCGCGAAGATCACCGGTACCGTGATGTGGCCCGTCCAGAAGAGGATGGCCAGCGCCAGAGCACCCAGCGCCTGCACCAGGAACGTGATGATGCCCACCGCCCGCCAGTCGTGGCGATCGGCAATCTTGCCGCCCCATGTGGAGAACAGCAGGGCGGGCGCTCGATACGCCAGTGCAAGCGCGCCCACCACCACAGCGCTACCGGTGAGTTCCCACACCAGCCAACCAGCCGCCACGGCCTGCAGCCACGTGCCGCCGTTGCTGGCCACGCTCGCGAGCCACACCCGGCGGAATGCCGGGATGCGCAGCACGTCTGGAATCCCAACGCTCACCGGGTAATCCTATGAGAACCGCGGAGGGGCCCCGCAGGGCCCCTCCAGTAAAGCCACGTGGTGTGGGAACTAAATGAGGCCGAGGTCCGTGACGGCCTGGCGCTCTTCGGCCAGCTCGGCAACCGACGCGTCAATACGCGGCTTGCTGAACTCGTCGAGGTCCAGACCCTCCACAACGCTCCACTGACCGCCGGAGCAGGTGCAGGGGAGACCCACGATAAGGCCCTCGGGTGTGCCGTACTGGCCCGTTGAGCACACGCCCATCGACACCCAGTCGTTGGGGCGGGATCCCTGGACCCAGTCGTGCATGTGGTCGATGGCCGCATTGGCCGCCGATGCCACGCTCGAACCGCCGCGGGCCTCGATGATGGCGGCGCCGCGGGTCTGCACGGTGGGAATAAAGGTATCGGCAACCCATGCCTCGTCGCCGATGGCGTCCCAGGCAGATGCACCATTTACCCTTGCATGCACCACGTCGGGGTACTGCGTGGCCGAGTGGTTGCCCCAGATGGTCATGTTGGTGACCTCGGACACGGCGACGCCGGTCTTCTGCGCAACCTGCGTGAGGGCACGGTTGTGGTCGAGACGCATCATGGCCGTGAAGCGGTCGTTCGGCACGTCGGGTGCCGAGTGCATGGCGATAAGTGCGTTGGTGTTCGCGGGGTTGCCCACCACCAGCACCTTCACGTCATCTGCGGCCTGGTCGTTGATTGCCTTGCCCTGCACGGTGAAGATGGCGCCGTTGGCCTCGAGCAGGTCGCCGCGCTCCATACCCTTGGTGCGCGGGCGGGCGCCCACGAGCATGCACACGTTGGCGCCGTCGAAGGCCTCGTTGGGGTCGTCGGTCGCCACCCAGCCCGACAGCAGCGGGAATGCGCAGTCGTCGAGTTCCATACCCACGCCATCAAGGGCGCCACGGGCCTGCGGGATCTCGAGCATGCGCAGCTCGACCTGGGTCTCAGGGCCCAGCAGCTGACCACTTGCAATGCGGAAGAGCAGTGCGTAGCCGATCTGACCGGCGGCACCGGTGACGACGACGCGAACAGGATTCGCCATGTATTTCTCCTATGGAGCTCGGGTTCCCGGACCGTCCGGGTGGGTCCAGCCTATGACTGCTTGTCGACAACCTTCAGGCGGTTCTCGGCACGCTTGCGGTCGGCCTCGGCACTACGTGTGGCCACCTCATCGCCGGCGGCGGCCGCAAGGGCATCCTCGGCGCGCTGCAGGGCCTCTTCGGCCCGGCCGCGATCGATCTCGCCGGCCAGTTCGGCCTGCTCAACCATGATGAGCACGCGGTCATCCTCCACCGACATGTAGCCAGCAGTTGTGGCCATTACGACTTCGGTCTCGTCGAGCAGCTTCAGGCGGGTCTCACCCGCGCGCAGCTGCACGATGAGCGGCACGTGGCGGGGCAGAATGCCCAGCTCGCCACCCACGCTCGGGGCGATGACCATTGCCGCCACCCCGTCGTGCACGGAGCCCTCCGGGGTGAGGATCTGCACCCCGAGGCGCTTCTTCTCGGGAGCGGACGTGCTCACGCGGCGGCCTTGGCCATCTCAGCACCCTTGGCAACTGCGTCCTCGATGGTGCCCACCAGCAGGAACGCACCCTCGGGAAGGTTGTCGTGCTTGCCCGCGATGATCTCGCGAAAGCCACGCACCGTGTCGCGCAGCGATACGTAGGCGCCCGGCGTACCGGTAAAGGCCTCGGCCACGTTGAACGGCTGCGAGAGGAAGCGCTCGATGCGACGGGCACGGGATACCGTGACCTTCTGCTCATCGGTGAGCTCGTCCACACCCAGAATGGCGATGATGTCCTGGAGGTCCTTGTACTGCTGGAGGATCTCCTGCACCTGGATTGCGGTCGCGTAGTGCTCCTCACCCACGATGTCGGCTGACAGCGCGCGGCTGGTTGAGTCGAGCGGGTCCACGGCCGGGTAGATGCCCTTCTCGGCGATGGACCGGTTGAGCACGGTCGTGGCGTCGAGGTGGGCGAACGATGTGGCGGGAGCAGGGTCGGTGAGATCGTCGGCAGGCACGTAGATGGCCTGCACCGAGGTGACCGAACCATTACGGGTGGAGGTGATGCGCTCCTGCAGGTTTCCCATCTCGGTCTGCAGGGTGGGCTGGTAGCCCACGGCCGACGGCATACGGCCGAGAAGCGCCGATACCTCGGACCCCGCCTGCACGAAGCGGAAGATGTTGTCGACGAACAGCAGCACGTCCTGGCCGGCGACGTCACGGAAGTACTCCGCCATCGTCAGGCCGCTGAGCGCCACACGGAGGCGGGCACCCGGCGGCTCGTTCATCTGGCCGTACACCAGGGCGGTCTTCGAGATGACCCCGGACTCCTTCATCTCAAGCCACAGGTCGTTGCCCTCACGGGTGCGCTCGCCCACGCCGGCGAACACCGACAGGCCACCGTGCTCCTGCGCGATGTTGTGGATGAGCTCCTGGATGAGCACGGTCTTGCCCACGCCGGCACCACCGAACAGACCCACCTTGCCGCCCTTCACGTACGGGGCGAGCAGGTCGATGACCTTGATGCCGGTCTCGAAGATCTCGGATGTCGGCGACAGCTGGTCGAATGCCGGCGGCTGACGGTGAATCGGCCACCTCTCGGTCGCGCCCACCGGGCCGCCCTCGTCAATCGTCTGACCGAGCACATTGAAGATGCGCCCCAGGGTGGGCTCGCCCACAGGGACCGAGATCGGACCGCCGGTGTCGATGACGTCGGTACCGCGCGACAGGCCGTCGGTGGTATCGAGGGCCACCGCACGCACCTTGTCGTCGCCGAGGAGCTGCTGCACCTCAGCCACGAGCGTGGTGCCGTCGGGACGGGTGATCTCAAGGGCGTTGTAGATGCCCGGAAGGTCGTCGCCGAAGCGGACGTCAAGCACGACGCCCTTGATCTCGAGGATCGTCCCGGTGTTCTTCCCGTTGGTGCTCATCTGGTGGTGATCCGTCCCGTTCGGTGTGGGTTCAGGTGCTGCATTTGGTCTAGCTGAGAGCGTCCGCGCCCGCGACCACTTCAAGAATCTCCTGAGTGATTGCGGCCTGGCGGGCGCGGTTCATTGCGAGTGTGAGGTCGTCGATGAGCTGGCCGGCGTTGTCGCTGGCATTGCTCATGGCGGTGCGCCGGGCGGCGTGCTCGGCGGCTGCGCTCTCAAGGAGTGCGCGGTAGATCGTGGTGTTGACGAAGGTCGGTAGCAACTGCTCGAGCAGGGCCTGGGGCTCCGGCTCAAACTCGGCGAGGGCCTTGCTGAACTCGTGCTCCTCGTCCACCTCGCCGTCGCCATCGGCGTCGTCAACAAAATCGCGTGGCACAGGCAGAAGCTGCTCGGCGGTCACGCGCTGCTCAACCACCGACTTGAACTCGTTGAATACGAGCACCACCTTGTCAACCTCGCCCTCGAGGAAGCGCCCGCTCACGAAGTCGGCCACGGTGGTTGCGTCGACGAACGTGGGCTCGCTCGAGAAGCCCTGGAAGTGGTTCTCGAGCACTTTGCCGCGAAAGCGCAACGTGCCGCCGCCCTTCTTGCCCACGGCGGTGAACACAACCTCGTCAAAGCCCTGCTCAATGAGATCGTCCGCTTCCTGCAGGCTGCGGCGGATCACATTGACGTTAAAGGCGCCGGCCAGACCGCGATCGCCCGTGACGGCGATGACCGATGCCCGACGTGTCTCTTCGCGCTCCTCCAAGAGCGGAATGCCATTCAGGCTGCCCGAGCGACGTGCCGCTCCGGACATAAGGCGGCGCATTCCCTTGGCGTACGGCCGCAGTGCCTCAATGCGCACCTGCGCACGACGCAACTTCGCCGACGCCACCAGCTCCATCGCACGGGTGATCTTGCTCGTCCCGGTGATCGAGGTGATGCGCTGCTTGATGTCCTGCTGGCTGGCCACGTTCCTGCCTAGGCCGTTGTCGCCGCGGGGGCGATCTTCTTCATCAGGCCCTCGAGGAACGAGGACAACTTGGTCTGAAGGGCGTCCGGCAGGTCCTTGGTCTCACGGATCTCCGTGAGGATGGAGCTCTCATCCCGCAGGGCACCGCGGATCTCATCGTTGATGCGCGAGACATCAGACGGGGCAACCGTGTCGAGGAACCCGCGACCGGCGGCAAACATGATGACCACCTGCTCCTCGACCGGCCACGGCTGAAACGCTGGCTGGTTGAGCGAGGCCACCAGACGCGCACCACGGGACAGCGTCTGCTGTGTGGCGGCGTCGAGCTCGGATCCGAACTGTGCAAAGGCCTCCAGGTCGCGGTACTGCGACAACTCGATCTTCAGACGGCCGGCCACCTTGCGCATGGCCTTGATCTGGGCGTTACCACCCACGCGCGACACGGAGATACCCACGTTCACGGCCGGACGCACGCCCGAGTAGAACAGCTTGGACTCGAGAAAGATCTGGCCGTCGGTGATGGAGATGACGTTGGTCGGGATGTAGGCCGACACGTCACCGGCCTGCGTCTCAATGATGGGGAGCGCCGTCAGCGACCCGCCACCGAGCTCGTCGGACAGCTTGCAGGCACGCTCCAGGAGACGGGAGTGCAGATAGAAGACGTCGCCGGGGAATGCCTCACGGCCCGGCGGGCGCCGGAGCAAGAGCGACATCTGGCGGTAGGCGTCAGCCTGCTTGGAGAGGTCGTCGTAAATGCACAGGGCGTGCTGGCCGTTGTAGAGGAAGTACTCCGCCATGGCGGCACCCGAGTACGGGGCCAGATACTTGAGCGGGGCGCTGGCGGCTGCCGATGCCACAACCACGGTCGTGTACTCCATGGCGCCGGCCTCGCGCAGACGCTCCACAACCTGGGCGACGGTTGATGCCTTCTGGCCGATGGCCACGTAGAAGCACTTCACGTCCTGGCCGCGCTGGTTGATGATCGTGTCGATCGCGATCGTCGTCTTGCCGGTCTGGCGGTCGCCGATGATCAGCTCGCGCTGGCCACGGCCAATCGGGATGAGCGCGTCGATGGCCTTGATGCCGGTCTGGAGCGGCTGGGTCACGGGCTGGCGCTGCACCACACCCGGAGCCTTGAACTCAACGGGGCGGAACTCGGTGGAGGCGATTGGGCCACGGCCGTCGAGCGGCACGCCAAGCGGGTCAACCACACGGCCGAGGAGTGCCTCGCCCACAGGAACCTGAATGACCTTGCCGGTGCGGCGGACAGGGTCGCCCTCCTTGATGAGGGTGTCCTCGCCAAGCAGCACGACGCCGACGTTGTCCTCCTCGAGGTTCAGGGCCAGGCCTGAGACGCCATGCGGCAGCTCGAGCATCTCGAGCGCAAGCGCCGAGGGGAGGCCATGCACGCGGGCGATACCGTCACCCACCTGCAGGACGGTCCCGACCTCGTCGGCCTCGGCGACGCCCTCATACTGCTCGATCTGGGCGCGCAGGACCTTGGTGATCTCGTCGGGGCGGAGCTTCATCGGGTGGTTGTTACCTTTCTCGTTCTTCTGGAGCGGAGCAGCGTGGGCGTCAAGCCTCGACGGCCTTGGACAGGTCGACGGGAGTGGTCTCGAGCGAGCGACGCATCTCCTCGAGTCTGGTGCGGAGCGATGCATCAACGACGACATCGCCCACACGAAGCACGAGGCCGCCGATAATCGATGGATCCACGGTCTCCTCGATCTCGGCGTCGCGTCCGGTCTGGGCGCGCACCTTCTCGCGGATCTGGTCGCGCAGTTCAGGAGTGAGCGGCACAGCGGTGACAGCAGCCACCACAACGCGCCCCTCGGCGGTATCAACACGGCGGCCATACGCCGCGAGCACGTCATCGATCTCGCCAAGCCGGCCGCGATCGATGAGCACCTGCACAAACCCGCTGGACACCGGGTGGGCGCCCTCCATGATCTCGCCGACGGCCGCCCTCTTGGCCGTCGTCTCAAACTGCGGGTCCGTCAATGCCGCGTGGAGCTCGGTGCCGTCGGCCATGGCGGCAGAGAACTCAGCGAGTTCCGTGCGCACCTGATCAACGGCGCTCTGCGCCTGTGCAGCTTCAAACAGTGCCTCGGCATATGTCGACGCGACACTCATCAGGCCTTCTGCAGCCCGCTGAGATCGGCGTCGGCAAGCGCTTCCTCCACCATCTTGCGGTGGTCATCGCCGGACAGGGACTTCTTGGTGACCTTCTCGGCTGCGCTGAGTGCCAGCAGCACGACGTCGTCGCGGATACCGGCCACGGCCGCCTGGGCCTGGGCGTCGATCTGCGTCTGGGTGTCGCTGACGATGCGCTCCCGCTGATCCTGCGCCTGACCGACGATCTCCTGCTTCTGCCGCTCGCCATCACGACGACCGGACTCACGGAGCTCGTCCGCCTCGCGACGCGCCTCGGCCAACTGAACCTTGTACTGGCCCAGCAGTTCAACGGCCTCGTCGCGACTGGACTCGGCCTCCTCGATTGACGCCGAGATGGCGGCACGGCGCTTCTCGATCATCTCGCCCACCGGCCCGAAGACGAACTTCTTCAGGATCAACAGCGTGAGCAGAAAGATGACGATCGTCCAGATCATGAGACCCGGACTCAGCTCGAGGAGCGGATTCGCCCCAACGGGCTCGGCGTGTACGAGGGGTCCCATGGGTCTAGACCAGGAAGAAGGCGACGAAGCCCATGAGCAGGGCGTAGAACGTGATCGCCTCGGTCAGTGCAAGGCCGAGGAAGGTGATCGACAGAAGATCACCGCGGAGCTCGGGCTGACGAGCGACCGACTCGATGGTCTTGCCGAAGATGTAGCCCACGCCAATGCCCGGGCCGATTGCGCCCAGACCGGTCGCGAGACCGAGAGTCAGAGCCTTGGATGCTGCGACGATGCTGCCTTCGAGAGCCACGTGGCCTCCAGTTAGTTCCGGTGAGATTTCAACTAGTGCGACTCCTGCGCGGCGTAACCGATGTAGATGCCGGAAAGCAGGGCGAAGATGAACGCCTGCAGACCAGCCACCAGTACCCACTCGAACACATAGAAGAAGAGGGCGAAAGGAATCCCGAGGACACCAAGAAGGCTGCCCACGAGGATCGAAAAACCCGCTGCCATGATGATGAGAAGATGGCCGGCGAGCATGTTTGCAAACAGTCGCACCGAGAGACTGATCAGGCGGAGAACCTGAGACAGCAACTCGAGGGCGAAAATGAAGGGCACGATGCCCTTGCTGGCCCCCGCGGGGACCAGAGTCTTGAAGTACCCGATGAATCCGTGGGTACCGAAGCCCTCCCAGAGGAAGGCCACAAAGGTCATGAGCGCAAGCGCAAACGTCACGTTGATGTTCGCGGTCGCAGCGTAGAGGCCCAGATCGCCAACCACCTGGAAGGTATCGGTGTGCGGGGCCGTGGGAAGGGGAATGAACGAGATGAGGTTGTTCACCGCAACGAACAGGAAGAGGGTCGCCAGGTACGGGAACCACTTCTTGAACACCCGCGCGGGGAGCGTCACCCCGGCAACCTGCTGCTCGGCGAACTCGTATGTCATCTCGAGCACGTTCTGCCCTCTGCCGGGCTTCATCTTCATGCCGCCCCGCACCACCACGATGCCGAACACGCAAATGATGAGGCTCGACGCCAGCATGTAGAAGACGGCCTTGTTGATGCTGAGATCAATGAAGCCGAGGTTCAGGTCGACCCATGCGCTCGTGGCGAACTCTTCAGCCGGATCAAATGCGGCACCCGTCGCCGATGCAAATCCGGGAACTGCGAGGCCGGTACCCAGCGCGACCAGCAGCCAGATGCGGATTCGACGAAGCACGCTGGTCACTCAGCAGCCTCCGTCGCGGCGGTTTCGCGGTCGCGCTCACGCAGGGCGAAGGCCATGCCACGACCGATGAGGTCGGCGGTGAACGCGACGATGAAGATCACGCCGGCGATCAGCGCAACCTCTTCGGAGAATTTGAGTGCGGTGATGAACAGGATCCCGGCGATGGTCCAGGCGCGGATGACAAACGAGATGCCTGTCACGCCCACGGCGGCGGTCTGTCCCATGCGAAGCGCATGTTTCGCGGTGAACAGCTGCACCGACCAGTTGGCCAGCCAGAGCCCGGTACCGAGAACCCATCCATTCAGCGGCCCGCCAAAGGCGAGTACCACCGGCAGCGCAACGGCGCACACGATGAGGCTTGCGACCGTGACGGCAATCGCGGCTCGGCTTGCGGCGGGCTCCTCAGGAGCGGGCGCGGGCCGGACGAGATCTGCAGCCTGGCCGGGAGCGGCTGAGGTGATGCGGTTCCTCCGTACTCGGACATGGGCGCGCACAGACGGCGCGTCAACGGGCGGGAGCATACCCACAGCCACGCCCCCGCCGCTACGTGTGAACGGTCATCTTCTGGTGACGAGCGTCCCGCTTCGTGCGGCTTTCTGCCCCTGTCAGTGTCGCGGTGCGGTCTCCTCGCCGCTGCGGCCCCGATGGCGCCGCACAATATTCACCACCGGCTCGCTCCTCCACTTGAGGATCTCGAGCACGTACACAAGATAAACGGCACCCACCAAGCCGACCGCTGCGATGGCAGAGAGCACGGCCGTCCAGCCCGCATTCCAGTTGCCATGACCATCGGTGTAGGGCACAAACCGCATGGCAAGTGCCAGCAGCGACATCAGGCCAGCCCAGGCGTAGATCGACAGCACCGTGCGCCGCTGGCTCCACCCGATGGCCAGAAACCGATGATGGAAGTGGCTCTTGTCGGCGCCGTATACCGGAAGCCCATGCTTCAGGCGCTTCATGATCACGAACGAGGTGTCGAGAATCGGGATGGCCAGCACGATGAGCGGCAGCACGATGGCCACGGTTGCCGCGCTCTTCATCACACCGGTGATGGCGATGCCCGCGAGCATGAAGCCCAGAAACATCGACCCGCCGTCACCCATAAACGTCCGGGCCGGGTTGAAGTTGAAGCGCAGGAACGCCAGGCAGGCGCCGGCGAGGGCTGCCGCAAGGATCGCCGCATCGGCCCGGCCAAGTGATGCGGCGATGATGGCGAAGGTGGTGGAGCCGATCCCCACCACGCCTGCGGCCAGACCATCCATGCCATCGGTGAAGTTGATGATGTTCACGATCGCAACGAACCAGATGACTGTGAGCACATAGGCGGCAGCGCCCAGATCGAACGGCCCCACGAACGGCAGGGTGATGTGATCGATGATGAGCCCGGCGGCAACGGGCACCGACGCGCATGCCACCTGGCCCACAAGTTTGACGACCGGCGAGAGCCCCATGGTGTCGTCCACCACGCCGAGCGCGGCCACAAGCACCCCGCCCGCGATGAGTCCCCGCACGGCCGGGTCGGCGGGAAGGAACCAGATGGCGGGCAGCAGAAAGCCCAGCACGATTGCGACGCCGCCGAGGCGCGGGATGGCCCGTGTGTGAATGCGACGTGCCGACGGCACATCGACGGCGCCCACCTTCGCCGCGAGCCACATGGTGACCGGCGTGAGCAGCAGCACGACAATGGCTGCTGCGATGGCGCTGAGTATGGGGATCAGCGTTGTGGTCATCGCGTGAGACCGATTCTACGGCGGGGGTGGATGGCCCTCCCCCGCGAGTGTCATCACTGGTGGTACACGCCCGCGCCCCAAGCCGACACCGACTCGGGCAAAAGTCCCGAAAGCCGCATGGTGAACGGCGCGAGGGGGCCACTCGACACCACCGGGTTGGATCGCCGGCGGTTGAGCACACGCATGGTGCGTGCAGCAACCGACCCTGCCGACTCGGTTGGCATCAGTTTCGGCAGGTCCTTCCCCCACCCCGTGCGATGAAACGCGGTACGCACCGGACCGGGGCAGATGGCGAATGCCCGCACGCCCGTGCCCCGCAACTCACGATGCAGGCCTCGTACCAGTCGCATCTCAAATGCCTTGGTGGCGGCGTACGTGGACATATA
>CAJAPZ010000013.1 GCA_903943955.1 uncultured Actinomycetes bacterium
ACGGCCGGGCCAATGGAGCGTGCCGGGTTCATCGAGGCCCCGGTGATCGGCCCCATCACCAGGCCCATGGCCACCACCGTGATGCCAATCGCCACGGCGGCAAGGGCGCCCTGCGCCCGGGTGTCGGTGGCCACGGCCATGACCACCAGCATGAGGATTGCCGTGATGGTGATCTCAATCATCACCGCTGCGGCGCTGCCCACGGTGTGCGGCTGGGTAAGAGACAGACCGCTCTCGTCGCCGAACAGGCCCGAGATGGCGAGCGCGCCGCACATGGCACCACCGATCTGCGCCACCCAGTACGGGATCACCTCGCTCCATGGGAAGTGTCGTCCCCCGGCAAATGCCAGTGTGACTGCCGGGTTGATGTGGGCTCCGGACAGGTGCCCGATGGCGAAGATGACCATGGCCACAATCAGGCCCCAGGCCACGGCAATACCGACGTGCCCCCCAAGCATTCCGTCCATGCGGAAGTTGACGGCCGCCGCGGCACACCCCCCGGCAACGAGCACAAACGTGCCGAGGAACTCTGCAACCAAGCGGCGCGGGAGATCGGGTTCCGTGTGCATTGCGGCAGCGTACCGGCGGCGTACCCTCCCGACGATGACCGATATGGAACGCACCAGCATCACTCTTGTGGGTGACCGCGACGCGCGGCTCGAGCGCCTATTCCGCTGTACGCCGGAGGTGCTCTGGGATGTGATGACTGATCCCGCTCGTATCCCTGAGTGGTGGGGCCCCGCGCACCATCACCCCCGCGTGGTGGAGATGGATGTGCGCGTGGGTGGCCGCTGGCGCTTCGAGCTATTGGCGCACGACAACGTGTTCGGGTTCGGGGGCGAGTACCTGCACGTGGAGCGACCGTCGCGGTTGCGCCAGACCTCCGTATTCGATCCATTTCCCGATTCTGGCGTCGTTGAGGACGCCACGCTCACGGCCCAACCCGACGGCACCACGCGTCTGGCCATTGCCCTTACGCACCCCACACCGGAGGGGCTCACCAACCAGATCTCATCTGGCATGGTCGAGGGCATGCAGGAGACCCACCGCCGTCTGGCCGCGCTGGTTGCGGACACCAAAGCCGAGTAGAGGAGCAGAGGATGGCTGTCTACATGGTTGTTGCAACATTCAGGCAGGGCACCGACATGGATGAGGTCTTCGCCGTCGCCGACGCAGAGCGTGCGCAGGTGAAGGTGCTCACGGCGGAGGGCCGGATGGGGCAGATCCACCTGGCCATCCCGCAGGGCAAGGTGTTCATCGAGGTATTCGCCGACGACGACGCGGCCGCCGAGGCCACCATCATGACCTTGCCCATCTCCAAGTGGTGGGACCTGGAGATTTACCCCACCATGGTGCCGCCGAGAGCCGGCGACTGAAGTACCCCCAGCGGGCCGAGATTGAGACCGCATCAAGGCGTGGCTCGCCAGCGTCGATGCGTTGCGGAAGAAGCTCGGCTGATCATCCAGTGCGAACGCCCTTAACAGCAGGCTATCCCCGCTCTCCGCCCCCGGATGCCTGACGCCGATTCCGACGACTCACGCGTTCTGCCGTGTAAGTTTCGCCGTCTACGGCTGTCTTCTGAAGGGAAGTTCATGAAGCGATCGATCGGCAATACCGGTCTGGCTGTCCTTGCCGCATCCATGCTCTTGGTCACCGCTGGCTGCGGCAGCGGTGACGAGGCATCGACGACCACAACCACGAAAGCCACCCCGTCCACCAGCACGTTTGACGGAGCAGAGAACAAGACCGTCGTCGCTGATCTCGCCGCCGCTGGCAACTTCACCGTGCTGACAAGGCTGTTGAAAGCTGCAGGGCTCGTGAAAACGCTGTCGGGTCCTGGTCCGTTCACCGTGTTCGCTCCCACAGATCAGGCCTTCGAGGCCCGAGCTGCCGATTTGGGCGTTCCTCTGGAAGACGTGCTGCAGGGCTTGATCGACGATCGCGCACTGCTGACCGACATGCTCCTGTACCACGTGGTGTCAGGCAATCTCTCCGCGGCTGACGTGGTGGCCCTCGATGGCCAGAAGGTTGAGAACCTGGCGGGTGAGAAATGGACCGTGCTCGTTGATGGCGAGAACGTCAGCATCAAGGATGGCTTCGAGCAAGACAGCAACGTCATCGACGTTGATGTCGCTGCCTCCAATGGTGTGATCCACGTTGTCGACAACGTGCTTGACGGGGCGTTGCCTGGCCGCAAGTGGGATGACGCGGCATCGACGACCACAACCACGAAAGCCATTCCGTACACCAGCACGTTTGACGGGGCAGCCGACAAGACCGTCGTCGCTGATCTCGCCGCCGCTGGCAACTTCACCGTGCTGACAAGGCTGTTGAAAGCTGCAGGGCTCATGAAGACGCTGTCGGGTCCTGGTCCGTTCACCGTGTTCGCTCCCACAGATGAGGCCTTCGAGGCCGCAGCTGCCTACTTGGGCGTTCCTCTGGAAG
>CAJAPZ010000014.1 GCA_903943955.1 uncultured Actinomycetes bacterium
CCTGCGAGCCGAGTGCGTCGAGCAGTTCGTTGGCCAGACGCTCGCTCATCTCCTTCTCGCGACGCTCACGCGAGAAGCGGACGATCCAGCGGATTGCCAGTGCGCGGCCGCGACGGGCCGGGACCTCAATCGGAACCTGATACGTGGCGCCACCCACGCGACGGCTCTTGACCTCGAGCACCGGCGTGACATTGCGAATGGCCTCTTCCATGACCTGCACCGGGTCGCGACCCGTGCGGTCGCGGATGCGCTCAAGCGCGTCGTACACGGTGCGCTCGGAGACGGACTTCTTACCGTCGCGGAGGACCTTGTTGATGATCTGCGTCACGATCACATTGTCGTAGACGGGGTCCGCAATGAGCGGACGGCGGGAAACTGCTGCGCGTCGAGGCATGGTCCTACTTCGGAGTCTTGGCGCCGTACTTCGAGCGCGCTTGCTTGCGGTCAGAGACACCGGCGGTGTCGAGGGCTGCACGGATGACCTTGTACCGGACACCGGGCAGGTCCTTCACGCGGCCACCACGCACGAGCACAACGGAGTGCTCCTGCAAGTTGTGACCCTCGCCGGGGATATAGCTCGTGACTTCCATCCCGTTGGTCAGGCGAACACGGGCCACCTTGCGCAGCGCGGAGTTCGGCTTCTTCGGGGTGGTCGTATAGACCCTGGTGCAGACCCCGCGCTTCTGCGGCGCGCCGCGGAGTGCGGGCGTCGAGGTCTTGGTCGCCTTGGGCTTACGGCCCTTGCGGACCATCTGGTTGATCGTAGGCACGAGCCTCTTCCGGATGAATGAGCGTGACGTATTCAGTCGCCCAGCCGAATCCCGTGCATGTCGTGGATACCGGGATCGATCACCGGAAATCCTTCAACGCACGTTCGGTCGGACGGGTGCGGGACCGTATCACGGCACCGATTGGCGGCCAACACCCCTCGGGCGCCCCAGTGCCAGTGCAGCCAGCACCAACACGGCGAGCGCAAATGCCCCCAGCGCGAGCGATACCGGGGTGAGGATCGGATCCATCGTCGGGAAGAACGAGAAACCCGCTGCCCCCGTTGCGATCGCCCATCCCACGACGACGGCGAGGATGCCCGTCAGCGCAAGCGTGGTGCGCTCCCCGATATCCATCCGACGCTCCGGCAGACGCGTGCGCCGCCCCTCACCGTATCCCCGTGCAGCCATGGCCTCGGCCACGTCGAGCCCGCGCTCGAGCGCCGACCCCACCAACGGGAGGGCCAGCGGAGCGGCACGACGGGCCCGTGCCATGCGTGGGCCGGTGGTGAGCACGATGCCCCGGAGGCGGGCGGTCTCGGAGATGGCGCGTGCATCGCGGCGCAGCGTTGGCACCAGGCGCGCGGCAATGGCTGATACCAGCGCGGACCGTGGCGCGACGCGCCCCACACCGGCGAGCATGCGGTCGGGGTCGGCCCACGCGAAGAGCGCTGCGGCCAGCGCCACGGTCGCCAGCACGCGCGCGGCGGCGGCGGCCCCAGCGCCCAGTTCCTCGGCGGTGATCTCGCCATTGAGCAGGGGGGGCATGGGGATGGTGAACAGCACCAGGTCGCCCTGCCCGCTGACCAGCGGTGTGAGGATGAGCACGCCGGCCGCCGACACGAACGCGCCGATCAGCACGAGATGACCCGGGTGTCCGGGGGCGGCGAGCAGGAATACCACGGCCCCTGCAGCCAGCGCAGCCAGCACGAGCGGCTGGTCCGAGGTGAATGCCAGGATGCCCGCCACCAGCACCAGCAGCACGATGGGCGTTGGTGCCCGATCACCGCCCATTGACCCCATCACTTCACCGGTTCCGTCGAGGCCAGTGTCAGGTCGGCGGTCATCTTCAGCGAGGCCGTGCCACCGATCTCCATCGCGATTGTCCACCGTGCCGGGAGCGCGAGTGATGGCGCGATCCACTGGGTATCCGTGCGGTGCCCCGGAAACATGCCGGTGATGTCGGCCGTCGTACGGATGACGAGCACCGGCACATCACGCTCCCCCACACGCACAACATCGCGCCGGAGCACCCGCACGCGAGCATCAACAGTGATCCGGCGAAGGCGATAGTGCTGCTGCCAGGCGTCGCCCACCGACATCCCGCGCGGGAGCACCAACGGCGGTGGGCGCAGCGTGCTGTTGTCCTCGCGCCCCAAGCCGGCAACCGTCACCGTGGTGCGGCGCGCCACTTCGCGCGTCCCGTTGGGGCCCACCTCGAACCGCACACCCTCCACGTGCTCCTCGCTCAGCGCGAGGGTGCGCCAGTAACCATGTCCTGATGGCCGCACCACGAGCCGTGCATCGGCCGGGAGATCGCGGGTCAATTGGATCGGTCCGAGCCCAACGGTCTCCGATCCCTTCACCCGGTAGGTCCATGCCCCCGCCCGCGGACCGGTGGTCGTAGTACTTCCGGGCGTGCCGTAGTCGCGCAGCGCGGCTGCTGCTGAGACCTCGGTGCTCGATCCGGCGCTGGCCCAGAACCAGATGCCGGCACCGATGATGACGAGCAGCAGCACGAGGGGAACGACGATGAGCGGACGGGTGAGAAATCGAGGCACCAGCCGATGGTAGGGCAGGTAGGGGCGATGAGCAGGAATACCGGCAGGCGTGACGACGCACGGTGGCGGAAACGGGGATTTCGTGCGAGCGTCTGTCATGGCCATATCGTGGTCGCCCGATGCCGAAACCTGTGCGCCCCACCTCGTGCTCCTGCACGTCCTGCCGATCCCGCCGCGAGGGTGCGCGCGCGCATCGCGGGCGCGCTGCCTGGCTCGGCCTTCTGGGCCTGCTGGTGGTCGCAGTGCCGCTGGCCGCCGCACTGCCGGATGGCGGGCCGTCAGGTGGCCTCGCGAGTCCGATCGATGTGCAGGTCACACCGGCTCCCCTGCTTGTGCCGCCCACGGCGTTCATTACCGACGAGCGCGCGGGCGAGGTGATCGACTGGCACGAGAGCGACCCGGATGGATCGCCCAACGGCGGGAGCTTGTCCAACGGCATCCGCCTACCCATCTCAGGTACCGGCTATTACACATACGACCCGCGCACCCAGCGTGAGCCGGGTGGACTGGAGACCCGCTGGGGGACGGCGCATCTGGTTCGCGAGATCATGGCGCTCGGCGAGTGGTGGGCGCGCGCGCATCCGAATGCCACGGCCATCGGCATCGGCGACCTCTCCCGCCGGAACGGCGGAACCATCGATGGGCACTCATCGCACCAGAACGGACTGGACGTGGATATCCGGCTGCCACGGCGCGACGGCACCCGCAGGTCGGCCAACCCCGGAAGCTACGACCGGTCGCTCGCCCAGGGCATCGTTGATCACATTGTGGGGCGTGGGGCATCGCTGGTACTGATCGGCCCATCGCTCGACCTCACGGGTCCGCCTGGCGTCGTGGTGCGTTGGCCCAACCACGATGACCATCTGCACATCCGCTTCCCGGGCTGACCCACAGGGCTAGGGTTGGTTCCAATGCTTCAGACCCCCACCACCGCCAGCATCTGGGCCGAGACCTTCCCGGTCGTGGATGCCTTCGACGAACGCATCCGGCAGACCGGGGTGGGTAGCGCGCAGATCACACTGCTGGCATTCCTGGTGACGTTTCTCATCGTGCGCACGATCACCCACCTCATCAAGGCGGGAAAGGGGCCATTCGGCAACATGTCCGTGGGTGGCACCCATATCCATCACCTGGTGCCCGGAATCTTTCTGCTGCTCATCAGCGGCGCCCTGGGCATCTCATGGAACCCCGACCTGCCCACGTCGCTCGCCTGGATCATCCCCACGCTCTTCGGTATCGGGGCTGCGCTCACACTCGATGAGTTCGCGCTGTGGCTGACGCTCCGTGACGTCTACTGGGAGCGTGAGGGGCGTAGGTCAGTGGATGCCATCGTCGTCGCCGGGTCGCTTCTGGCCCTCATCGCACTCGGGCTGCCGTTCTGGGCCGACGTCATCTCAAATGCCAATAGCGCCGGGTCATGGACCATCCTCGGATTCCACGGGCTGTCGCTCATCCTTGCGGTTGCCTGCTTCCTCAAGGGCAAATGGATCTTCGCAGCGCTCGGCATTCTGATCATGCCGGTCGCCATCATCGGCACGATCAGGCTTGCGCGGCCCACCTCGCGTTGGGCACAGCGCGTGTACGGGGTGCGGAAGATGACCGCAGCCCTTGCGCGGTACCCCGAAGATCGGGATGCCCCGATCTGGCCCTGGCAGCGGCCGCACGCTCCCGACGGGAATGACCCCGTCGAGAGCAGTACAACCGACTGACCGACTACTCGGAGTCGCTCTCCCGAACCGCCTCGGGAGTGGGCTCCGGCTCAAACGAGTACGTGCCGTCCGTGGAGCCGAGACCCACGAGGTCGTCCACCTCGTCACCGACGAGCGAGAATGGCTCGTCGAGATCGAACTCGAGCAGCGCCGGGGCACGGCGCACTGGCTCGATCTCCAACTGGCGGTATCTGGGAAGGCCGGTGGCCGCCGGGATGAGCTTCCCGATGATCACGTTCTCCTTCAGGCCGCGCAGGCGGTCAACCTTGCCCTCCAGAGCCGCGTCGGTGAGCACCTTCGTGGTCTCCTGGAAGGAGGCCGCCGACAGGAATGACTCGGTGGCGAGCGAGGCCTTGGTGATTCCTAGGATGAGCGGCACGTACATCGCCATGGCGGCGTCCAGCTGCATCTCGACCTCGGGCGTGCTCATCTTCTTGGCCTTGGCCTTACCCCTGCCCTTGCCCTTGCCGAGCTTCTCAGCCGCGGCAAGCCGCACGCGCTGGTTCTCGCGGAAGAGCACCGGCTTGTCGACCAGCTGACCCGGCAGGAAGTTCGTGTCGCCCGGCTCCTCAATGCGCACCTTGCGGAGCATCTGACGGACGATGACCTCGACGTGCTTGTCGTTGATCTCCACTCCCTGCGAGCGGTAGACCTCCTGGACCTGCGCGACGAGGTAGGCCTCGGTCTTGGTGGCGCGGTCGCCCTGTCCCCAGCCAGCACCCGTGATGTGAACGCCCTCGCGGACGTGCATACCCTCGTAGATGGGCGGAGCGGGACGGTCAACCGGCACGCGGATGTACCGCACCTGCACGCCATCCTCGCCCAGTACCTCGACCGTGATGGTGCGCGACTTCCCGCCCTTGTCGGCGCGGCCAGCCGTGACCGATGCCACGGTGCCGGTGATGCCCAGATCAATGCCCGACTGGGCATCGAGGACGTCACTCGGAAATGCCGAGCCGTCGGTCAGCAGATCGCCGGCCTCCACCCACGAGCCCTCCTCGAGGTCACGCCTGATCTGCGTGCGCTTCTGCACGTTGTAGGCGACCGGCTCGCGGATCGGCTCCTTCTTGCGACCCACCTCAATGCTCACGGGCGGCTCGATGCTGATGATGGCCGCGGCGGGGCGCGTCTCGTCATCCTCAATGCGGAGCCAGCCGTCGTGCGCCGCCACATGGGCAAGCGCCTTGGGCCTGCGGGCCTCGAAGAGCTCCACGATTCGCGGGAGACCCTGTGTGATGTCCGCGCCGGCGACACCGCCGGTGTGGAACGTACGCATGGTCAACTGCGTGCCCGGCTCACCGATGGACTGCGCGGCGATGATGCCCACCGCGTCGCCCGGCTCACACATCTTGCCCGAGGCAAGGTTGCGGCCGTAGCAGCGCGTGCACACGCCCACGGCGCTGCGGCACTTGAGCGGTGAACGCACGGTGATCGATGAGTGCGGGTGACGGGTGCCCAGATCGGTGAGCTGCTCCAGGAGCGTGCTCTCGATCTCGATGGAGCGATATGCCTCCACTGCGTCCTCGTCGTCCTCATTGGGCTCATCCGGACGGAGTTCGGCGACGATCTCGCCTGTGGACATATCCACGACCGGTCCGAGGACGACACGGCCCAACAGCGACGGGTTGGTGCGTCCATCGTGCTGCAGCGTGGCCTCGATGCCCTCGGTGGTACCGCAGTCGCGCTCGCGCACGATGACGTCCTGCGACACGTCCACGAGCCGGCGGGTGAGATAGCCGGAGTCGGCGGTCTTCAGCGCGGTATCGGCGAGACCCTTGCGGGCACCGTGGGTGGAGATGAAGTACTCGAGGACCGACAGGCCCTCCATGAAGTTGCTCTTGATCGGGCGCTCAATGATCTCGCCCTTCGGGTTGGCCATACAGCCACGCATGCCCGCGAGCTGGCGGATCTGCTTGAACGAGCCACGCGCACCGGAGTTGGCCATCATGAAGATGGGGTTCAGGCGGAAGAGGTGCTCCTGCATCGCACTTGCGACCTCGTCGGTGGCGTCGTCCCACAACGCGATTACGCGCTCGTGGCGCTCCTCGGCCGTCATAAGGCCCTCGGCGAAGAAGTCCTCAAAGCGCTGGACCTCGGCGTCGTACTTGGCGAGGATCTCCGGCTTCTCCGGCGGGATCACCACGTCGTTCTTCGAGATGGTGATGCCCGACTGGCTGGCGAAGCGGAAGCCCAGCGCCTTGAACGTGTCGAGCAGCATCGAGACCGGCGTGGCTCCGTACAGGTCCACGAGCTGCTCGATGAACTCGCCGAGCTCACGCTTCGTGAACACACGGTTCTGCCACGGGTACGGGTGTGCATCGGCGTCGTGCGACACCAGTTCGGCCAGCTGAGTACGGAGCTCATGATTGAAGAGCACGCGCCCAGCAGTGGTGACCAGACGACCGCTGGCGTGCAGCGGGTCCTGGCGGATCTCCACCGGGTCCTGCAGCGTGACAATGCGGTGATCGAGAGCGCCCAGCAGTTCGTCGTCGCTGCGGAACGGCTGCGGCGCGGACTGCGGAGCCTCCTTGAATGGGTCGGCGACCCAATCGGTGACACCCTCGATGCGGGCCTCTTCGCCCTTCGGGATGACGTACTTACGCGCCTCGGAATCCCAGAGGTCGATGACCTCGATCGCACGGCCGTTGCCCGACTCGCCCTTCTTCCGCACGTAGATCGTGGGGCAGTAGGTGAGGTAGTACAGGCCAAGGATCATGTCCTGGCTGGGCACCGTGATCGGGCGGCCGTGGGCGGGCGACAGGATGTTGTTGGCCGAGAGCATGAGGATGCGGGCCTCGGCCTGTGCCTCCACCGACAGGGGAAGGTGCACAGCCATCTGGTCGCCGTCGAAGTCCGCGTTGAACGCGGTGCAGACGAGCGGGTGCAGCTGAATGGCCTTGCCCTCCACCAGCACGGGCTCAAACGCCTGGATACCCAGACGATGGAGCGTCGGTGCGCGGTTGAGCAGCACCGGGTGCTCGGCGATGACCTCCTCGAGGACGTCCCACACCTCGGGAATCATCGAGTCGACGAGCTTCTTGGCGGCCTTGATGTTCTGGACCTGCTTGCGCTCCACCAGGCGGCTCATGATGAATGGCTTGAAGAGCTCGAGTGCCATGAGCTTGGGCAGCCCACACTGGTACAGGCGCAGCTCGGGACCGGCCACGATGACCGAACGGCCCGAGTAGTCGACGCGCTTGCCCAGAAGGTTCTGACGGAATCGACCCTGCTTGCCCTTGAGCATGTCCGACAGCGACTTGAGCGGACGGTTACCGGGGCCGGTTACCGCGCGGCCGCGGCGGCCGTTGTCAAACAGTGCGTCAACGGCCTCCTGCAGCATGCGCTTCTCGTTGTTCACGATGATCTCGGGAGCCCCGAGGTCGAGAAGCCGCTTCAGGCGGTTGTTGCGGTTGATGACGCGGCGGTACAGGTCGTTCAGGTCGGACGTGGCACAGCGGCCACCGTCGAGCTGCACCATTGGGCGCAGTTCCGGCGGGATGACCGGCACGGCCTCCAGGATCATCCACTCCGGACGGTTGTCCGAGTGGATGAATGCGGAGCACACGCGCAGGCGCTTGAGGGCACGGGCATGGCGCTGGCCGCGGGAGGTCTGAATGGTCTCGCGCAGCAGCACGGCCTCGGCCTCGCGGTCGAAGTGCTCACGAAGCTGGCGA
>CAJAPZ010000015.1 GCA_903943955.1 uncultured Actinomycetes bacterium
ATGTCCCACCGCAGCCACGCCATAGGTGCCGACCAGGCTGTAGCGACGGCTGGGCCGCCCTCGTCGCCCCGTGGCTGCCGATGCCTCGGAGGAAACCACGCCAGCCTGCTGCAGCACCGAGAGGTGCTGGCGGATGGCGTTGGGGTGAAGGCCCATGCGATCGGCCAACTCGGACACCGTCATTCCGAGGGGTGATCCCCCGAGTGCCTCGGCGATGCCTGCCCGCGACGGATGGGCGAGCGCCTGCGCCTCCCGTGAGCTGAGGCCCGGTGGATTCTCCGTGGCTGGTGGGACAGGTGTCACATTGCTCCAATAACGACTGTAAGAAATACGACCGATCTGATTTCCTCCATATTACACAGTAAGAATCAATGACGGCGGCTCCCCCGGTCACCGCCCACCGGAAGGATTCAAAGTGAATTCCCAAGGAGAGCCCAGGAAGCCCCGCCGCGTTCGTACCGGCGTTGCCGTTCTCGGATCCCTCGCAGTAGCGGCAGGTGCATTGACGTTGGGAGTCGGACTCTCAGGTTGCGGTGACTCCGCATCTGCGTCGGCCGAGTCCACGACCACTGCGCCCGCTGCCCCCAAGAACACCATGAGTGCCGATGCACCCGCATACAAGGACACGCGAGTTCAGAAGGTGCACTTCGACATGACCGAGAAGGTCGTGGAGATCGCACCGGGCAAGGTCGTCAAGCTGTGGACCTTCGGCGACCAGGTGCCCGGCCCGGTGGTACGCGTCCGTGTGGGCGACACCGTGCAGGCCTCAATCACCAATAAGACGTCGATGCCGCACTCGATCGACTTCCACGCTGCGCGCATCGCCCCCAACAAGGCATTCCGCGATGTCGCTCCCGGCCAGAGCTGGTCATTCTCGTTCGTGGCCACCAGCCCGGGTGTGTTCATGTACCACTGCGGTACCGCCCCGGTGGTGCATCACATCGCCAATGGCATGTACGGGATGATCATCGTGGAGCCCAAGGAGGGCCTGCCACCCGTCGATCGCGAGGTCGCGCTCGTGCAGTCCGACTTCTACGTCTCCGACACGCCCGGCACGACGGTTGATGACAAGAAGCTGATGAACGACAGTCCCACGGTGGTGGCCTTCAACGGCTACGCCGCTCAGTACAAGGCGGACCCGATCATGATCAAGCGCGGAGAACAGGTGCGCGCGTTCATCCTCGCGGCGGGCCCCAACACCTGGAGCGCATTCCACGTGGTGGGCACCATCTTCGACCGTGCATGGGAGGACGGCAACCCAGCCAACGAGGCAGTCGTGGGCAACCAGACTCTCAACCTCGCGGCATCGCAGGGGTCCATCGCCGAGTTCCATGTGGATCAGGAAGGTATCTACCCCTTCGTGACCCACGACTTCACCAACGCGACCAAGGGGGCGGTTGGCCTGTTCAAGACAAAGGCGGCAAGCGGAACAATGGGTCACTGACCCTCAATCGGGAAGCAGTTCGCAGCACCGGCAGCACCCCTCGCCCACGTGGCGGGGGGTGCTGCCGTCGTGTGTGGGTTCGCCGCTCCAGCATGCGCGCGACCCACCCGGCGACCATTCCGCACGGGGGGTTTCGGCTGGTACCCTGCCGGACCCCGGGCAGTTAGCTCAGCGGGAGAGCGCCCGCCTCACACGCGGGAGGTCACTGGTTCAATCCCAGTACTGCCCACTTCGACTGGCTGCCTTCGGGCGGCCTTCGTGGTTCGGGAGAGCGCACGGCAGCGCTCACCGTAATTCCCCCGAAGCCGCGCAACGTGGGACGGTGTCGATGTGACCCGTCTAGTGTTGCGAGCAGGTTGGAAATACCTCCACCTGCTCCCCTCGGGACTCCCCAGTGAAGACACTCGCGATTGCTCTTGCCCTTGCGCTCCCCGCTCTGGCGGTGGCAGGAACCACGCCAGAGCCGCCCCTTCGGGTCGCGGTCGGCCTCGCCCGCGACACCGCGGGCCTCGAAGCATTCGCAAATGCAGTGTCAAACCCCGCAGGCCCGGCGTACGGGCGCTACGCATCTGTCGGGGCACTCGCAGCACAGTTCGGTGCCACGCCGGCAACGGTGCGTGCGGTTCGTGCCGAACTGCGCAGCATCGGAGTGGTCGATACCACGCTCGATGTGACACATGGATTTCTCATTGCGACCATGACGCCCGAGCAGGCCGATGCCTTCAAGCCGGGCAAAGGCATTCAGGACCCGGCACTTGTGACCGGTTTCACGGTGGGTGCCCCGCAGTTGCAGCCCGTCGCCGCCGACACCGGCACCCCATCCGGGGGCATGACACCGGTATCCCCGGGCAGCGTGGTGTGGCCGTCGCGCACCGGCACGGCAGCCGGGTGTGCGGCCGGTACCTCCGTGCCAACGCCCGGGACCCCTGAGGAGCGCGCGGCCTATCCCAATGCGCTCGCATTCACCCCGAATCAGCTCGGTTCGGCGTTCGGGTTCGCTCCCATGCGCCGCGCCGGCATCGGCGGCCAGGGGGTGCACATCGCACTGTTTGAGGCCGATGGCGGTTACGTGCCCGGCGACATGACCGCCTATGCCGAGTGCTTCGGCCTGCCTGCGCCAAATCTGCGGGCCGTGCCCGTGGGGCAGGCGACGCCGATTGACCCGGCATCCGGTGCCTCCACCATTGAGACCACACTCGACATCCAGGCCGTCATGACGGCTGCTCCGCTGGCGCGGATCAGCGTGGTGGAGGGCACGGCCGCCGCGCCGTTCCCGGAGATCCTCTCGGCCGCGCTCGATGCGCGTCGGATGAAGGGTCTGCCTGATGTCATCTCCGTGAGCTACGGCATCTGCGAGTCACTGGTGCAGAGCGGCAGCATCGATCTCATCGCCGGACCCGCGGCGCGGCACCTCACCGACTGGGTGGCCGCAACAGCCGCGGGCGCCGGGGTGAGCATGGTGACGGCGACCGGCGACTCGGGTGCCGCCGGCTGCGCGCACCTGATGCCGATCATCCCGCAGGACGCCCCCTTCACGCTGGCGGCGATGACCACGAACTGGGCGTCGTACCCGGCCACCTCGCCGTGGTTCACGGCAGTTGGGGGCATGGATATGACCCTCACCAGGAGCAACGGCGTGCGGGGGGCCAGCGTGTGGAACGACGTTGCGCGTATCGGCCTGCCGGCGATCACGACCGCGGTCATTGGCGGCACACCCGTGTACGCGTTCGGGGCGGGCGGCGGGGGCGGGGGATCCAGTCTCGTGTACGGCCTCCCGACGTACCAGCGGCGCGCAGGCATCGTCTCCAACCGCAGGCTCGTGCCAGACGTGAGCATGTTTGCGGCCCGTGGCATCGCCGTGTACTGCTCCGCCATGGCGTCCCAGCCGGGGCTTGGATGCGGAACGGCCGCGGAGCGCTCCACACCCTGGGTATCTGTGGCAGGAACCAGCCTCGCCGCTCCACTCTTCGCCTCGGCACTCGCATTGGCAGACCAGGCCACTGCGAAGACCGGTCACGCCAATGTCGGTCTTGTTAATCCGCTGCTGTACGGCCGCGGCCGCGGGGCCATGGTGGACGTCGCGAATGGCAACAACGATCTGTTCGGCACCGGCCGCTGCTGCTATGCGGGGCCCGGCTACGACCAGGCGAGCGGGCTTGGGTGGACGGATGTTCCCGCCTTCATCAAGGTGGCCCTGACCGGCCGCCTGCCGCGGGGCTAGATCTCGCGGCGCCCCAGGTAGGCACGGCCGAGCGTGAGTTCGTCGGCGTGCTCCAGGTCGGCACCCACCGGCAGGCCCGACGCCAGGCGGGTCACCTTCAGGCGGTCGCGCACGCGGTCAGCCAGAAAGAGCGCCGTGGCCTCTCCGCTCATGGTGGGGTTGGTGGCGATCACCAGCTCGGTGACGCCATCACGTTCAATGCGTTGGTCGAGTTCCACGATCCGCAGATCCTCGGGATCCACTCCATCAATGGGCGAGAGCGCCCCGCCCAGTACGTGGTACCGCCCACGGAACTCATGGGTGCGTTCGATCGACATGATGGCCGAGGGCTCCTCCACCACGCAGATGACAGTGGGGTCGCGCCTGGTATCGGCGCACACTGGGCACAGATCGCCCTCGGCGAATGAGAAGCACTGGGTGCAGGGGGTGATGCGATCGACTACGGCAGCGATGGCATCAGCCAGCGCCTGCGGTCGCTCTGACGGCATTCTCAACAGGTGAAAGGCCAGGCGCTGCGCGCTGCGCGGCCCGATGCCGGGCAGGCGGGCCAGCTCGGTGACCAGCGCATCAACCGATGGTGTGAGGATGGACGCCATTCGGAAGGCGGGTGCGGCCTAGAAGCCCGGCAGCCCGAGGCCACCCAGGCCACCGGTGACCGCGCTCATACGCTGGTTCGCCAGCTCCTGCGCCGCCCGGAGCGCCTCGTTTACTGCAGCAACGACCACGTCCTGCAGCAGTTCCACGTCATCAGGGTCCACCGCAGCGGGGCTGATCTCCACGCTCACAAGCTCAAGCCCTCCGCTCACCGTGGCGGTCACCGCGCCGCCACCGGCTGATGCCGACACGGTCTCGGTGAGCAGTTCCTCCTGCACCCGGGCCATGTCGTCCTGCAGCTTCTGCATCTGCTTCATCATCTTCTGCTGGTTCATCGCCATGGCTATTCCTTTTCGGTGGTGTCGATCAGCTCGGCATCGAACGCCGCGCGGATCTCCTCGATAACACGGGCATGGTCAATCGGCCCCTCGCCCGGGGTGGGCACTGCATTCTCGGTGATGGCGGGCACGGGGGCATGCGCGGTGGGCAGCTCGACCACGCTCAGTGCCAGTGCCTCGCCACAGAGATCCTTGATGACCACCTCGACGCCCGCCCGCTCGTCGGGGCGCGAGAGCATGGCCACGGCCACGCCGCCATTGACCCCCACCGTCAGAATCCCGCCGGCCACGCGCTGCACCTCTGACCCCTGCAGGAAGGCGTGCAGGTGCGGGGAGTGCTGCTCGAGGATTCCCAGCACACGTGGCCATGCACGGCCGATGTGCTCCGCGTCGGGCAGCACCGGGTCAAGCGCGTGGGCGGGCTCGGGCTCGGCGACTGCCTCGACAGCCGCTGGCGTCTCGTCGGCAACGGGTGGCTGATCAACCACCCCTTCGGGCGGCGGCGCGTCTGACCCTGGGTCATCTGGCATGTCGTCGGGTGCATCGGGCACCGCGTGCAGCGCGGACGTCGACGCCGGGGGGGCTACGACGGCGGCGGGCACCGGTGGCTCGGCCGGCAGATCGGGCACTGCCACCGGTGTTGGGGGCGGTGGTGCCGGTGTGGATGTGACGACAGGCGCCGGGGGGGCAACCGCAACGGGGGCCGGGGCCGGTCGGCCGCGCTCCAGTGCATCGACCCGGGCGGCCACTCCCTCGATACCTGGATCGAGGAATGGACGCGACAGCTTGGCGGCAACGAGTTCCAGCTGAATGCGTGGGTCGGCCTGCCCATGGCGAATGCGCACCTGGGCATCTGCCAGCAGGTCGATGGCGCGCACCACCTGCACGGGGCTCAACTGGTTGGCCTGGGCACGCAGGCGATCGAGCTCGTCGGGCGCCAGCGCCCACTCCTCGCGCACCTGCGCGCCCTGCTGAAGCAGGCAGGCGTGGCGCAGGTG
>CAJAPZ010000016.1 GCA_903943955.1 uncultured Actinomycetes bacterium
GGAAGCACCACCCTCACCAGTGCGGGGGGCGATGACGTGTTCACCGCAAAGATGAACGCAGATGGCACCTGGGCGTGGGCCACCACGGCTGGTGGTACGGGGTATGACTACGGCGAGGGCATCTCCGCCCTGCCTGATGGCTCATCCATCGTGACCGGGTACTTCCAGGGAACCGCAACCTTTGGAAGCACCACCCTCACCAGTGCGGGGGGCAATGACGTGTTCACCGCAAAAATGAACGCAGATGGCACCTGGGTATGGGCCACTCAGGCTGGTGGTTCGGGGAGTGACTCTGGCCAGGGCGTCTCCGCCCTGCCTGATGGCTCATCCATCGTGACCGGGGACTTCAGTGGCACCGCCACCTTTGGAAGCACCACCCTCATCAGTGCGGGGAGCTATGACGTGTTCACCGCGCGCTACCTCGATGCCCCTCAGGCCCCCGCTGCGCCAGTGGCGGTGGCAGGTAGCGCATCGGCAGCAGTGACCATCACCCCGCTGGCAGGAGGATCGGTCACCTCGTACACGGTCACCTCAAGCTCCGGTGAGAAGACCTGCACGGTTGTGGCCCCCACGACCAGTTGCACCGTGGAGGGCCTCACCAATGGCACCAGCTACCGGTTCCGGGCCACTGCCACGAACGCTTCGGGCACCGGCGCTGCCTCAGCGTGGTCAAACGCCGTCACACCCGCAGCAGCACCCACCGCAGCGGCAGCAGCAGTGGTGATCAAAGGCAAGGTGCATTGTGTGGCAACGAGCTGTGTCACCACCGGATCTGTTCCGGCAGGGGCCACACGCATTACCCAGCGGGCAACCACACGGCCGTCTGGACGCGCCGCCACTGGCAAGTGCACCATCCGGCGCACCAGCACAAAGCGCACCTACTCATGCACCGTGCGTCTGAGCCGTGGCACGTGGGTCATCACGACCACGGCGCGTACGCAGTCAGCGGCGCTCGCCCACTTCAGCAAGCGTGTGCAGGTGGCACCGCGTAAGGCAGCCGTTACGGGATAGCGGGTGCTGGGTCGTCGGCACGGGGGTTTTCGGTCGGGGGCCAGGTGGGGCCCGCTTGATCGTACGGCTCCTCGATCAATCCCCCCGGGGAGCGCTTTGACTGGATGGTGGGTGCGGGGTGGGCGTATGCACTGACCACATTCAACCGCCCGCGGGGAAGGTTCCGATCAGCCGGGAGTGTTCGGAATCTCTGTCGGCACGACAGCTAGGCGGGACTGTTGGCCAGCTGGCCGCACGCCGCAGCAATGTCCGCCCCGCGGGATCGACGCATCGACGGGTACAGGCCGGCACGCTCGAGCTCCTCAGCGAAGCGCCGGCGGCGCTCCTGTGGTGAGCCCCGGTAGGGGCCACCCGTGGCGTTGTACTCGATGAGGTTCACGTGAAAACGGCCATCGCGCAGAAGTTCGGCGAGACGCTTGGCGTCGGCAACCGAGTCGTTGATCTCCTCGAGCAGGAGGTACTCGATGAACACCCGTCGGCCGGTGCGGTCGCCGTAGCGGCGGCAGGCTGAGAGCACGTTGGCGATGGGCCAGCGGTTGTTGACGGGCATGAGCTGGCTGCGTGTGGCGTCGTCAGCTGCGTGCAGCGACAGGGCCAGCCGCACCGGCACCTCGAAGTCCATCATCTCGTCGATGCCCGGTACCCAGCCAGCCGTGGAGATGGCGATCTGGCGGGCGGAGATGCCAAGGCCCTCGGGTGAGTGGATCTCGCGCACGGCGTCAAACACCGCAGCGGTGTTCTGCAGCGGCTCGCCCATGCCCATAAACACCACGTTGCTTACGCGGGCATCGGCCTCGCGCGCGGCGTCGTTTGCCAGGTACGCCTGGTCGGAGATCTCGCGGGAGGTGAGGTCGCGGCCCGGGCCCATGGTGCCCGTGGCGCAGAACTTGCATCCCAGGGCGCAGCCCGCCTGACTCGAGACACACAGGGTGCGGCGACCACGGGCATGTTTGATGAGCACGCTCTCGATGGCCAGGCCGTCGTGGGTGCGAAGGCGCCACTTCAGCGTGCCGTCGGTGCTCTCGGCAACCGCGTCTGGGGTGACGGTCCACAGGGGCACCACCTCGGACAGCTTCTCGCGCAGGTCCTTGGGCAGGGTGGTGACGTCCTCCCACGAGCGGATGCCCGTACGCCGCGCATCTTCAACCTGCTTGATGCGGTACGCGGGCTCGCCCCAACCCTTGAGAATTGATGAGATGTCGTCTTTCACGAGGCTGAGGGTATCGCGACGTGCTCCTCATACGGGATGACCCGCGGAAACAGGCGCCGACCGAAGACGATGACCCAGGCGGCCAGCACGCACGATGCGATGCTGAACACCACCAGCGTGGCGGTGAGCCCGATGCTGAGCGACAGGTATCCGAGGCCCACGGCGGGGACCGTTCCGGCGTATGCACACATGTACAACGACGACAGCAGTTTGCCGCGCTCCTGCAGTGGCACGACGGTGCTGCAGATGACCGTGGCGCCCTGCAGGATCATGCCGTTGACGAAGCCGATGATGCCGGCGGCCACCACCACAAGCAGCGCGCTGCCGCCCACCGCGGCGAGCGCGATAAGCCAGGTGACCACGGCCGAGACCCCAAGCCCGATCATCACCGCCATGCGGGGCGCGACGTTGCGGGTGACCAGCGGCGTCATGCCACCCAGCCCGAGCACGAGAAACCCGCAGAGCCCGGCGATGGCCACATTGCGCTCACCAAGCGTGTCGTACAGATACAGCGGCACGATCGACAGCACCGTGCCCTCCATAAAGCTCATGGTGAATGCGGCAGGCGCCATGAACCCCGCGAATCCACGCATCTGCCCCTTGGGCACCCCCACGCGTATCTCAAACTTGTAGCGGCGCCGGGGCACGGTCTCACTGGCGAGGATGACGCACCCGATACCCACGGCCAGAAGCACCAGGTGCACTTCGAATGGACGGTGAATGGGGTCGCCCCAGTACTGGGCAACCAGGCCCGCCATGCCCGGACCCAGGCCGAAGCCCAGACGGAAGAATGCCCCCGCCGCCATGGCGGCCAGTGCCCGCTTGGCCGGGATGGCGTGATCCACCACAAACGCTGTTCCCACACCCAGGAACATGCCGACGGCCAGCCCCTGCAGCACCCGGCCCACAAAGAGCATGGACACCGACTCGGTGAAGGCGAATACGAGTGACGCGCACGTGAGCACCAGCATGGCTGGCAGCAGCACGCGCTTTCGGCCCAGGCGATCGGATGCGCTGCCCGCCACCAGCATGGTGGGCACCACCGTGGCCGTGTACGTGGCGAACAGCAGCGTGAGCGTGCCGTTGGAAAGGTGGAACTGGCCCGCATAGAGCGGCAGCAGCGGGGTGATGATGCTGGTGCCCATGGTGAACACCAACAGGGCGACCATCGCCAGATAGGCGCCGCGGGTCAATCCCGTGGCCTCGGGGGGTGTTCGCCCGTGCCAGGGATCATCGCCACGATGCGTGCCCCCGGCCCGATGACCCGGGGCATGCGCCAGGCCGCCACGAGGCCCAGCAGCAGAATGCCTGCGGCCGTGAACAGCGCAGCGCGCATACCCTGCGCCACCTGTTCGCGCACGGCAAGGGGCAGCAGCCGGGAATCGGCGGTGACTGAGGCGGGGAGTGACATCGCGAGGACCGTACCGAGAAGGGCCCCGCCGAGGGCACCGCCGGAATACCGCGCGACATTCGGAAGCGCCGCGGCCACACCAATCCGATCATGCGGTGCCTCGTGGATCGCCGTGGTGGTCACGGGTGATGTGGCTGACGACAACCCGAGCCCGGTAAGGATGAGCCCCGGCAGCATCCACACATACGACTGCGTCATGGCCCCAAGCGCCAGCGCGATTGCGCCGGCCACCGCCGTGCCCACGGCGAACCGCACCACCACGTCGCTTCCGACCATGCTCATGAGGCGGCCGGATGTGGGCGCGCCGATCATGAAGCATGCTGCCACCGGGGTAATGGCCAACGACAGTTCGATGCCCGAGTAGCCGAGCACCGTTGAGAAGTAGAACGGCAGCAGGATGAGCGTGCCGAACATGGCGCCCCCCACGGCGAACCCGGCCAAGTTGGCATTTCTCACCGTCGACAGTGTCAAGAGCGACAGATCGAGCATGGGATCGTCGGTGGTGCGCTCGCGCCAGGTGAACAACACGAGGAACACGATGCCGAGCGCGCCGAAGATGAGCGTGCGGGGTGCCGTCCACCCCCAGGCGGATGCCTGCGAAAGCGCAGTGAGCAGCGGGAACAGGCCAAGTGCGGCCAGCGCGGCGCCCAGCATGTCGAATGGGCGGGTCTCAGACGGCGGGCGCTCGTGCATCACAAACAGCGCGCCCACAAGCACGATCAGCGCCATCACGGGGGTGAACCAGAACACGCTGCGCCATCCCCACACGCCCACAAGCACGCCGGCGAGGTTCAGGGCCAGCACCGGGGCAACGGCCATGATGCCCGACAGCACTCCGAGGGCCAGCCCACGCTTCTCGGGTGGGAAGAGGATGGCCGCATAGGCGAATGCCGTTGGCGCCATGGCCGAGGCGCCGACCCCCTGCATGATGCGGAACACGACGAGGGCGGGCTCGCTCCAGGCCACCGCGCACAGCGCCGAAGCGAGAACCATGATGAGGATTCCCGCCACCCACACACGCCGGCGCCCGTACAGATCGCCCGCGCGGCCGGCGATGGGCAGCAGCACCGCCTGGGTCACCAGATATCCAGTCACCACCCAGCCGGTGCCCGACACGCCTGAGTGGAAATCCTGGGCGATCGATGGAAGGGCGATGTTGACGATGCTGATGTTCAGCACCTGCAGCATCATCCCGCCGACCACCACGGCCATGGCCATCCACCGCCAACGGGGGCTCTGCCGCAGCCGGGCACGAACGGCGAGCAGGGCGGGCGGGCGTGGCATCTGCATGACGGTCGCACCGTATACCCCGCCCGCGCTTGCCAGTGGTGCCCGGGACCAACCCGGCTCGCTACGCTCCCGCCCGTGGCAAAGAAGAAGCGCAAACGCGTTATCGATCCCGTCAATCTCGGTGACCGGGACCTGCTGTGGGGCTACGCGCGGCTATCGCGCCTCTACGGCGTGGTGCTCATGGGCGTGTCATTTGCGCTGCTGGGGTTGTCCGTCATCCTCGAGGCCACATCTGAGGATGGCTGGTCGTGGATGTGGCTGGGCGTCACAGTGGGTATGGCTGGGATCACGGGCCTTATCTTCTTCCCGCTGCTCAGCGTGTGGCTCAAGCGCAGCGGGCTGGCATCTATCCGACTGCCGGACGCGCAGCTGGCCGACGGGTCACGCCTACTCGAGGCCGGACCACGCGACTGGCGGCGATGGGCCACCATTTCGTCAATCGTCATGTTCGTGGCGTCGGCCTTCATGCTGCTGTTTCTCGTGGCCGTGCTCGGCCGTGGGGGCACCGCCGAAGGCGTGGTGATCGGCGTGCTCTTGGCCTGGGGGGTGGTGACCATTGCCGACGGCGAGAAGATCGCCATGGCCGAGGAGGAACAGGGGCGAGCCTACTGGGCAGCCGGGCAGCGCCCCACCGGCGCGGGCAACCGGCTGGTGTTCACCACCCGCGCGAAGTAGGGCTCAGCTGGTCGGCGTGTTCCGGTGCAGATCGCGAAACAGGCGCTCGGGGCGCTCCGCGTACATCGTGGTGAGACCGCACTCAATGCAGGTCTCAGCCCGAAGGGCGCTCACGCGCCCGGAGGCCATTCCCGATCGACGGCGCTTCAGCGACACAATCCCCGACACGACCGTGTATTCAACTCGGCCACCACACTCATTGCAGGCATCTGGCATGTTGCTAGGGTATCCCCTCTATACCGGGAGGGGGTATGTTCCCGCTCCATGTCGAGTGCCCAGGAGGGCCGTGTGTCAGTAGATGGCGTCAACGAAGTGATTATCGTCGGCAGCGGGCCCGCCGGGCTCACCGCCGCCATCTACGCGGCCCGTGCCGGGCTGGAGCCGTTGGTCATTGAGGGCTACGGCGCGGGTGGTCAATTGATGATCACGACCGACGTGGAGAACTACCCGGGATTTCCCGACGGCGTTCAGGGCCCCGACATGATGGCCATGTTCCGTCAGCAGGCCGAGCGGTTTGGCACGCGGTTCATCACGGCCGATGTATCGCGGGTCGACTTCTCGGAACGGCCGTTCCGGGTGTGGGTTGATGACGACGAGCATGTGGGTCGGTCGATCATCGTGTCCACCGGTGCGTCCGCACGCTGGTTGGACATTGAGGGCGAGACGCGCCTGCGCGGAAAGGGCGTGTCGGCATGCGCCACCTGCGACGGCTTCTTCTTCCGCGACAAGCCGGTGGTGGTCGTGGGTGGTGGCGACACCGCGATGGAGGAGGCCCTCTTCCTCACCCGTATGTGCGAGAGCGTGACCATCGTGCACCGCCGCGACGCATTTCGGGCATCGGCCATCATGGCCCAGCGGGTGCTCGAGAACCCCAAGATCACCGTGGTGTGGAACTCCCGCGTGGTCGACGTGGAGGGTGCCAACGTTGTGGAGGGCGTGCGTGTGGCCGACGTCGACACCGGTGACGAGCAAGTCATCCCAACCGCCGCCATGTTCGTGGCCATCGGGCACCAACCCAACACCGAACTGTTTGAGGGGCTGCTCGACGCCGACGGTGAGGGCTACCTCATTACCGACGGCACCCGAACCAACGTTGAGGGCGTGTTCGCCTGCGGCGACGTGCAGGACACCATCTACCGGCAGGCCGTTACGGCAGCGGGCAGCGGATGCATGGCGGCAATCGATGCGGAGCGGTGGCTTGAGGCCGCAGCGCATCCGGCCACTGCCACCCACTGACAACACCCGAACGCGAACCAGGAGCAGAAATGTCTGACGTCATCGAGATCACCAGCGACACCTTCCAGGGCCTTGTACTCGAAAGCGAGAAGCCCGTTGTGGTCGACTTCTGGGCCCCGTGGTGCGGCCCCTGCCGCATGATCGGCCCGGTTATCGACGAGATCGCCCGCGACCGCGACGACATCGTGGTGTGCAAGGTCAACGTGGACGATGCCCCGGACATCGCACAGCGCTACGGGATTCAGGGCATTCCCTTCATCGGCCTGTTCGAGGGTGGCGAGCTCACCAAGAACGCCGTGGGTGCCATGCCGCGCGCCGGTATCGAGCAAGCGCTCGGGCTCGCATAAACCATGCCCTCGTACGACTTGCGATGCCAGTCGTGTGCGCACGACTTCGAAGTGTTCCGCCAGGGCTTCCTGCGTGATGACGACCGTTCGTGCCCCCAGTGCGGGGCGCGGGCCGAACAGTTGATCACCGCCGGGTTCGTGTCGGCCAAGCCCTCCCGTGGTGGTGGCGCCGGTACGCCATCTGGCGGGGGCGGCCACGCACATGGCGGTGGCTGCGGCTGCGGCCACAACCACTAGGTCGTACCGTGGCCACCGGCGCATCAGCACCTCCCACCCGTGAGCAGATCATGGTGCGTCTGCGGCGCGCAGAGGGTCAACTGCGCGGCGTGCAGCGCATGCTCGACGAGGACTCATCATGCGACGACGTGCTGGTGCAACTTGCGGCCGTCACCGCGGCACTCGATCAGGTGGGGCTGCACCTGATCGGCGAGCGGCTGCGCGGCTGCACGCAGGCGGATGGGGAGATCTGCGCCGATGAGCTCGAGCGGAGCGTGGCGACGCTCATGCGCCACGCGCGCATCGGGCGCTAAGCCGACCGCCCGGGGCGCACCCGCGCCACGATCGCTGCAGCCCGGTGCTGCACCGGTGGGGCCAGCACCACCCACTCCACCGCCCCCACCATGAGGCTCGCAATGACCGCCGTGGCGCCCAGCACGCCCACGTGCCCCGTCAGCGGCCCGCTGAAGTGCAGCATGAGGGTGCCAAACACCAGCCCGGCGAGACCCACCCAGAACGCATTGGGCAGACGGCTCGCCCCCGCTGCGCCAACAAAGGTGCCGCCAAACCACGCGCCGGCAAATGCGGTGCCCGTTGGCAGGGTAAGAGCGATGGCCCCGCACACAGCAAGGGATGTGGCTCCGGATGCCAGCACAAAGGGCACGCCCAACCGCTGGATGAGCACCCAGGTGACAAGTGCCGCCACGCACCCGATAGGCACCACTGCGGCATGCGCCATGCCATCCATACCCGGCAGCAGCGGGTGGTCGCGCTCGGCACCCACGGCATCTGCCACCAAGTAGAGGCCGGACGCCGCGATGTACGCCAGCGCTCCCATGCGTCCACCCACGCCATCCCACACCGATGGGCCGATGAGCGACCAGAGCACCCCGGCCAGCAGGGCCGCACCCATTACCCACCCGGTGCCAAGCGTCACGGTGGGCGACAACATGCCGACGAAGGCGCCGGTATAGCCCGCGCCAGCAGCGCTTACGTCAATCCGCTGCCCGGGCAGCGCCATGGCCCCGAGGACGACGGCCACCAGCGACGCCGCCACGATAACGGGGATGCCCATGTCGCGAGCCAGAAAGAGGGTCATCGCGGCCGATGCCACAGACATGCCGACATCGATGGCCCGTACCCGCCCGACCTGCGTGGAGGTGAGCGTGGTGATGGCCATGCCGCCCACCAGAAGAACCCCGGCAACAAGGGCTGCTGCCAAGGGGAGCGGCTCGGCGTCCAGCAGAAACGACGCGACGTAGAGGAGCCCAAGGCCCGCGGCCATGACCGATGCGAGCAGCAGTACGGCCGGTGACGGCAGCCCCGAACGGCCCTGCCACGGCTCCTCGTGAAGGATGCTCGCAGTGGAGCGGGCCTCGGGCTGGAAGAGGGGTGAGAGGCGGGGCGGGGTCATCGTGATGGCGTGGCCGGCGCTCGCGCGATACGCGCAACGAGAGGTCCGAGATGGCGACCATGCACGAGCCATTCGGCCGCGGCGGTGGCCATGCACGCAATGGTCGCCGTGGCACCGAGTACCCCCACGTGACCGGTGAGCGGCCCCCCGAAGTGCAGCATCAGCGCGCCGTAGACGATTCCGGCGGTGCCGATCCAGAAGGCTGTCGGAAGGCGCTCGGGACCGGCACTGGCGATGAGCGTGCCACCCACCCATGCCGATCCGAGCACCGGCACGCTGGCGGGGAGGGCGATGGCCATCACCCCGCACACGCACAGCGAGGGCAGCGCCGATGCCAGCACAAAGGGCATTGAGGTGCGGTGGATGAGCACCCAGGTGACCAGCGCACCGGCCATCCCGATGGGAAGTATCGCCCAGCTTGCAAGACCTGCGCTCTCCACTGGCAAGAGGGGTGGGGAGTCGGTGCCGCTCCATTGGGCGAGCAGGTACACGACCGACCCTGTCAGAAAGGCAACTGCGCCAATCCGGGCTCCCACCCCGGGCAGCACCGCAGGGCCGACGACAGACATGAGCAGCCCCGCGAGCAGGCCCGCAATCAGCACCCACCCCCAGGCCAGCACCGGTCCGGGCTGGAGCAGCCCCGTGAACATGCCTGCGTACCCTGACGCCGATGCCATGAAGTCGAGCGGGCCATCGCGCAGGGACAGAACTCCGATGATGGATCCTGTGACCCCCACTGCCACGAGCACGGGGACCCCCAACTCGCGCGTGAGGAACTGGGCGAACACGGCCCCGCAGACCCCGAGGGTCACGTCGATGACCCGTGGCAGCCGTGATGGCCGCGAGGTAATGAGGCTGAGCACGAATCCCAGCAGGCCGAGCACGCCGATCAGCGCGACGACGGCGAGGTCCACGCCGTGCGCCCGCATCCAGAAGCCATCCACGTACAGGTATCCGAGCGCCACAAGCAGCAGGGCGCCGAGAATGAGCGTGACGGGCGACGGGTGGTACCGGCGATAACCCTCGCGCAGATCGCGCACCGTGGCCGTCTCGGATGCTTCGAGGTGGGCCGTGGGACCGGGGACGCTGCTCATGCAGCAATTCTTACGGGAATCTGCGCCAGCGTCGTGATGACGTCATCCACGGCCTCGGCCTGCGGGGAGCGGTCCAGAAGCAGCGCCTGGAGCCCGGCGCTGCGGGCACCGTTCAGGTCTTCCACGCGACGGTCGCCAACGTGCAGTGCCTCCGCCGGTGCCATGCCGAGGGCGGAGAGGGCCATGGTGAAGATGGCGGGATCGGGCTTTTGACAGCCGACCGCCGCACTCGCAACGATGACCCCAAAGCGGTCGGCCACCCCCAGACGAGTCAGGTGCTGGGGCAGGGCGCAATCCCAGTTGCTCACCACGCCGAGCACCAGACCCATGTCGTCCAGACGGTCAAGGGCCGGCAGCACGTCGTCGAACAGGTGAAAGCGCAGGGATTCCACCAAGAGATCGGTGGCCAGCGGGATGGGCGGCGCTCCGGGACCGAGCGCATCAACGAGCACTCCGGCGCACTCGGCACGCAGCGCCGCCAGCCCCTGTGCATCGCGCCCCAGCTGCATACGCAAGCGGTAATGGCGTATCTCGAGGGCGAGGGCGTCAGCCACCTGTTGCTCGTCCAGCGGAAAACCGGCGTCGGCCAGCAGGGCGGTGAGCACCGGGGCTGGTGGCTCCATACGAAGAAGCGTGCCGAACGCGTCGAGCAGGACCGCGCGCACCGTCACCGAAGCCCCACTGGACCAATGGATGACACGGATCGTGAAATGGGAGCGGGGGACGCCACAGGGGCAAGGGTACGTCCCGACCACGGCGCGCGGGCCGATGCCGCCCCGGTCCTATACTCGGCGGCCGTGTCCGGAACCACTTCCACGCTGCCCTCAGGTACCAGCGCCCGCCATCCCCACGGTGCTCGTGGCCGTACCCGCGTGGCGCTTATTGCGGGCGCTGCGGTGGTCATTGCCTGGATCCCCTCGTTCGTCGCGACTGCCTACTCCGTGCAGCCAGCGGGCGAGGTGCTGGCCAACCCCGCCAATGGCTGGGCATTTCTGTGGGATTCGGTGACGGCGTCGCGCAATCCCCGTCTGGGAACGCCCGACGTCGCCATGCAGGAAGCCGCGCAGCTATGGGCCGGAAGCCCGGCCGTGGCTGCCGACGTGTCACTCAAATCCCTTCCCTCCCCGTGGACCGTTCCCGTTCCCGATGGTGGCGCCCACCCCCGTAGCGGACATGACGTGGTGGCTCCGGCCGATCCGCTGCAGTGGGTGGTGCAGGGTCGCGTGAATGGCGGACCCGATCAGGTAATTGGACTTCTTGACTACCGCACCGGCCGGGTGGTCTGGGATATCCGTCCGCTGGCAACAGCGGGAGCGGCCCGATGATCCCGGTCAACCGCATGCGAAGGCGCCGTAGGGCCCGGGCAAAGCACGGCCGGCTTGGTGCGGGGCGCGTCGTCGCGTTCGCCCTCGTGGTGATAGTGACCATCCTCGGGGTGGCCGGCGCAACCGCGTACCAGTCGGCCACAGCTGGCCTGCCTGGACTCGACGAAATCAAGCCGGTGACCCTCGGCCAGAACTCGCGCATCCTCGATCGCAACGGCAAGGTGCTCGGATACATCACGGGCGTGACCAACCGCACCGAGCTTCCCTACGCACGCATCCCCAAGTCGCTGCGCGATGCCACAGTGGCGATCGAGGACAAGCGCTTTTACCAGCACGACGGAGTGGACTACGTGCGCCTGGTGGGCGCCGCAGTGCGCGATGTCACCGCCGGGAGCCTCAAGCAGGGTGGCAGCACCATCACCATGCAGCTCGCGAAGAATCTGTACGACCCCAACGCGACGCGTGACTTCTCGCAGAAGATCAAGGAGGCCTATCTGGCCAATGAGATCGAGCAGAAGTACACCAAGGATCAGATCCTCGCGAAGTACCTCAATGGCGTCTTCTACGGCGAGAACTCCATCGGGGTGCAGGCGGCATCGCTCACGTACTTCAACAAGCCCGTATGGGCCATCTCGCTCCCGCAGGCGGCCCTGCTGGCCGGACTCCCGCAGGCACCGTCCGCATATAACCCCTTCCTCAACCCGAAGGATGCCACCGCGCGGCGCAACACCGTGCTGGACGAAATGGCGAGCCAAGGCTATGTAAGCCGCGCGGATGCCGATGCCGCCATGGCCAGCGATCTGGGACTGAATCGCGGCAGGTTCTACGAGCGCAAGAAGGAGGGCTACTTCTTCGATTACGTGCGGCAGCAGCTGCTCGATCAGTTTGGTGAGCAGCGCGTGCAGCAGGGTGGTATGTCCGTTCGCACGACCATCGACCCCAAGCTGCAGCGCGCCGCCGAGCAGGCGATCGCCCGCAATCTTGGGCAGCCCGACGACCCCGCCGCCGCCATCGTGATGATTGATGCCCGCACCGGCTACATACGCGCGATGGCCACCAGCCAGACGTATGGCAGCGATAGCCAGTTCAACTACGCCACCCAGGCCAAGCGTCAGGCCGGATCGACGTTCAAGACCTTTGTGCTGACGCGTGCGATCGCCGATGGCACCAACCCCTACACCACCATCTATGCCAGCCGGCCCATCAACATCAATGACCCCAAGTGGGGTCCGGTCGATGTGGCCACGTACTCAAACTCATACGCCGGCCCCATCTCTGTTCATAACGCCACGCTCCGCTCCGATAACTCGGTGTACATCCAGATGACCCTTGATGAGGGCCCCGATCGCGTGGTGAACATGGCCAAGCGCATGGGAATCAACGAGGACCTGCCGGTGGTCCCCTCCATTGGCCTGGGGGCGGGCGAGGTCACACCGCTCGACATGGCCACGGCGTACGCCCCGCTGGCCAACGGGGGCTTTCGCGTAAAGCCCATCTCCATCACCGACCTGGGCACGAACGCGCCGACCAGCGACCTGGCCACCCCGAAGCGCACTCGCGTGTTCTCGGACGGCGTGGCCTACGAGGTCACCCGCATTCTGCGTGACAACGTGCAGAGCGGCACCGGCGGAGCCGCCAATATCGGTATTGCCCAGGCCGGCAAGACCGGCACGACCGACGACTACACCGACGCCTGGTTTGTGGGCTATACGCCGCGGTACGTGTGCGCCGTGTGGGTGGGCTACCCCAACGCCGATGGCGTGCGCCGCTCGATGACCAGTGTGCACGGCATCACCGTTTCCGGCGGCTCGTTCCCGGCGCAGATCTGGGCCGACTTCATGCGTGTTGCCACCGCGAAGGACGGCTCACTCGACTGGGCAATGCCCAAGGATCCGGTTGAGTGGTCGGCGTTCTCGTCCGACTTCACCGACAGCGCATCGCAGTACGCCGTGAGCACGGCCAAGAGCACAAGCACCGGGCGCACCACCAGCACACCGAAGACAACCTCAACCGGCGGCACGACCACCAAGGTTCAGCCACCGGACACCGTGGTGGTGCCAATTCCCGCACCCGCACCTGCTCCTGCTCCTGCTCCTGCTCCTGACCCTGCGCCGGCTCCTGACCCTGCGCCGGCGCCGGCACCAACGACGCCCGCTCCCGCTCCGCCGACTCCCTAGGAGACGTCCTCCGCCCCGATCATGTCCTCCGGGCGGGCGGTGAGCAACAGGATGCCGGCCATTCCCGCAAGGGCCGCCGCCGCGATGGTGATCCATGCCGCGGGCAGCACGGTGATGATCCAGTCGCCGCCAAGCGGCGATGCGGGCATGCCGGGGCGTACGGCCACCACGCCGACGGCGGGCACAAGCGCTGCGCGCGCGGCCCACCCCACGGCCACCACCGCGGCCATCACGATGAATGCGCCGACAATGCGTGCCAGCCGGGTGCCTGTGCGTGGCCTCCACCAGGTGGTGAGGAGCCCGGCTGCCGCCAGCACCACACCGGCGACGGGAAGAATCCACGTGCCGCCGGTGGCGGCATACCCCGACAACTGGGCGGAGCCCGTCGGGAGGTCGGCCGAGTACCACGGGAGCCCGGGGAGGACGGCAAGCAGCAGGCCAGATCCCGCCGTGGCGAGGCCGAGCACGGGGAGGCGCATGCTCATGCGCCCATCCGAGGGCGCACTCTGTGAAACACCACGACGCCACCCGTGTTCCACACAAGCCGGAAGTCGGTGCGCCTTGCCAGGTTGTCAAGCGCCACCTGGAACCCCCGGGGGTCGAGGCGGTCGTACATATCGGGACGCGTCCGGTCCACAATCACCCATTCGGCGTCGTCGATGGCCGGGAACACCAGGATCCGGGTGCGGGCCGACAGGTGCCCCCCGGGGTTATTCCCCGCCGACACGATGGCGCCATCGGGGATGAGCGCGGCGGCCTGGTCGAGGGCCTCCGACGTCGCGGTGCGCTCGTACTGCGCCAGTCGCGACGGCGATGCCACCGACACGCCCTGAAACCACGGCAGCGGGCCCTTGATCATGGTGGCCAGCACTCCCGCGACGACGAGCGCCACCGCCATTCCCCCTCCCGCCCGCGCGGCGCGGCCAAGCCAGGGTGGCCGCCCGTGCTCGCGCAGGCGTGAGAGCCCGAGCAGGGCAGCGGCGATGAGGTACGGACTCGGTACCGCCGCGTAGTGGAACTCCACCGAGTAGTTGGGCCACCACTCGGCGAGCATGTTCATGAACAGATCAGGGAGCGCGCACACCGCCAGGAGTGGTGCGGCCAACGGCAGGAGAAGCAGCGGCAGGAGGAGGATGAGCAGGTACGACAGACGCGACCAGCCACCGATCGTGGTGACGAGGTCCACCGGGTTCGTGACCGCGCCCACGATGGCCTTTGCGGGGGTGGCGCCGAACTTGCCGTAGCGCTCGGCAAACGGGGCGGGCAGCCCACTTCCGGCGGCGGGGATGATGACCAGTACCGCGATGGCGGTCCATGCCAGGGCACTGACCGCGAGCACGGCGCCTGCGATACGGCGACGATGGCGGATCGCAATCCACAGCCCAAGCATGGCGATGGAAAGGCCCACCTGCTCCTTCGACATCAGGGCGAGCCCGGCAGTGATACCGAGCACCACATCACGGTGGGTCTCGGCTGCCCAGATGGCGTACATGAGGAGCGGCGCGGCAAGGGTCACTGCGTGAAAGTCGGTGAGTACCGCCCACTGCAGCGGCACGTACAGCAGGTAGACGGCAGCAGCGGCCACAGCCAGGCGGTCGTCGCGCAACCACAGACGTCCCAGCCAGAATGCCGGCAGTGCTCCGAGTGCCACGATCAGCGCCTGCGCCACCAGAAGGGGCACCGGCGACGTGGTGACCCACTGCAGAGGAGCGAACGCCATGAGCAGCGGATCGACATGTGATCCCAGCCGGCTGATCTGCGCACCGGCCGCGTCGGTGGCCTGGAGCGGATGCCCCTGGGCCGTGCTCCAGATCGCCTGCACCATATTTCCCAGATCAAAGCGCCCGGTCCACCAGGCCTCGTGGCGCTCCACCGCCAGCCAGGAGAAGAGCGACGCCCATCCCGCCACCATGAGCCACACGAGAAGCCGTGGCAGATCGCGGGTGATGGCGTTGAGGTGCAGTCGGCCGGCGAGTGGGGCCGTGCTCATCGGCGCGACACCCGCCGGCCCCAGGCCGCAGCCAGGGCGACGAACACCAGCTCCACCACGATAAGCGCCAGACGCGACCCCACCGACAGCGCGATAGCGACGCCGCCCGGCACCTGGCGCGCCAGCACCAGGGCAAATAGGGCGTCGCGGATGCCGAGCCCGGACGGCACCACGAACACCAGCATCGAGATCACGAATGCGAGCAGGAACCCGCTGGCAACACCCACCGGATTGCCGATCGCCGGGCCGCCCATCCCGCGCACCAGGGCCCACACGCCGAGTGCCAGCAGCGCCGAGATGACGAGGTACCAGACCACCATGAGGAGAACCCCGCGGAAAGGCATGAGCGCACCCAGCGGTGCGCGCTTCACCCGGGCCAGCAGCCATGTTGATGCAGGGCCGAACACGCGGGGGTGCAACAGCAGCGACGCCAGCGGCACACCCAGCACCAGCCAGGCCAGCGGTCCCACGGAACTTCCGCTCCGGATGTCGAGCAGCGCGACCACAGCCAGCATGGCCGCCGCCGCAAGTGCGATCACCTGCTCGTATGTGGTTGCGGCGAAAGTGACCATCTTTGGAACCCCATGGGCCTGGGCCATCACCGCACGGCCCACGACCATCAGGACGTTGCCCGGCACGTACCGCCCCAGCAACGACTTGGCCCATGCAGCGACCATGGCGGCAACCGGCGGGGCGGGGCGGTGCAGGCCGCCGAGAATCGCGTCGTAGGCGAAGGCCGAGAGCGTCAGCGACACCAGCACCAGACCGCCGCCCAGTACCAGCCAGCCCGCTGATGGCTGCCAATCGAATGCGGTCACGACGTCCCACGCGTTGTACACCGTCCACCCAAGGGCAGCGATGATGAGTAGCCCGGCCACAGTGCCCAGCGCGCGCATGAGGTTGCGGCGATCGCTCATGAGCGGCTGCGCTCAATGGCGTCGAGCAGGGGCTCTGCCACCGCTTGGGGGGTACCCATTTCTTCGTACCGTCGACGCGCCGCGGTGCCGAGGCGCTCACGCAGGGCAGGGTCGTCGGCAAGTGTGCGGAGCGCATCGGCCAGCGCATCGGGGTCGCCGGCGGGCACCAGCAGCGCGTTGTCCCCGTGCACCAGGGCCTCGCGGATGCCGGGCGTGTCGGCGGTCACCACCGGGCGAGCAGCCGCCATGGCCTGGAACACCTTGTTGGGGATGACCCGCGAGGCCTTGTCGCTGCGGCCAAACACGCCCAGCACCACTGCGCTCGATGCAATCTCGCCCGCGAGCGCCTCGTAGGGCACCCACGGCACGTGCTGCAGCGCCTGCGGGGGGTCGCGACGTATCTCATGTGCCAGCCAGCTGTCGAGCTGACCACTGCCGATGAGGCGGATGGGCGGCACGCCCTCACCGCGCGCTGCGCTCACGATGACATCGAGGCCATGCATGGGCGCGAGCTTGCCGTACCAGAGCACGTGCAGGGCTCCGGACGGCTGTGGGGTGGGCGGAAAGGCATCGGGTTCGGCACCCACTGGCGCCACCACCAGGCGGTGCCGTGGCACGCCAAAGCGCATAGCCATGAAGTTGGCGTTGGCGCGGGTGTCGCACAGCACGAGATCCGCCAGACGCAGCGTGGTGCGGTCGATCCCGGCCAGCACCGCACCACCCACGCGACCCACGCGCGCACGGTCGCCGGCCAGCGTGTCGGTGAGCGAGATCATCATGTCCACCACCAGCAGCGCACGGTGGCGACGGGCCACCATCCATGCCGGCACCGCGTCGGGCTGCGCCGGGTATCCCGCCACCACCACGTGCGGTGACCCGCCCGGATGCCGCTCCACGGCCAGGCCGGCCCAGGCCGCCACGTAACTGCCACCGGCCTTCATGAGATTTCCCGGCGAGAGGAAGCCCCCGGCCTTGTGGGTGGTGCGCTCCCACACGGGCCTGTGCCGCTCATCAACAACAACCCCGAGCGACTTAAGCCCGGCCACCAGCACGCGGGTACGCGGATAGTCGCGCTCGTAGGTGCCCACCCACTCGACTCGCAGCGGGCCGATCACCCCTCGATGATGCGCTCGATGCGTGACGCCGCCTCGTCCTCCTCCGACCGCAGGCGACCGCGCTGGATCAGCTCGCTCACGAGGCCGAGGGTGAACAACTGGACGCCCACCACGATGAGCAGCACCGCGAGGATCAGCAGCGGGCGGCCCCCGATGGCCTCGCCGAAGAACTTGAGCACCGTGAGGTAGATGCCGATCAGCACTCCGATGAAGAACAGCAGCAGACCGGCGCCGCCGAACAGGTGCATGGGCCGGTGGCGAAATCGGCCGACGATCGAGATGGTCACCAGGTCGAGCATCCCGCGCAGGTATCGCTCAAATCCGTACTTGCTCGTGCCGTGCTGCCGCGCCCGGTGATTGACGGGGATCTCCACGACCGTAAAGCCCTCAGACGCCGCAATGGCGGGGATGAAGCGGTACATCTCACCGGGGATCGCCAGCGCTTTCACCACGTCTGCGCGATAGGCCTTGAACCCACAGTTGAGGTCGTGCAGCTTAAGCCCGGATGCCTTGCGGGCAGTGGCGTTGAAGATCTTCGATGGGATGCGCTTGTTCCACGGGTCGTGGCGCTCCTTTTTCCACCCCGACACCAGGTCGGCGCCCTCGGCAAGCGCGGCGAGCATCCGCGGGATCTCGGCGGGGTCATCCTGCAGGTCGGCGTCGAGCGTGATGATGACATCACCCTCTGCCTCGGTGAAGCCGGCGGTGAGTGCCGGCCCCTTCCCGAAGTTGCTTCGCATCTTGATGACGCGGATCTGTTCGTGAAGCGCCGCAAGACCCGCGAGCACCACGTCGCTGCCGTCACGCGATCCGTCGTCGATGAAGATCACCTCATACGGGGTGCCCACCGTGCGCATAACGGGCAGCAGCTCGTCCACAAGTTGCTCAAGCGAGTCACGCTCGTCGTACACCGGGATGACGACCGAAATAAGGCGTGGTGCGGTCAACGGGTGGGACCTCCAGTGGTCTCACGGCGGCGGTCGCGACGGCGACCGAGCGATGGGAGCGGGCGACGGCCGCGACGGGCCTGCCGCTCATGCTCGCTGGGAACAGGCTTGTAGGGACCGGCGGCCACCAGGCCGCGTCGGACACGGCGCATCACCAAACCTCCAAGACTCCAGGTGATGATCAGGATCGCAGCGGCCAGCACTGGGCCGGCGACCCCGCGCCCACCGGCCAGCGTCGTCTCTATGAGGTACCACACCGACCCGACGAAGCCGCGGTCGATGCGACCAGACAACCAGACGCACAGAAGCACGATCGGTGTCATGGCGATAATGGCCAGCGCCACCACTTGCCACGACCGCCGGGCGCGGGTGACCACCAGCGCCGCGTGCGCCGCCGGAAGGGCAATGACCAGTGCGAATGGACTCACGATCCAGAGCACCAGACACACACCGCCAAGGGCGATGACGCCCGCAGCGGCACGGGACGCCACCTCGGCATCCCGGCGGATTGCCCGCAGGCGCACGGCCAGCCAGGTGAGCACACCGGCACCCACGGCCAGCAGCATTGCCACAACTGCCGGCAGGTCGAATGGCACCGAACCCGCCAGCGGGGGCCATCCGCCGGCTGCCGACGCCAGCATGCCTGCGGTGGCCAGCAGATGGGCCACCAACATTCCGACCACCAGCGGCAACAGGCGCCACCCGAGGGCGGCGATGAAGGGAAGCACGCGCACCCCGGCCCGGCGCAGACGCACTGCCAGATCGAGCGCCGCCACGAAGAGAGGAAGGGCGAGGAGCAGGATGACGATGCGGCTCATCACCGAACGCAATTCCCGGTCGCCGATGATGAGGCCGGCGGATGGCCGCGACACCGAATCCACCGTGTCGAGTGCGCCGAGCAATGTCTCGGCGGTGCGCCCCGACGATCCAAGGGCGGCCTCGGTGGCCAGGTTGCCACCCACTGCGGGGTGCTCGGGACGGGAAGCCAGCGAGACCGACGGGATACCGGCGGCGATGTAGGCCGCCTGATCACCGCTGGTCTGCGGCACACCCATTGCGGCGATCTGGGGAAATGGGCCCGGGGCATTGGCAACGCTGGCGCCCGCGCGACCGGCGGCCTGCACGGCTGCGGCGCCGAGTGCCAGCGCACGTCGACCATCCTGGCCGTCGTCCCAGATGTGCAGGGCCGCCGGATCACCGGCCGGATCATCCAGCGAGATAGCAGCCTCGACCGGCACCTGGTTAAACCGCTCCGCGAACCAACGTGCACCGGCGTTACCGATGGTGGATCCGCCCGTCGACACCACAAGGACGGGGCGCTCGCGCGCCACCGTGCCAAGTGCCCGTGCCAACTGCACCAGCACGGCTGAGCCGCTCTCGCCCCCGCTCACGCCAGGTGGGGTGTCACGGGGGGCCGAGATGACGAGGGCATGGCGCGACGAGGCGCCGCTGTGCGCCGGTAGCGAGACGTACACGTTCTGGGTGGTGATACGACCACCGGGTGTGGTGACCGAGAACACCTGCCGCCGCACCGCCGTGGCCCCCGGCACGCCCTCGAATTGGGTCACCATCCAGTCTGCGGCTCGCTGATCCCCCGCTGTGCCCGGCACCCGCTGCGGGGCGACCCCGTTCAGATCGGCGGCCAGCCCGCGTGCGGCAATGGCGTCGAACGCCGGGGGCAGCGGAGGTTCGGGTGCGCCTCCCGGCGATTCAAGGGTAAGCAGGGCGACGAGCAGGGCGACGAGCGCCACCAGCCACGAGAGCCGATAAAGGCGGCCATTCAGCACTGGGGAAGTATCGCACCACGATCCTTCCCACCCCCTCTGCGCCATGCACGGCGCGTTGCGGTCTCACTCGGGCACCATGTGGGCATGGAGACACCACCGCTCATCCTCGTGTCCAATCGTGGCCCGGTTGGCTTTGTGGACGACGGCGCGGGTGGCACCACCATGGTGCGCTCGGGCGGTGGACTCGTGACCGCGCTCTCAGGGCTCGTCAACGTGGCGCCCGCCGTGTGGATCTCCGCCGCCATCGAGAGCGGAGACGCCCGGGTACAGCAGGAAAGCGGCGGTGAGGTGCGCATCCCGGGGCTTGGAGTGGACACCCGCGGGCGTTTCGTGGAGATGGACCCCGACGTCTACGAGCAGTACTACAACGTGGTTGCGAACCCGATGCTGTGGTTCATCCAGCACTACCTTTGGGACCTCTCAAACGTGCCGGACATCCGCGTGGAGGAGTTCACGGCCTGGGAGGACGGCTACCTCACTGCCAACCGTCTATTTGCCGACGCCGTGGTGGCCGCGCTTGCCGACCACCCGGGCGCGGTCGTCATGTTGCACGACTACCACCTGTACACCGCCCCCGGAATCGTCCGCGAGCGCGTCCCGCATGCCTTCCTGCACTTCTTCGTGCACATCCCGTGGCCACAGCCCGACTACTGGCGCGTGCTGCCCACGGTCATCCGCGATCAGGTGATCGAAGGCCTTCTGGCCAACGACATCGTGGCCTTCCACACCCAGCGGTACGCGCGCAACTTCCTGCTCTCGTGCGAGGACCTGCTGGGGCTCGAGGTGGACTACGCGAAAATGTGTGTCAACTACCGCGGGCGCCGGGTGCGTGTGCGGCACTACCCCATCTCAATCGATGCCGACGGATTCATTGAGCTCGCCGCCAGCAAGGCGGTGGCAACCGAGGAGGCCCAGTTCCTCAGACGTCGGCGACGCAGTCTGGTGGTGCGGGTGGACCGCACCGACCTGTCCAAAAACATTCTGCGCGGCTTCACCGCGTTCGATGTCTTTCTGGATCGGCACCCGGAGTTCCATGAGGAGATCACGTTCTTCGCCATGCTCCAGCCCTCCCGCCAGGACGTGCCGGAATATGTGGAGTACGTCAACCGCATCACCGACATCGTGAGCAGCATCAACACCAAGCACGGCAATACCGACTGGATGCCGATCGACCTCAGGTTCGAGAGCAACCTCCCGCTGGCGGTCACCGCGTACAAGCACTTCGACGTGATGATGGTGAACTCGATCTTTGACGGCATGAACCTGGTGGCGAAAGAGGCCCCGCTGGTCAACGAGCGCGACGGGGTGCTCATCCTCAGCGAAAACGTGGGTGCCTACGAAGAGATCGGTGCGTTCGCGATCGGCGTCAACCCCTTTGACATCGAGGCGCAGGCCGAAGCGCTGCACACAGCGCTCACCATGCCGCGCGCCGAGCGGCGAGGTCGTGCCGAGGCCATCCGCCACGTGGTGATGGAAAATGACATCGCCAAATGGCTTACGACGCAGTTGGATGACATTGAGGAGGCGCGTGGCGAATCGGTGCTGCCGCCCGGGGCCAACACGCCCTGAGTACACGTATGCGCACATCGGGCGATCGCGCCACGAGGCCGTGCAGCATGCCCACGTTGTGCTGCATGGCAACGATGACGAGGCGTGACGTGGGACCCCGGTCAACCCGTACCCAGCGGGGCCTCCGCTAGCCTCGCCGCGATGTCGCGACCCCTTGAGATCTCGTGCATGGGCCCCGCGCGGCCGCCATCGCAGGCGGCCGTGGGTGCTGCCGCACGCCGCGAAGCCGATGGCTACGACGCCATGTGGTGGGCCGACCACCTTCTGCATTGGTTCCCCATGGGCATCTGGGATCCCGCGCTGGTGCCTCAGGCCGCCGCGCAGCCCAGCCCGCACGTGTGGTTCGACCCGGTGCCGGTCATCGCGCAGTCGGCCCTTTCCACCGAGCGCATCAGACTGGGAATCGGGGTCACCGATCTGGTGCGGCGCAACCCGGCCAGCCTGGCGCAGACGGCCCTCACGCTCGACCATCTGACCGGCGGCAGATTCATGCTGGGCATCGGCACCGGCGAGCAGCTCAA
>CAJAPZ010000017.1 GCA_903943955.1 uncultured Actinomycetes bacterium
GTGGGTCGCGGAATGCTGGCCACGATCGCCTCGGCCCCGTTGATGGCCTTGGGGATGTTGTTCTCGTACTGGCCCCACTTCTGCTCGAGAAATGCATCCACCGCGTCGGACATTGACGCGTGGTACGGGGGGCAGAGTGCCTCGAACGCACCGTCGCGACCCACGGGAACGAGGGGGCCCTCCTTGGGCTGGATGTGGCGGAACCCGAGGCCCTCAACGTCCATGGCGCCGAGCACATACGACGAAATGAACCCGGTGTAGGTCCAGCCACCAAGGCCCATGGTCTGCATGGCGATGTTCATGTTCTGGCACATGAATGCCTGCTCCACCACCTGCATGCTGAGCACGCGCTGCTCGATCTCCACCAGGCCCATACGGCGGGTGGGGTCGAGGCGACCCTTGTCGATCCATTTCTGCAGGCCGGCGGGCTGGTAGCCATTGCGCTCGTCCACCAGGATGAACCGGTAGCCCTCTGAGAAGTAGATGAACAGCAGGTTCATGTACTCAAAGGTCATGTTGGAGATGGGGAGGAACAGCGACGTGCCGGGCTTGTTGGCGTTCCACAGGTTGAACGCGAAGAGCCCGGGAAGGTTGGCAGGCAGATCTGCACGGCCGTCCTGCAGCGTGCGCTTGCCGCGGCGGGCCATCTCCACCAGCACCTCGGCCTGCTTCTCGATGGGCTTGCCGGCCACTGTGGCCAGCTCTCCCGGCTCGGGCTGCATGTTCCACATGTCGAGGAAGTAGAGCCCGTCATCGTTGGTGTAGAACAGCTCGGTGCCGTGGTTGGAGCACGACGACGGCCACGTGCGCGCGGTCCACTGCACAAGCGCGTCGGCCCCCATGCTGGGGTCGATATCCGCCAGGTTCAGCCCTGCGAGGCCGGTACCGGCCATGAGGAGGAGGGCTTCTTCCAACTCGGTAAGGGGAACGGGCACATAGGGGCTCTCATAGGCGAGTACGCCTTGGGGGATTTCCATCCCAAGGGCGACCCGCCGGCTCTTCCTGTCGAAGAGGGCCTCGAAGTACGGATACGACAGCGCATCCGTGAGGCCGGGTCCCTGCGTGCCCACGGCGGCCGGGAATGATCCCGGGCCCGCCGGGGGCGGGGGATTCACAGACCGAGCTCCTTGCTGATGATCATCTGCTGGATCTCCGAGGTGCCCTCGGTGATGGAGGCAAGCTTGGCGTCGCGGTACAGGCGCTCCACCGGGTACTCCACGATGTAGCCGTAGCCACCGTGGATCTGCACGGCCTCACGGGTGACCTCGTCGGCGACCTCGGCGGAGAAGTACTTCGCCATTGAGGCCTCCTTCACGCAGGGCTGGCCCGTGGAGTACAGCCACGCCGCCTTGTAGGCGAGGGCCTTGGCGGCCTCCACCTTGGTGGCCATGGTGGCCAGCTTGAAGCGGATGGACTGGAACTTGGTGAGCGAGCGGCCAAAGGCCTCACGGTCGGTGGCGTAGGCCATTGCCTGGTTGAGGGCGGCCTCAGCGATGGCGGCGCTCTTCACACCGTGCGAGACGCGACCCGTGATGAGGGCCTCCATCAGGGCGCCGAAGGCACCCTCCTTGCCCCCCAGCAGGGCGTCCTCGCCCACTTCGCAGTCCTCAAACACCAACTCGGCCGTGTCGGATGAGCGGTGGCCCATCTTCTCGAGCTTGCGGGTGACCTCAAAGCCAGCGGTCTCGCGGTCGACGATGAACACCGAGATGCCCTCGCCGCGCTTCTCCTTGTCGGTGTACGCGGCAACGAGGCAGAAGTCGCAGATGGTGCCGTTGGTGATGAAGTTCTTGCGACCGTTGATGACGTACCGGTCGCCCTTCTTCTCGGCGCGGGTGGCAAGGCCGGCAGCGTCGGAGCCGGTGTTGGGCTCGGTGATGGCGTAGGAGCCGATGGTCTCGCCCGCGATAGCGGCGGGCAGGTACTTGGCGCGCTGCTCCTCGGTGCCGAACTTGTAGATGGGGAACGCGGCGAGGTCGGCGTGGGCGTTCACCGATGCGGTGATCCCTGCGCACACCTTGGTCATCTCCTCCACGAAGATGCACTCGGTGATCTTGTCGGCGCCAATGCCGCCGTACTCCTCGGGGAACACGATGCCGAGCAGCCCCAACTCACCGAGCTTGGGCATGATCTCGACAGGGAACTTCTCGTTGCGCTCGGCGTCTTCGACGAGCGGGGCGATCTCCGCCTCGGCGAACTCGCGCACCATGGCGCGAAGGTCCTCCTGCTCCTCGGTGAATGCATAACTCAGCATGGGGCTGTTCCTCGGGGTCGGGTCACGAGTTCGATGTGGGCATCTTAGGGGGGTTCAGGACCGTGCGCATACCGGGAACGGGGGTGGCAGGGACACTCGCCCCTCGCATGCAAACCGCCGTGCAGCGGTAGCCTTCACTCCATGAACGAGCCTTTTGCACTCGACGGCCGCGTGGTCATCATCACCGGAGCGTCCCGCGGAATCGGAAAGGGCACGGCCCACGCCGTGTCGCGGTCGGGTGGCAGCGTGGTGCTGGTTGCCCGCACCGCCGATGATCTGGAGGCCGTCGCAGCCTCGCTCCCGGGCCCCAGCCGCGTGGTTGTGGGTGCGGTGGAGGACCCGGCTGTGGCCGATCGCGCGGTGGCCGCGGCTGCCGAACTCGGCGACCTGTGGGGCCTGGTCAACAACGCGGGAATCAGCCCGTATTACCACCCGGCTGCCGAGACCAGCGACGACGAGTGGGATCACATCCTTCGCGTCAACCTGCGGGCGGCCGCGTCGTTCTCACGCGCGGCGATCCCCGCCATGGCCGCAACCGGTCGCGGCGGCCGCATCGTCAACCTGTCGTCCATCGCCGCATTCGCGGGGCTTCCCAACATCGTGGCCTACAACGCCACCAAGGCTGCGCTCGACGCCATGACCCGCACGTTGGCCGTCGAGCTCGGGCCCACGGGCATCCTTGTCAACTCGATTGCGCCGGGCACCATCACCACTGAACTGGTGGGCGAGTTGATGGATGCCAACCCGGCCCTTGCCGAGAAGTTTGTGAGCAAGACCGCCATGGGCCGCGTGGGCACGGTAGATGAGGCCGCATGGCCCATCGTGTTTCTGCTGTCCGACGCCGCCGGGTTTATGACCGGTCAGGTGATGCTGGTCGACGGCGGCCGCCTGGCCGCCGCCTGACAGGAGGCGCTCGATGAGAGTCGTCATCGCCGGGGCTGGCACCGCAGGATGCGTACTGGCGGCGCGCCTGTCGGCCGATCCGGGCATCGACGTGGTGCTGCTGGAGAGCGGCCCCCACTACCGGCCCGGTGAGTGGCCGCCCGAACTGGCGCACGCCTACCGCATCATCAAGGAGACCCACGACTGGGGCTTCACCGCTCAGGCGGGTGCATCGCCGCGCGGCGTGCACGTGCCACGGGGGCACGTGGTGGGTGGCTCCTCGGTCACCAACGCGGCCATTGCGCTGCGAGGCCTGCCCGAGCACTACGACGAATGGGCCGCGTTCGCACCGGGGCTCAACTGGGCCACGATGCTGCCGTGGTTCAGGTTCATTGAGACCGACACAGACTTTGGCAGTGAGCCGTACCACGGCGATCGCGGGCCCATCCCCATTGCCCGCCACCCGCGCGACACCTGGTACCCCCTCATCGAGCGCTTCGCCGAGGCCGCGCTGTCGCGTGGGCATAACTGGGTAGATGACCACAACGCACCGGGCGCGATGGGAGTGGGGCCCACGCCGTTCAACATGAAAGACGGCAAGCGGCAGACCCCGGCCGACCATTACCTCGACCCGGCGCTGTCGCGCGACAACCTCACTCTTGAAGTTGGCGTGCGCGTTGACCGCCTGGTGCTCGACGGCACGCGGGCCACGGGCCTCGAGGCCATTCGCGAGGCAACGGGCGAGCGGGTGACCTACGAGGCCGACCACGTCATCCTGTGCCTCGGCACCTACCAGAGCCCTGCGGTACTGCTGCGATCCGGCGTGGGCCCGGCCGACGCCATCACCCCGCACGGCATCAAGGTGGTGCACGAGTTGCCGGGTGTGGGCCGCGGCATGCAGGACCACCCAAAGATCTCCTACCGCTTCTGGATCAGCAGTGACATCCCGCAGTGGCCGCACCCGTGGATTCAGGCGCTGCTCACCTCAAAGGCAGAGGTGAATGGCGAGGAGCGCCTGTTTCAGGTGATGCCCTATGCGGGGTTCGTGGATGGCGGGCACCGAATCAGCGAGCTGAACGTGCAGGTGGCCGACTCGCGCGGGCGCACCGGGCGCGTGGACATCCAGTCGACCAACCCCATGGACCAGCCGATGCTGCGCATGGGCTGGATGGAGGCCGGGGGCGACCGCGAGCTGGCCGTGGCCGCCGGGCGCGAGTTGATGGCCGTGGCCCGCACCACGCCGCTGGCCGACCTGCTGGACCCGTGGCCCAACATGGACGATCCCGACCATGCGCTCCGCACGGTTGAGACATTCCACCACCCGGTGGCCTCGCTTCGCATGGGGCTTGATTCCGACCCCATGGCGGTTACCGATGGGCAGGGACGCATCCGTGGGCTCGATGGCGCGTGGTGCATCGATGCCTCAATCATCCCGCGTGTGCCGTCGGCCAACACCCATCTGGCGGTCATCGCGCTGTCGGAGAAGCTCGGGGCGGAGTTCCTTCACGGCACCGGCCACGGTGCTGCGGCTGTGTCGCCCGCGAACGGTGCGTAGGAGCAGACACGTGGGGCCGGCAGACCTGCGCTCTCTGGGGGACCGCACTCAACTGAGGTAGGGTCCCAAGCGTCATTCCCCCTCCCCTGGAGCACCACGTGAGTCAGCGATCACGCCGTGGGGCGATAGCCGCCGTTATCGTCGCCTCCGCCGCAATCGCGGCACCAGTTGCGGCAATGGCCGCCGCCGCACCTGTGCAGTCGAGCGGTCCGGTGGAGCAGGTGGCAACCCCCACGGGTATGCGGCCCGTGGTACGCGACGTGCTGGTGAAGTTCCGTGCGGGCACCACGGCGCGGGTGCAGGCCGACGTCCGGTCGGAGGCCCTCGACGCAGCGGGTGCCCAGCCGCGGGCAGCGCGAAGGGTGGAGGGGCTGCCGGGCGTGTGGCGGGTTCCGGTGGATGAGGGCGCGGCCCCGGGCGCTGTGGCACACAGGCTCGATGCGCGGGCCGACGTTGGCTGGGCTGTCCCCGACGTGCCCGCGACCATTGATGTCACGCCCAATGATCCACTCTTCCCGAATCTGTGGGGCCTCAGCAACACCGGCCAGCAGGTGCAGGCCCCGACGCCGTTCACCGGGCTTGCCGGTATGGACCTGGGCGCCCTAGGCGCCTGGGGCACCACTCAGGGATCTGCAGACGTGTCGGTGGCGGTTGTCGACAGCGGGGCCGCTCTGAACCACCCCGACCTCGCGGCCAACCTGCGCACCGCAAATGCCCGCAACTTCGTGCCCGATTACCAGGGCGTGGTTGACCCGCTCGCGGTCCAGGATCAGAACGAGCATGGCAGCCACGTCGCTGGCACGATCGGTGCCGTTGGCAACAACGGCCTGGGCGTGGCAGGAGTCAATTGGACCGTGGGTATGACACCGGTGCGCTCATGCAACTTTGCGGGGACCTGTGCGTACCTTCCCGAGGGGCTGGCGTATGGCGGCGGGGTGGCGCGCGTGGTGAACATCAGCGCCGGGGGCCCCATGGCCCTGCAGCCATTCACTGATGCCATCGGCCAGCATCCAAACACCCTGTTCATCGCTTCTGCAGGAAATGCTGGCACCGACAATGACGTGATTCCGCAGGCTGCCTGCAACGTTCCGCTGCCCAACGTGCTGTGCGTGGCCGCCATCGACGCAAGCGGCAACCTGGCGAGTTTCTCCAACTACGGGGCGACATCGGTAGACGTCGCCGCACCGGGGGTCGGTATTCAGAGCACTGTGCCCCACTTCGCCACTGCATTTGCACCGCCTGTGCAATCAGATGGAGGAACACCCCCTCTGCCTGATGGCTGGGTCCAGACCCCAGCTGGGGCATGGACATTTGCGACGACGCCCGGCGGCCATGATTACACGGAACTTTTCCAGCCGTCCGGCTCTGCGGGCCCGGGGCTTGTGGAGTGGGCCATCGACGCTCCAGACACCTTCGACCCTGTCGGCCGGTCGTGCCGGATGACCGCCCATATCCTCACCGGCCTGGACGGAGACGGCCAGGAGTTGGTTCTGGCAATTTCGACGGATGCGCATCCGGCTCCGGTCTACCGTGGGGTGACTAAGGGCGACACTGGCGGTCGCCTCATCTCCTGGGCTGTCGACCTTTCGGCGATCGAGGGGCAGACCGGAGTGCAACTCGGGTTCGTCGTGCGGAGCGCGCATGGCGCCGGAGACGTCCTGGTGGGCATCACGGCTCCGGTCGTCACGTGCATCGTCGACCAGCCAGCGGGCGGAAGCTACGCATTCATGAGCGGCACCTCGATGGCGTCACCGCAGGTTGCAGGCGCCGCCGCACTTCTGCTTGCGAAGAACCCCGATCTGACAGCGGCCCAGATGAAGCACGCCCTCATGTCCACCGCCGTGCCCATGGCATCACTTGCAGGCAAGGTGGTGACCGGGGGCCGGGTTGACGTGAACGCCGCGCTCGCATCGGTA
>CAJAPZ010000018.1 GCA_903943955.1 uncultured Actinomycetes bacterium
GCCACGCAGGGCACGGCCAATGCGCTCGACACCACCTTCAACGGTGCGAGCAACTCCATCGGCCTCGGCATGAGCGACGGCAATGGCGTGGGCCAGACCGTCGCTGCCAACTGGGCACATGCCGGCGGGACCATCGGTGCCATCACCACGAGGTCGGCGGGGAACGCGTACGGCGGATCGGCCGCGCAGGCCGGCGGTAACCCCAACGGCTGGGTGCTGGTATGGGGCCGCCCAGAGGCTGTCATCACCCCGGTTGCGGCCTACTCGAAGACCACCACCATGCAGTTCCGGGTCGACTTCGCCGCGGGAGCAGCGACCGGCCTCGACGCCACCGACTTCACGGTGGGGGGCAGCAGCACGGGGTGGTCGGTGGCCTCGGTCACAGGGTCTGGTGCCGGGCCGTACACCGTCACCCTGAACGGCGTGGCGCCCACGCAGGGCACTGTGACGCTGTCGCTCAACACCGGCGCGGTGACGGTAGGTGGGTCGTCGTTCCCCACGGCGTCCATCGCCGGTACCGCGGCAACCACGTACGACTCCGTGGCACCCACGGTGACGTCGCTCACTGCGTCGGCGCTCACCACGTTCACCAGCCCCATCACGTACACGCTCAACCTGAGCGATGCACCTACCGCGGCGCTCACGGCGAGCAACTTCATCGTCAGCGGTACGTCGGGTGGATGGGCGGTGCAGTCGGTGACGGGGTCGGGTTCAGGCCCCTACACCGTGACCGTGGCCAATGCGGCGGGTATCCCCCCCAACGGCACCATCAATCTGGGTCTTCGTGCCGGGTCGGTCTCCGACGCCGCTGGCAATACGGGGCCCGCCACGCAGTACAACGCATCGACCGTCACCCTGTACCGCGGGCTCGACCTGGGCACGCCGACGGTGGCGTCGTTTACGGGGTCCACGGCGAGTACGGCCACCAGCCCGCTCACGTTCTCGCTCACGTTCGATCAACTGGTGAGCGGGCTCACCACCAGTGACTTCTCCTTCGGCGGCACCTCAACCGGCTGGGTGGTGGCCAGCGTGACCGGGTCGGGCACCGGGCCGTACACGGTGACTGCCACGCGCGCATCGCCGGTGCCGGGTGGCACGCTCACGCTCATCCTGCGGTCGGGTGCGGTGATCGACCGCGCCAATACACAGGGGCCACTGACGTCCGCCAACTCGCCGGTGGTGACGGTGACCACGAAGCCGGCCAACACGGTCGTGCCGGTGGTGACGGGCACCGCCACGACGTTCGGCGTACTGACGGGCACGAGCGGCACGTGGACCGGACCGGCCACCATCACCTATGCGTATCAGTGGCAGGTGTCGGATGACGGCGCGACGGGGTGGAGTGACGCCACGGGCGCCGGAAACGCCACGGCCTCGTACGCGACAGCCCAGGCAGACATGGCCCGGTATCTGCGCCTGCGCGTGACGGCGACCAACAGCGGCGGTGCCACGGTGGCGTACTCGGCGGCCACCGCCCGGGTAATGCCCGGGGCCTCATTGCTGACCACCGCCGAGGGCCCCGACCTCGTTCTGCAGACGGTCGTCGGCACCGGCGGTGCGCTGGGCGTCACGGTGACGGGTGGCGCCACCGGTGCCAACCCGCGTGGCATGGCCGTGACGCCCGACAACGGCTTTGTGTACGTGGCCAACTCCGGCGGTAACTCCATCAGCCAGTTCGCGGTGGGCCCCACCGGCGCGCTCACCCCGCTGGCACCGGCAAGTGTGGCCACCGGTGCCGGCACCACACCGCAGTGGGTTGCCGTCACACCCGATCAGCGGTTTGCCTACGTGGCCAACCGGGGTACCGGCACCGTGGGGCAGTACCGGGTGCTGTCTGACGGACGCCTGAGCGGGCTCCCCACTGTCAGCATCGCCGCCGGCACCACCACCGAGAGCCTGGTGGTGAACCCCGCTGGCACGGTGCTGTACGCGGCCAGCCGCGGCACCGGCGAGGTGTTCCAGTTCGCCATTGATCAGGCGTCGGGTCAGCTGAGCGCGCTCTCGACACCGAAGGTGGCGACGTCCACCGACCCCGCGATGATCATCATCAGCCCCAACGGGCAGTACGCCTACGTGTTCGGCAACTCGAGCGGCAAGGTCGATCAGTTCACGGTGGGGGCCGGCGGACTGCTGACGGCGATGGCGCCGGCCAACGTGGCCTTCTCCAGCGCGGCCGGGGGCGTCGTGTCGCCGGACGGCCGCAACCTGTACGGCACGTCGTGGTCGGGGAATGTGCTGGGGCAGTGGTCCATGGGTGGCACCGGCGCGCTCGCGGCGCTTGCCCCTGCGTCGGTGGCCACAAGCACCACGCCTGTACGCCCGTATGTCGCGCCCGACGGCGCCAACGTGTACGTGCCCAATTACGCCACCTCGCTTGTATCGCAGTACACACGTAATTCGGCGACCGGACTGCTGACGGCCATGACACCGGCGACGGTCACAGTGGGCGCCAACCCATGGACGGTCACCCGCGTGCTGCCGCGGCCCACCGTGACGGCCATGCGCACCGGCCTCGCCACCGGCACCGCGGGCGCCATGGCCTTTACGGTGTCGTTCAACCAGTGGGTGAGTGGCTTGGATGCCGCCGACTTCAGCATCGTGGGTGGGGCGACTGACTGGAGCGTGCAGTCGGTCACTGGATCGGGTGCTGGCCCGTACACGGTGACGGTGGCCGGGAGTGGCGCCGGCCAGGTGAACCTGCGCATGGCTGCCGGTGCTGTGACCGACAACCTGGGCAACACCGGCCCCAGCGCACCACGCCTCGGAATCGGTGGCGTGATGAGCGGCGCTCCCCAGCCCACGGTCTCGTCGGTGGTGCGCGTGGGATGGGCAACGGCTGTCACAACCGGAGACTGGGTGGGCGAGGGCAACACGCTGGCCTACCAGTGGCAGGTGTCGAGCTCGGCATCGGGCCCTTGGGCCAATGCCACCGGCACGGACAACGCCACGGCCACGTACACGCCCGTCGCCGGTGACGCGTGGCAGTACGTGCGCGCGGTGGTCACCGCCACTGCGCTTGACGGCACGAGTGCCACCATGAACTCCGCGGCCCGTGTGGTGCAGCCGGCCGAGGTGCTCTACGCCGCCAACAACGGCAGCGCGAACGTGTCGCGGTTCACCGTGTGGCGCGATGGCAGCCTGTCGGCCGCCGTCAACACCGCGGCGGGCTCCTTGGCCACTGGCATCGCTGTGACGTCGAATGGCCGTTATCTGTACGTGGCCAACGCCAGTGCCAACACCATTTCTCAGTACTCAACCGACGACGCCGGTGCGCTTACCCCGCTCGCGACGCCGACCATCGCGCAGACCAATCCGTATTCCATCGCTCCGACGCCCGATGGCCGATTCGTCTACGTGAGCAACTACTCGGGCAACACCCTGGTGCAGTACTCGGTTGGGGCCACCGGCCAGCTCACGCAGATCAGCTCGGTGGCCACCGGCACGGGCCCGGGGCTCGTGCGGGTGACGCCTGATGGCAAGTACGTGTACGTGAGCAACTGGACAGGTACCAGCATCTCGTCGTACACGGTGAACCAGGACACCGGCGTGCTCACGTCGCTTGCGGCAACCGCGGCCACCCTCGGCACCGCACCCCGCGGGCTGGCCATCACACCTGACGGGCAGTACCTCTATGCCACCGCCTTTACGGCGGGCAAGGTGTACCAGTACCGCATCAACGCGAATGGGTCGCTCACCTCAGCCGGTACCGACCTCACGCTCACCAACGCCACGCTGGTGACCACTTCGCCCGACAGCCGGTACGTGTACGTGGCACAGCAGAACAGCAACCTACTGGCGCAGTACTCGGTGGGTGCCGGCGGCGCGCTCACGGCGATGGCACCTACCACTGTCGCACTGTCGGGCACATCGATCGACCTGGTCTCACGTGCTTCGGGCGGTGCGCTCTATGCCGCGTCCGTTTCGATGTACCAGTACTCAGTGGGCGGTAGCGGCGCACTCGCAGCCATGACCCCGGCGACCGTCGCCGCGGGCACCAGGCCGTACTACCTGGCCGCGCGTCCGCTGGGCCCTGCTGCCACCGACATCCGCGCGGTGCCGGCCACAGCCAGTGCCACCTCGCTCACCTGGAAGGTGTCGTTCAACCGCCCCGTCACCGGTGTCGAGGCATCGGACTTCGCACTGGGCGCAGCCGCCGGGTCGTGGTCGGTCACGGGCGTCACCGGGTCGGGAGCGGGGCCGTACACGGTGACCGCATCGGGCAGTGGTGCGGGCACCGAGACCCTCACGCTGGCCGCTGGCTCGGTGACCGACCTGGCGGGCACTGCCGGCCCCATCGCAGCGCGGTCGGCGGCGTCGGTACCCGTCGTGGCCTCTGCGGCTGGTCCGACGGCCACAGACGCCCCGCGCGTGGGTATCGCGCAGACCGGCACCGCGGGCACCTGGGTGGGCGAGGGCACTGTGACCACCTACCAGTGGCAGGTGTCGGATGACGGCCTCGACGGCTGGACAAGCGCTACGGGCACCGGCAACGCAACACTCACCTTCACTCCCGCGCAGGCTGACCTGTGGAAGTACCTGCGACTCACCGTGACCGGTACCAACGCCGCCGGCACTGGCAGCGCGAGTTCGGCTGCTGCCTATGTGGCGATGCCCGACCTGCTGTTCGCCAGCAACAACGTGGGCAACTCGGTGACCACCATGAGTGTGGGCGCGAGCGGTGCCCTCACGCCGGGAACGACCACCAGTGGCTTTACGGCCCCGCGTCGCATCGCCACCACGCCAAATAGCCGCTTTCTCTACGTGCCCAACATGGCCGCCACCGGCACGGTGAGCCAGTTCGCGGTGTCCGAGACGGGTGCGCTCACCGCGTTGTCTCCTGCCACGGTGTCGTCGGGTGCGAGCCCCACCGGGGTGTCGGTCACCCCGAATGGCCGTTACGCGTACGCGACGAACAACGGTGGGGCCACCGTGTCGCAGTACTCCATCGGGGTTGACGGAAAGCTCACGGCCCTCTCGCCCGCGACTGTCGCGGGCGGAACCGGCTCGTCCTTCATGACCATCAATTCCTCTGGTACCCGTGCGTATGTGGTGAACCGCAACGCCGGGGCGACGCCGGCGACCATCTCGCAGTACTCAATCGGGACCGACGGCAAGCTCACGGCGCTCACCGCAGCCACCGTCTCGGTGCCCAACCTTGATCCCACCGAAATGGCACTCACCCCTGATGGCCGGTATGCATATGTGACGTCGTTCAACACCGGGAAGGTCACCCAGTATTCGGTGGGTGCCGATGGCGCGCTCGCAGTTCTTTCGCCGAGCAGCGTGTCGGTGACGAGTGCGGTGGGTATCGCCGTGAGCCCCGATAGCGGCAGCCTCTATGTGGGTTCGTGGAACGCCGCATCGACCACCTCGGGCGTCTACCAGTTCACCATCGGGGCGAATGGCCAGCTTGCGGCGAAGACACCCGCCGCGCTGCCCTCGGCCACCTGGGCTGCTGATCTCCTCGTGTCGCCGGATGGCAAGAACCTGTATGCCGGCGGCGCCAACACCAGCCCGCTGGTGTCGCAGTACTCCATCGGTGCGGGCGGTGCACTCACCGCGCTCAGCCCGACGTCGGTGACATCCGGCGGGAACAACCCGCTGGCCGTCACGCTTGTGCCCGCGCAGTTCCTGGCTCCCACCATCGTGCCGTCGTCCACTTCGCAGTCGGCCACGTCGTTCACCTACAGCGTGCGCTTCACGCGGGCCGTGACCGGTCTGGATGCCAACGACTTCACGGTTGGGGGTACGGCCACGGGCTGGACCGTGCAGTCGGTGACCGGCTCCGGGGCCGGTCCGTACACGGTGACGGTTGGTGGCGGTACCACCGGCACGGTGATTCTCTCGCTGCCGACCGGCACCGTCATCGACGTGGGTGGGGCATTGGGTCCTGTCGTGGCCAAGACCGCCGCGACCGTCACGGTTGACCGCGGCCCGCCATCGGTGGCGTCGTTCACCCCGGCGTTGTCAACGATCGGCACCACCCCGGCCACGTATTCCCTCACGTTCGGTGAGCCCGTCACCGGCCTGACGGCATCCGACATCTCGCTTGGCGGCACCTCCAGCGGGTGGACCGTGACCGGCGTAACGGGATCCGGTGCGGGCCCGTACACGCTGACGGTGGCTGCGAGCGGTATGCCGACTGACGGCACGCTCATCCCGCGTCTGGCGCTGAACGCCGTGACCGACCTGGGTGGCAACCCCGGCCCGCTGTTCGCCACCGACGCCACGGCCGGCAACGTCGTGCTTGCCCCGCAGGCCCCGCAGGTGGTGGGTCGTCAGGGCGACAACCTCATCTCGTGGACCCCAAGCAGCGGCGACAACGTGACGGGGTACAAGGTCTACTGGGGTACCTCAGCGACGAGTCTCAGTAACTCGGCCACCGTTCCGGGCCGTTCGAGTTCGCTGTTCGACCACACCGGCCGCACCATCGGCACGCCGTACTTCTATGCGGTGGCCCCAGTAGACAGCGCCGGAAATGAGGGCACGCGCACGGCCACGGTGGGTGCCACACCCACCTTCACGGCCGACACACGCCTCACGTGTACCGGCGCAGCCCAGACCTACGTGGTGCCGTCGGGCGTGTCGTGGATCACCGTCGACGCCCTGGGCGCCCGCGGCGGCGAGAACTCGGCCGCAGCCCGCCTTGCCTCCGGCGGCAAGGGTGCACGTACGCAGGCCGTGATCCCCGTGACCGCCAGCGAGAGCCTGCAGGTGAACGTGGGCTGCTCCAGCACCTCGGTCACCGCCGGTTGGAATGGCGGGGCGGCGGGCGGAGGCACGTCTGGCTCGGGTGGCGGTGGCGCCACTGACGTCCGCCGCGGCGGCACGGCGCTCGCCAACCGCGTGCTCGTTGCCGGTGGCGGTGGCGGCGCCGGAGGTAACAGCGGTGCGCTCAACACCGGTGGCGATGGCGGTGCGCTGATCGGTGCGACCGGCGGCAGCGCGAGTTATGACGGCACGACGTACATCGGCGGGCGCGGCGGATCGCAGCTGGGCGGTGGCGCAGGCGGCCTGTGGAGCGGCACGTACACGGGGAGCGCCGGCACGCTTGGCACCGGTGGCGCGTCTGCAGCCGGCTTCCAGGGCGGCGGCGGCGGTGGTGGCTACTACGGCGGCGGCGGTGGCGGCGCCCACAACGGCGGCGGCGGCGGATCGTCGTACGTCGTGCCGGCGGCGCTCGATCCACGGCTCACGCAGGGCAGCACGCTCAGCACCGATGCTGGCCCGGAGTTCGGCTTCGGCTGGTGCGCCACGTCAACTGATTACCCGTGCCGCACACGTCTGGGCGATGGCGCGGCTGTCATCGCGGCGCCCATGGCCGACGCGCGGGTGCAGGGTTTCGTTGCAACGGGCCAGCAGGCCCAGGTGCTTCTCGCCTGGACGCCCAGCTCCATCACCGACCTCGCGGCGTACAAGATCTACTGGGGTACGTCGGCGGGCAGCCTCACGAATGTCGAGACGCTTTCGGCCGCCAGCCGTAACTCCTGGGTGCACGCCGGGCGCACCATCGGCACCACGTACCACTACGCCATCACGGCGGTTGACTCCGCTGGCAATGAGACGCCGCGTACCGATGTGGTCTCGGCGACCCCTGCCTTCATGCAGGACACTCGCTTCACGTGTACCGGTGGCGCGCAGACGTACACGGTGCCGTCCGGCATCTCGTGGGTGTCGGCCGACCTCCTCGGGGCCCGGGGCGGCGAGAACTCGGCCGCAGCCCGCCTTTCTGCTGCTGGCAAGGGTGGACGCGTGACGGCGTCGATCCCCGTGACCGCCGCTGAGACCCTGCAGGTGAACGTGGGCTGCACCACCACCACCGGCACCGGTGGCTGGAACGGCGGCGCAAGCGGTGGAGTGACCCCCGGATCGGGTGGGGGCGGCGCAACCGACATCCGCCGCGGGGGCACGACCCTGACCAACCGCGTGCTGGTCGCAGGCGGTGGCGGCGGCGCCGGCGGCAGCACCGGCACGCTCAACACCGGTGGCGACGGCGGCGGGCTTGTGGGCGGCAGCGGCGGCAGCGCCAGCTACGACGGCACCACCGACTTCGGTGGAGGTGGTGGCTCGCAGTCGGCTGGTGGGCAGGGTGGCCTGTGGACCGGCTCATACGTCGGTGGGGTCGGAACTCTGGGCACCGGTGGCGCATCAGCATCCGGCTACCAGGGCGGCGGCGGCGGTGGCGGCTACTACGGCGGTGGTGGCGGCGGCGCCCACAACGGCGGCGGCGGCGGGTCGTCGTACGCGGCCCTGACGGCTGCCACCGTCGCGCAGGCGCAGGGATCGTCGCTCAGCACGGGATCTGGAATCGGGCTGCGCGACTGTTACCTCGACAGCGCGGCGCCATGCCGTGCCCGCGTGGGTGATGGCGGCGCGATCATCACTGCGACCATTCCCGATCCCAAGGTCCAGGGCTTCACCGCAACCGGCTGGCAGGGCTATGTGTCTGCGGGGTGGACCCCCAGCCCGGTCAGCGACGTGAGCGGTTACAAGATCTACTGGGGCACCTCGGCGGGTGCGCTCACCCAGGTGGTGTCGGTGGATGGCGCCGGCACGCGCACCTGGGTGCACGATGGCGTCACCGTCAACCAGCCGTACTTCTATGCCATCGCGGCTGTCACATCCACCGGGCTCGAGACGCCCCGCTCGGCGACCGTCAAGGCGATTCCCACATTCACATCTGACCAGCGGTTTGCGTGTACCGCGGCCGCGCAGACGTACACGGTGCCGCTCGGTGTGAGCCTTATGCGCGTGATCGCCGTGGGTGCGCGCGGCGGCGAGAACTCGGCCGCAGCCCGCCTCTCGGATGGCGGTAAGGGCGGCCGTGTTGAGGCCAGCCTGCCCGTGACCGCCGCTGAGACCCTGCAGGTGAACGTGGGCTGCACCACCACCACTGGCACCGGTGGCTGGAACGGTGGCGCAAGCGGTGGCGTGACCCCCGGATCGGGTGGCGGCGGCGCAACCGACATCCGCCGCGGGGGCACGACCCTGACCAACCGCGTGCTGGTCGCAGGCGGTGGCGGCGGCGCCGGCGGCA
>CAJAPZ010000019.1 GCA_903943955.1 uncultured Actinomycetes bacterium
CCATTGGCGCGAGAGCCGGCCACGATCCGCACTGCACCATTGGGGCTCACGCCGCCCACGGCCAGGCTCACGCCGCCCGTTATGCGGAGTTTACTCGTGAATGCCTTGAACACCGCCGTGTGGGTGGTTGAGCCGTTCTCATAAACCTTCACTCGCGTGTTCTCGGCCCCAGTACCAAAGGCCATCGTCTCCGTGGTGACGTTGGTCTTGAAGTATGCGTTGATCTCATCAGCTGTGGTGGGAAGCGGGTTCGGCAACACAGCGGGAGTGGTCGCGGTGCCGATACCGGACGCGGTCACCACCGGGCCCGTGTAGGTAGGGAAGGCCTGAATGTTCGCGACCTCGTTGCCTTGCCCATTGACGACCAGCGTCGATTGGGCAGTGGTGCCCAGGCCCAGTCGCAGCCCCTCGGTGTTGCCGAACTGGAACACCGGCGACATCATCCCCTCGTCTTCATGCTCAAGGATGTGGCAGTGGAAGACGTACTTGCCCGGGAAGTCAAACACCCGGAATCGAATGGTCACGCTCCCGAAGGCCGGCACCATGATCACGTCCAGCGGCGAGACGTAGTTGGCGGCATTGGCATTGGGAAACTTCTTGTCGGGCTCGATCGGGAAACCGTTGATCTTCGTGACGATGAACACACCCTGGTGGATGTGGAACGGATGGTTGAGCGGGCCGGCATTGAGGATGGTCCACTCCTCGATCGTGCCGATCTCGAGTTGGGGCATCACGCCCTCCCCGAACTTCTTGCCGTTGATGTAGAAGTTGTCGATATTGATGACCCCGCCCTCCTCCACCTGAGCCAGCTGCTCCAGTGAGTACGTTCGCTGGAAGTCGGGCGTCGCGCTCCAGAGCGGGTCTGCATCCTGAGCGGCAAACTCCGGTACCGCGGTGGTGACGGTATCCCCTTCCACGACGAGGGTAGCCAGCACGTAGTAGTAGCCCTCGCGGCCTGCGTTGATTCGCGCCTCTTCGCCGCCCCATCCGTCCATGAAGTAGTAGGTGCCCGGGGTCGTGGGGGCGGTGACCGCCATCGACATCCGGTTGCCTGGGCTGAGCACGGTCAGGGCGGAGATGTCGTTCATCCGCAGTTCATCGGCTCCGAGCGTCGTGGTGTACGGGTGGACGAACGCGCTGTTCCCATCCCTGGCGATGATCGTGGCCGTCCAGGGGTTTTGCAGGTTGTCGTCGGCGATGACGAAGTTCGTGGCGCCGCGGGCCCCGAACTGCCCCATATTCCAGATCTGCGTCTCGCCGGGACGGACGCGGATGATCGGATTCATCTGGCCATTGACTCGCTTCTGCCAGCCTGCGGTGTAGCCATCGCCATAATAATCGCTACTGTCAGTACCCGTCATCATTATGTACTGGCCATCTGGGGTGATGTTCACCTCCGAGATGGTCATGTTCACTTGCGTGAGTTCGTCCTTGTACTCCGGCCACGGATCGAGCGGATTGCCGACCATGATCATGCCGGCCAAGCCGCCCTCGACCTGCTGCTTGGAAACCTCGTGTACGTGTGGGTGGTACCAGTTCACGCCCACGGTGTTTTGGTAGGTCGCGATCGGGATGTTGACGTCCATGCTGTCGCCTGGCGACAGTTGGACGTAGACATTATCTCCCTGGGACTTGTCGGGTGCACGCGATCCGTGGTAGTGGAAATTGGACGTGAAGACCGGATCCGATGGATCGTTGTCACCCGCAAGATCGTTCGTCAGGTGGAGTTTGAGCAAGTCGCCGCGGTTGATCTGCAGCATCGTGCCCGGAAAGCCGGCC
>CAJAPZ010000020.1 GCA_903943955.1 uncultured Actinomycetes bacterium
CCACCCGGGGTCAGTCCCCGGGCGGGGTCAGTCGCTGTGACGGAGCGGTGTCATTTCGCACAGGATGCCCGCGAGGGTGCCCACAATGCGGTGCGGTGCTGCGCAGTTGTCATGTCGTGCCCCAGTCACGCGCGACTTGTATTGCATTTGCCTAGTGTTCAGCGCAGGGTCCCATCGGAGGCCCACGGCATGGGAGGCACACATATGGCACGCGAAGACGCGACATTTGTATTTGCAGGCGCGTACGAGAACGAGGCAGACGCCCAGCTCGACTACGAGGCCATCAAGGAGTTGCACGCCGCCGGCATCATCGGTGGCTACGACGCTGCGGTCATCCGCAAGGGTGACGACGGCAAGGTGCATGTGAACAAGGATGAGACCTCCACGCGTAAGGGTGCATGGGGCGGCGCCGTGGTGGGTGCCGTCGTCGGCATCCTGTTTCCGCCGTCCATCATCGCCGGTGCTGCCATTGGCGCACTCGCGGGTGGCGTTGGTGGCCACATCTTCAAGGGCATGTCACGCAGCGACATGAAGGACCTGGGCGAGCTGCTCGACGAGGGCCAGGCCGGCCTCGTGGTTGTGGGCAACTGGCAGCTGGAGGAGGCAATCGACAAGGCCTTCTCCCGCGCTGAGCGTCACATCGAGCGCGAGATCAAGGGCGTGCAGAAGGACGAGATCGAGGCCGAGTACGCCAAGGCGATGGCGGGCCAGTAGTCCGGCGTGGCGCACCGGCGGGGTTTCGGCGCAGACCGTAACCCACCGGTGCGCCAGCGGTGCCTACGTTGGGCCGGGCGATGCCGAGCCCGATCCCGTACCGCGAGAATGCCTACGTCGAGGACGCCAAGTTGCTGGGCTATTACCTGGCCGAGTGGCGCCGGGGCACATCGACCGACAAGGTCACCCTCATCCGTGACGTCCTGGGCTTTAGCGGGCCGGCGCTCCTCAGGTGGGCACTCATCACGCATGCCCGTACACACGATGCGGTGGTCTGGGACCGTCGGCGGGGAGCGGTGATTTACAACGTCACGGGGCCGCTCACGGGGCCGAGCGGTCGGACGGTGGAGGCATTCATCAGTGGGTGGGAACTGCGTGACGGATCGTGTGCACCTCGCAACGTGACGGTATTGCTTGGTCGGCGGCAGCGGCGCTAGTCTCAACCTCATGGTTCGCCCGGATGACCTCTACACCCAAGTACGCCTGATCGACGACGTCGGCTTCGCCCGTGCAGGGTCAGTCGGCGTTCTGGTGGATTGCGACGATGCGCGCGCCATCGTCGAGTTCGCCGATCGTGATGTTGACGAGGCAATCCTCGTCACCGGGCCCGAGGATCTTGAACGCGTGGATGACGACACCACGGTGGCCGCCTCAGCCACGTGAGTCTCAGGCGTTGAGTTCTTCGCTCAGCGCCTGAGCCACCGCGTTGGTGCTGTCCTCGGCCAGCACCTTGCCAACGTCTCTGCGTGCCCCCGCCTTTCGCTTCATCGCGGTAAGCGTTCGTGCCCGTTCGATCAGCGCCAGGTGGCGCACCTGCGCGCTCCTTGACGGCGCCCGAAGCGCCATCTTGAACGCCTCCAGGGCGGCGTCGGGCACGCCGGCCTCCCGAAAGGCCACGCCCCGGTAGACGAGCAGCAGGGCAGTGGCATCATCACCGTTTGCAAGCCCATCGGTGAGCGCGATCACCTGCTGCCACTCGCCCTCAAGCACGTACAGCTCGGCCAGTGACACGGCCGTCGACCCGGTGGGCTCCATGCCCTCCACCAGATGGATGGCATCGTCGATTCGCTCGGCCTCCTGCATCAGCTCGGCCAGCGACAGCCCCACAGCCTCGCGGCAGATGGGCAGCTCGACACTCACGCCCTCCGCCAGCCCAAGCTCCACACTGGTGCGCAGGTACTGCTGCACGAAGGCGTCGGTGGCCGGGTCGCCGTCAGAATCCATGACCCACTGCAGCAGCGTGATTGCCTGACCGGGATCGTCCTCCATCATCCACAGCCCCGCCAGCGTGTAACCAGCCAGCCGCACGTCGGGGTGCTCATCACCGGCTGCCCGCGCCATCGTGCGGTCCTGTTTGATCACCGCCTCGTACAGCGCCTTCTCCCCGGCTTTGGCGAACATGCCGGGCTTCTTACGCTTGAACTCCTCGGGCAGCGGTGGGGGAGGTGGGGGCGATGCGCCGGCCTGCTGCCGTGCGCCCGCGGGCTCGGGATGACGCTTGATGCTGCGCATGTAGGTGATGCCGGGGATTCCCGTGCGGCTGGAGAAGGTGTCGCGCCCGGATGAGTGCACAGACACCCGCCCGTAGTTACCGCCGAGCGATGTCCCGATGCCGGTCTTCGACAGGTTCAGCCGCAGCCCCGGCGCCACCATGATCGACTTCCGTATGCGAAACCCCATTACCCCTCCTGGGCCAGCGGGTTTCTCCAGCGTATTTCAGTGAACCGGGCGAAGTCGCCATCGGTGGACACGACCTCCACCCCGTGCTCAATTGCCAGTGCAGCGATCTTGGCGTCCATAACCAGCGGCCCCGTGATGCCGTGCGACACAAGCAGATCGGTCACGATCGACAGATGCTGAGCCCCCTCTGTGGGAATCCAGGCTGTGGGTGACGCCAGCCATGCATCAATCTGCGTAAGCGCCTGCCCCGGAGTGAGTGGCTTGGGGTAGCTGCGGGGCGACGTACTTAGGCGCAGGAACGCAGTGAGGCTCTGCCAGGGCAGGCCCACTTGGGTGGGGCCGTTCAGGGCATCCTGCAGCCATCGCTTTGCAACGGGGTGGGCTGGCGCACTCGCATTGGCGGCGTACAACAGCACGTTGGCGTCGATGATCATCAGGCGAGCTTCTTGCGCCAGTAGTCCTCTTCGAGCACGTCAAGCACCTCACCGATGTTGTCGATGGGCATGAATGGAACGCCCATGTCAGATGTGGTCTGCACGAACCGCTTGCGCTTGGCCTGAGGCGCCGATGCGTTTCGTACGGCGTCGTTCACGACGTCGCTCAGGCCCACGCCACGCTCCTTCTGCAGGCGCTCGAGGATCTTGGCGACGTCGGGGTCGAAGGTGACGGTGGTCCTCACACGCCCCATCTTGTCGGTCTTCTTGTCAGACATGTGCATCAGGATGTCACAAAATGCGCATCATGATGTGCCAAACCACATCCGTTGCCTTGGCTCCCTTTCTCCGCTCCCCCAATGACCCTCCGCCGAATTCTCACCCCCTTGGTCTCCACTTCCGCCGTACTGGAGTGGACGCCCTTACCCGTTGCGCTTGACCAACCCGGGCACAAGGGGACGGCCGATGGCTGAACAGTTGCTCGCGGGCTGTGGATCGTCGGTCAGTAACGGCGCACACACATGCAGCCAGTAACGGCCCGTGGGCATGATCGCCGGCAGACGCACCATTCCCTTGATTGCGCCAGCCCACATCTGGCGCGGGCTCTCGCGCGAGGACATCCGGCAACCGGGCGCCGTGGTTGACGACGACGCCTACGGGCTCATCGTGCTGGACGACGGCCGCCTTGCCGACGCCGCGCCGCAGGCGTTCTCGCACGCGAATTCGTATGAGCAGCGCGAGGTCACGGGTATCGACCACAACGTGGTGGGCGAGCACGTGTCGACGATCGTCGGCCTCTCCGGGGGCGACTGACCCAGCGCACGCCGAACTGGGCGCGGGGGCGCATACCATGCCCCCCATGATCAATCCCTGCACTCACCTCACCCTCGCAGCACTCATCGGGCTTGGCTCACTCGCCGCTGTGGCGTCGGCTGCGCCCGCCCATGGCCGTACCTGCCACGGCCTGCCGGTGACCATCGCCGAATCCACGGGCGAGGTGCACGGAACTTCTCGTGCCGACGTCATCGCCCTCCGGGGTGCGTCCCGCGTGTGGGCTGGTGCGGGGAACGACATCATCTGCGGATCACAGAGGGCCGACGTGATTGATGCCGGGCCGGGTGCCGACGTGGTGGTGGGCGGCGGCGGTTCCGACCACTTGAGCGGTGGCCCCGGGAGTGATCGCCTGTTTGGCGATCGTGGCGCCGACCACCTGGTGGGGGGCCGGGGGGCCGACTACCTGATGGGAGGCGCCGGGCGCGATGTGGTGGTGCGCCAAACTGCGACACACAGCGGTCGGCACCACATGGAATTGGGCCGCCCAGTGCCCGCCACGGCAGACACGGTGGTGGCTGGCACCTTGGCGGTGTCGCTGGTGGTCGACTCGAACACGCTCCAATTCATGTACGGGGCCAACTATGAGTTCGGCATGGCCTGGGTGCCGGGCATGGGCGCCCCGCCCATCGTGTGGAACACCTTTCAGCCACTGTTCGCCAACATGGCCTCACTCACCGGCCAGCTGGCTGCATATGTGGCGCCGGGTGGCGGCCAGGTGATCCCCGACACCATCGTGCAGCCGGCATCAACGGTAAACGTGGCCCCCGGCACGGCGTGGAATGCCAACGTCAATGCGGCCCCCATGTTGTGGCCAGCGGGCGGGGGAGCTGCCTCGTTCGTGACGATTAACAACCAGAGCACTGAGCCGACCGTGGCGGGTCTGGCACGGCAGTCGATGGTGAATGGCAGTGGCCAGGTGAGCCCCATCACCGCCACCACACTGTGGGGCAACATGGTGGCGCAGTTGTCCATGCCCACCCAGGTCACCATATTCGCCACCGATGAGATGGTCAGCCCGGGGCAGGTCATGATCAACGTGCCGACCCCGAACGCCGTGGCACGTGCTGCGGCTGGCACGGACACTGCCCAGATGTCGTTCAACATCAACACCGGGTTCAGTCAGGACTCCTAGCCCCCCGGTGGCACTGCGGGGCGCAGGCGGCTGGCGGTCGGCGAACCCCACAACACCCTTGGCCCTACAGAGTGTTGCCCCCGGCGTTGATGATGCTGGTGCCGGGGTCGGTCCCCATCCAGGTGGCGCCGGTCAGGTCGGTGTCGGTCAGAAGCAACCGGGTGATGTTGGCGTTGGTGAAGATGGCGCCGGTGCCGACGACATCGCGCATCACCGCCCCGGAGAGGTTGGCACCCGAGAAGTCCGTGCCGGCCATGGTGACGTCACGGAACAGCACGTTGCGTGCGTTGGTGGCGTTGAAGAGCGCCTTGCTGATGGTGGCCCGCACAAACGCTGCGTCGTCCAGGTTGGCGGCCTTGTCCTTGCCCTTGGTCCCGAACTTCGCACCGGTGGCGTTGGCACGCACGAATCGCGCACCCTGCAGTTTGGCCCCACGGAAGTTGGCACCCACAAGCGTGGCCTTCGTGAAGTCGGCCATACGGAGGTCGGCCCCGCGGAAGTCCGCGTTCCCCAGGTTGGCGCGCGAGAAGTCCACGTGGTCGAGGTGCTCGCCGCGGAACGAGTGGCCCGGCAGATTGCCGCCCACGTAGTCGGTGGTGGCCCATGCCATGGCGGGCGCAATCAGCATGGCCCCCGCGAGGGCGACGGTCACGGGGAAGTGGGGAAGCGGTACGACGAGTCTCCCTCGGTGTGGTCGTCCGCCATCAGCGGACGATGTTGCGCGGCCGGGGCACGAGCGCCTGCTTGACGGTCGAACAGTTGCTCCCCGGGTTCGGGTCGTCCAGTGCGACCGGTGCACACACGTGCAGCCAGTAGCGCCCGGGCGGCATCACCGACGGCAGGCGCACCGTGGCCTTCACCGTGCCCCGCCACTGCTTGAACGGGCCACCCGGCAGCGGCGTGGGCTTCAGTGGCCCGGTGGGGATCTTCCCGATGATCTTCGCCGAGTCGGTGATGCGCGTGTCGACCGTGAGAAACACATCCCACGGCACGGCCTCGGGGCCCTTGGTGAGGTCGGGCGTGATGGGAATGCGGGGGTCGATGACCGGTGTCACGTGGCCACCGGCGGCCACCACCACGCGGGCACCGGGGCTGATCGCCCCGGTCACCGTCGGGTCGGTCACCGAGCGGTCCCACAGCGGGCCAGACAACATGATCCCCGGGTTGATCGTCCACTGCACTGTCACCGCAGCCGATACCGCGCAGTTGTTGGTGTCGGACACCTCGTCAACGGTGGTGGGGTCGTCGGCGCACGCGATGACGAAGTAGCTGCCAAATGCGTTGTCGGGCAGCGTCATCCATTGGTTGATCGCCAGCGATGATGCATTTGCGCTGAGTGCGCCCACCGCGCGGTCACCCAAGCGGAGGTCGGCTCCCGACAGCGAGGTGTCGCGCGACAGGTAGTAGGTGGTGGTGGTGGGGCCCACACTGGTGGCACCGGTGTTCCAGGTGGTGTCGCCCACCGACAGCGTCCCCCCACCCCGGAGCGGGTCGGCGCTGCCCGATGGCGGGCCCGCGGTCACCCCGCTCACCTGCAGGTCCACGCAGGCATCACGTTCGCGGCCGAACCACGCCATGCGGTGCGCGGGCCCCTTGCCGGCGCTCGTGGTCTCCTCCACGATGGTGGTGGCCAGCAGGGTGTTGGAACAGCCCGTGTACGCGGAGGCGGTGAAGTAGTCGCCCAGACACTGCACCCCGGTGGTGCGGGAGGTGCTGCAGGTGCCGTTCGGGCCGTCGTCGGACGACGTCACGCCGGCCAGCGCAAGTGGCGACCAGTCGGAGAGGTCATCGGAGATGAACGCCTGTGCGTACGGGTTCACCGAGCCACCTGCAGCGATGAACATGCCACCCACATCGCCGCGCGCGGTAACGCCGGATGACGGGAACACCCATGCGTAGGAGTCGTTCCAGATGTCGGTCTCGCCTTCCAGATCAAGCGATGACGGGTCGAAGCGCACCACGCGCGTGTAGGGATAGTCGGTGCTGCTGCTGCCCGTGCCCGCCGTGAACATCCAGCCCACGCGCGACGATGTCTTGAAACCTGCAAGCACCTTCATCCCGCTGATGCGTGCGCAGGGGTCATTCGAACCGGTGGAGCGCAGCGGGCAGGTGACGGTGCCCGTGGGCCAGTCGGTCACGTTCTTCTGCCGATAGTTCACCGTGGTGGAGGAGTCCGACGTCCAGTAGATGTCGAACTTCTTGCCGAAGGTGTCCGACCACATCGGCACGGCCCCGAAGTACATGGTGCTGCCCGCGCCGTTGACCGGTCGCAACGTGCTCGCGTCTTCGAACACCGCGCTCTGGCCCGACCCCGAGCAGCTCTCGAGGCTGGTCAGGGGGATGCGCCACAGCACCGCAGTATCAACGTTGCCGCTGCCGATGAGCCCTGCATTCGCCGACAGGTACAGGTACTTCGATGTGGGCTGCATGGAGGGGTAGTCGAGCATGTAGTTCTTCGGCAGGTCGAAGTCGGTGCTGTTGATGACAAACGAGCAGTACTCCAAGGTGCCATCCAGCGCCTCAATGCCCGACCGATTCTTCAGCACCACGATACGGTACGAGTTACGCGTGGCCGTGCTCGCGTTCTGCATGATCCACGCGATGTTGTTGTACCCATCACGCGGGATAGACACCGCGTATTGATCGCAGCAGAACCCGCCGTCGAGCACCGGAAAGGCTGTGGCCGGGTCGATATAGCCCCAGCTGCGGCCATTGTCGCTTGAGTACGCGGCGTACCAGTTGGCGGTGAACAGCACGGCGTTGCGATCGTTGGCAGCGGTCGGCTCGCCAGTCCAGCTGGGGCCCGCGCCTGCCCCGCTGTTCGAAGGGTCGGTGACCGTGGACACCAGAAAGGGCGTGAGGTCGCCTGACGCCATCTCGCTGTGGCCATTGGCCTGCATCGATCCGCGAACGACCGGTGCCCCCCCTGCGCCGCCGGTGTTCGTGCCCGGCCCCTCGACCGAGCCGCCCCCGGTACTGGGTGCCCCCTCGGCCCCGAGTGCGGTGGGCGCACCGAGCGCGGGCCCGCGGTACGGGTTCTTCACGGTTGCGGTGGGCTTCTTCAGATCTGGGTTGGCCTTGGCGAGCGCCCGCTGCTGCGCCTTGTTCGCCTGGGCCTGGGTGCCGGATGGAACGCCCGGCTTCAGTACCACCACGCCCACCGACGGGTGCGTCGGCGCGGGGGTGAACGTGTGGGTGCGCGGCATCTTCGGCTGCTTGGCGCCGAGAAGCCCAGCCGAGTTGGCCGTCGCCGCAGTGAGCCCGATCGCAGCCGCCACCGCGGCGACCATCAGGACGAAGCGGGGGGGTGCGATGCGCATGGGGGTCAGCCTCCGAGGTTGACGAACGAGATTGCGTGGTGCAGGCCCGACACCAGCGAGGGCCCGACGTTCGTGTCGCAGCCCACGCGTAGGGTGGCGGTATGTGCGCCTGCGGTGATGGACACGGCGGTCACCCCGAAGAGTGAGGCCTCCGTGTCGGTTGCGTTGATGGTCTCAAGCCCGCTGTTGGGCACGCCCACACCATCCACGTAAATCGCCATCGCGGGGTTGCCGCTGGCACAGGTGCCCCGAAACCGTCCGCGCCCGAGCATCAGCAACCTGCCGGGCGAGGTGAGCGTGAATGCGTAGGTCTCCACCGACACCGTGTTCGACACCGGCGGGTCGGTTGAGGTCTCGCCGCTCACGCCGCCCTGCGACGCCACGCCCGAGCCCCCGGTTGCACCGGTGGCGCCCGTCAGGCCAGTGGGGCCAGTGGGGCCTTGCGGCCCGGCGGCGCCCGCGGGCCCTTCCGGCCCTATCGCGCCCTGCGCACCCGACGACCCTGCGGTGCCGAACATCGCCCGCACCGCCGGCGCCAGGTCGGCAACCGCCACGCTGCCATCCTTGATCTTGGGCGACGTCACCGCGTTCGCCTTCAACTGGGTGGTGCCCACGGAATTCCGCGGGATTGACACGACGGCGTAGGAGGTGCCGCCAAGGGCCACGACCAAGGCTGCCGTGGCGATGATTGCCGACGGAGAGGGGCGCACAACAAGAGTCTGCCATAACGGGTGGGCCGTTATGGCCGCATTTGCCAAAATTCCGTGTGGTTGGCGCGCAGCAGTCGCTGCACCCGCATCGGGTCGTGATTTCGCACCACGCGCTCCTTGCTGCCGTGTAGGCGCAGGTGGATATCGTGGCCGGCGCTCTCGCAGCCGCAGCCGTGCTCCTTAAACAGTCCGAGGGCACCTGGGTGCCAAACGTGTTGACCAACTGAGTGCACAAGTTGCCGGCCTGTCGCCCTGCCTGCCGCGCTTGTGGCCAAGTGGAGCCGCACCCGCCGCACGGTGCGCGCAATCATCACCCCGGCCGCCGCCGTCACCAGCTACCGCATGTCGGCCGTCGCCACCAAGGGCAAGGCCAGTACCCGCAAGGGGCGCTGCGTGGCTGCGAAGGTGAAGGGCGCCAAGCGCCAGCGGTGCACCATCACGCTGCCCAAGGGCAGATGGTCGGTCACGGTTCAGGGGCGCAAGGGCCCCGTGGTCCTCGCGGCGGCAACCCGGGTGTACGCGGTCAAGTAGGCCCGGGTGGAGCCGATGTCGATGGTGCGGCGCGCTACGAGATAGCCGGTTGTGCCACGGTGACCGTGGTGGGTGTGTCGCACTGAATCGATTGTATGACGGGCCTGTAAGGCCACCGCCACCCCCATGTGACCCCCTCGCAGCACCGCTCCCTGTGGTGCGCAATGCACCGGAGGCAGAGATGAACCGATCAACACGTGTGGCCCTTGCCGCGGCGGCACTGACGGCGATGACGGTAACCCCGGCTGCCCTTGGCCAGCAGTCGGGCGTGTGGATCGACCCGGCGGTGATGGTGGCGGGTGTGCCATGGACGGGGCAGGCGGGTGCCACCGTGCGCTTTACGCCGGGGTTCTCCTCTGGCACTGGCAGGGCCGAGCTGCGAATGAGCGGCCGCTATTTAGGGGGTTCGGGCACGTTTGGTGTTGGCGGTGAGTCGTCGTATACGTGGCAGTCGCTGGCTGATGGCGCCTACACGACGCGCATCTACGTGGAGAGTGACCACATCTGCAATGGACGGATATGCAGTTGGCAGTCGGGCTACCTCGCGCAGGCCGACTTCCGCGTTGACCGCACGCCGCCCAGCGAGCCCAGCGTCATTACGGATGGTGAGCCCCAGGAGAGCAGCACCGCGATTACGTGGTCGCGTTCGACCGATGGTGGCGTGGGCATGGATGGCTACCAGTTGCTGCTTGACGGCACCACACAGGCGCAGCTTGGCGCCAGCCAATGCGGGGGCGACTGCAGCGCAACACTCGACCCGTCGCTGCTCCCCGACGGCACACACACCGTGGCGGTGCGGGCCACCGACCTGCTGGGCAATGCCAGCGACTCGCCTCTGGTGCAGATCATGGTGGCCGACACGCCCACCGTGGCCCTGGTAAACCCGCCGCGGTATGTCATCGCCGGGAACCCGGTCGACATCAGCGCCAGCGGGGCCATCGCCAACGGCAGCCCGCTCACGTACTCGTGGGACACCGACGGCAACGGCACATTTGACACCGACACCGGCACGGTGGCCGTGGTGAGGGTGCGGCCCACTAAAACCATGAGAGTTGCGGTGGAGGTGACCGCCCCGGGCGGCGGCACTGCAACCGACTCCGCGCCAATCGAACTGCGAAAGACACCGCCCTCGGGCGACGCGGGCGTGACCATCAACGATGGTGACCGCTTTACGCGTGACCCCGACGTGACCCTCTCCCTCTCGTGGCCCGACGGCGCCACGGGCATGAAGATCGCCACCGACGGCGGGTTTAAGGGCGCCACCACCGTGCCCGTGGCACCCACGGCCACGGTGCAGCTGGCAGCCGACGACAACTCCCTCCTGCCACACGTGGTGTACGTGCGGTTCTCGGGCGCGGGCCTCGACGCCAGGGAGACCTACACCGACGACATCATCCTCGACACCATCCCGCCGGTGATCGATACGGCCGTGGCGAAGCCAGTGGGCACCAAGGCCGTGCGTGTGACCACCCGGGTGCGCGATGCGGTGTCGGGCCCCCGCAGCATGCAGGTGACCCGCGCAGTAACGGCTCCCGGCACCACAGTGGCCTATGCGCCCTCGGTACGCGCGCCCATGAAGGGGCGCCGCGTGAGCATCAGAGTTGCGGATGCGGCGGGCAACTGGTCGAGATGGAAGTCGGTGGTTACCCGGCGCCGGGGATGACGGTAATGCGAAGGGTGGCGCAGGCCAGCCCGGCCTCGCGCGCCTCATGCACCCGGGCAGCCACACGCGTCTGAAGCGCGAGGGCGCCCCGGGTCATCTCGGCCACCTGCGCAGGGTCACGCGACAGCAGGAAGAACCCGCGATCGCCAAACGCCACAAAGCCGGGGCTTGCCATCTGCACGCCGGCCTCGCGCATCTCGGCGGTTACCTTGGCCACCAGCACCGGCCACGTCATGCGGCGCGCGTGCTGATAGGGCACGACTGACTTACCAGCGGCCAGATAGTCATTCACCTCGGCGTAGGTGGCGTACTTGCATCGCCACTTCGATCTGGGCCCGCGGCTCTCCACCTCAAACCCGTTGTCGGGGTCGAGAAACACGATGTCCGAAGCGTGCAACTTGGCCATTGCCGCGCGGTGCCACGCCTCCCGGGCGGCGATGCGCGCTGCGGTGGCCATGCCGCCTGTGGGCAGTGGGTCGTCGAAGAACACCGGGGCGACTGGCTGCGTCTTCACTCCGTGCAGCATCTGCAGGTCGTGCAGCAGTTGCACCCGGCGATCATCCGCCGCGACCTCACGGAATACGTCAACCATGCGTGTGAGCAGGGGCGTATCGAGGTGCTCCCACTCGCCCGGCTTCTCCAAGTGCGGCCGCACCCCGCCGTCGGCGTTGTTCTCATGGTGCTCGGTGAGGTACCAGTTGATGCCCACCACCAGCTGGCCGTCTCCGGCCAGCTGGTTGAGCAACGCATACTTGGTGTAGTCGCCCTGGTCTCCGGCGTAGTTGTGCCTCATGCGCACACCCTAAGCCGCGAGTACGCGCGCGTAGAGGGTGTTCCAACCGTAGTCGCACGCCAGATAGGCCTGATGCAGCCCGTCAACCAGTGCCTGCGCCTCGTGGTCCATCCCCTGGGGCCACACCGGCGCGACGTGCGGCAGTCGCACGTCCAAAGGCGCCTCCCCGCAGGCGTGGTCGATGGTGGCTCGGGTGGAGTCTGGCCGTGCAGACGACCGCGTGCGGCCCAGACACAGTCTGCTGCAAATTGATCGGCCTCTCTGGGTCGTCGTCCTCGCCGGTCACCGGGCGGGGAGTGAGAGCTTGATGGGCGCCTACTTCTTCGTCAGGGTCACGTTCATTGCGGTCGGCTCGTCGCCAATCTCGGCGTACTCGCCCGTAAAGACACCGTTCTCCAGGTTGCCCTCGTAGAAGCCGTCCTCTTCGACGATGAGGATGTCTCCGTCCGGTTCGATAACGCCCTGAATGGGCTCCCTGAATACGACGCCCCCGGATGCCGTGTACTTCTCGTTGCCCGAGAAGGCCTGGCCCACTGCCTTGTCGATGATGATGGTGCTGGACTGCCAGGTTACGGCCTTGCCGTTCTCGTAGCCGGAGCCCGTTGAGGTCCACGTGCCCTTCATGTCGGCGCCGGTGGGTACTTCGGCTGACGAGCTCGATCCGCAGCCGGCTGCCACGGTGATGAGGGCAGCGGCGCAGGTGACGGCCAGCGCGGTGGTGAGGTGACGGTTCATGGTGGCTCCTTGTTGCTGGGCGTGGGGTGGATGGCGAAGCGTTCGTGACTAGGCGGAGGACGCCTTTCTGGCCCCCTGACAAACAAACAAATCCGTATCTCTTTTGGAGCCTAGTTGAGCACCCTGCGACCAGAGTTGGGCCGTTCTGCAGCGGACCGCACCCGGTGGAGTTATGGTGGCTCGTCAATGGCGACTTCAGGAGCCAGTAGCCATTGGCCGGAGATCATCCGGTGAGCACGGTGCCGTGGTTTTGCAAGCGGTGGAGCGGTTAAGACTGAGCGGGTAGTCCACTCGCCACGTTTCGCCGCATCAGATTGAGCTCTGCGACAAATGCCTGCTGGGCCCGCGTGCCCGCCAGTCGCCCTGTGGCGAAGGCATCGCTCAGCGAACCGAAGTACCAGAGCTGCTCGGTGGGCTCTGCCGTGAACCGCTCCCACAGCTGGTCGCCGATCTCCGCGAAGTCGGCGTTGATTGCCCGCAGGTTGTAGAGCTTGTCCGACAAGCACACCCGGTGCACCCCGGCGTCGTCACAGCCAGCCAGGTGGGCCACGTAGGCCTCCTTGCGCTCGCGCCACGGTGGCTTCTCCTCGCCGGGCTCGGGCGCGGCGTCGGTCATGGCCTCGTGGTGCTCGGTGAGGTACCAGTTGATGCCTGTAATCAGCTGGCCGTCCCGGGCCAGCTGGTTGAGCAACGCGTACTTGGTGTAGTCGCCCTGATCTCCGGAGTAGTTGTGCCTCATCCAGGCACCCTCTCATTCGCTCACCGCGTTCGTGCACTCGCGCCATTGTGATCTCATCGCCGAGCCCGCGACTTCGTACGTGTGACGTAAGCCGCTTGGCCCACCTGCGCGACACTAGGGAGGCATGAAGACATTCCTTAGCCGGGTGGGCAGCGTTGTGATGGGCGTGCTGGTGATCGCCGTGGTTATCGGCGGCTGCGCGCTGTACCAGCGCGGCAAGGACCTGCTTCCGGGGCCCGCCCGGGCAGTGCTGGACTCCCTCGATTCGGCGGGCACCGGCGGGTTTTCGCCCCTCGGCTTCAGCACGCCCAGCAATGACGGCCCCTCCTCGCCACTTGACGCCTGCCCCGACTACGCGGCCGATGTCGATTCGCTTGGCCGTGCCACCGTGGGCGATCTCACGCCCGAATCTACGGGCGGCGCACAGATCTCCGACCTGCTGCAGGTGCAGATTGATCGCCTGCAGGCGGGCGGCACACCAGATGCTCTGAGCGCCACCGGGGTGGATGTGGCACTCACGCGTCAGGACGACATCCTCACTGGCGCCGCCACGCGTATCCGCGCCGCCAGCTTCACCACCACCGAGGTGCAGTCGCTCTCGGTGAGCTATGCGGCTGCGCTCGAGGCCGTTGCTGATGCCAACATCAG
>CAJAPZ010000021.1 GCA_903943955.1 uncultured Actinomycetes bacterium
CACCAACTGCTTCCAGGCGATGCACCCGATGCAGATGCCGCTGATCGCCGAGAACAGGGCAACCGCAGCCACCAGGCCGGTGATGATCCAACCAGCCGTCGACGCGCCCGCGTACAGCAGCGCGATTGCCACCACCAACATAGAGATGGCCATCAGCTGCGCGAAGCGCACCGGGCGCGATGGCTCGAGCTCTGCCGGGCGCGCCGGCACGAGCGTGAACAGGTAGGCCACGGGTGACCACCGCGGGCCGATGAGCGCCAACGCGATGAACACAGCGGCGATCACCACCACGGCCTGCGTCTGGAAGATGACCGCCTCGAGGCACAACATGCCGGTGATGGCCTGCGAGAACCGCGGCGCGGCCGGATGCACTGCCGCGGGCGTACGGGCGGGGAGTGGAAAGATGCTCATGCCGCGCAGGTAATCATGGAAGTGCCAACGCGATTGACACCGGCTCGCCGTCGATCTCGCCGTCCTCGCGGTACTTCGGCGTAAATGGCAGGCCGTGACCAACGGTGAGTTCGGTGGCCAGCACCTCACCCGCGATGTAGGCCCGGTGGGCGTCGATGGCCTCACGCACACGACCCGACCCATCGAGGTGCAGGTGGATGCGATCCTCCACCTTCAGGTCAGCGGTGCGGCGGGCGCTCTGGATGGCCCGCACCAGGTCGCGCGCGAGGCCCTCCATCTGCAACTCGGGAGTGATCTCGGTGCTGAGGCCCACGGCGAGCGATCCGCCCTCGGCCACCGCGTAGCCCTCGGACGGGCGCACCTCACGAAGGAGGTCGTCGTCGGCGAGCATCTGCGTTGCCCCATTCACCTCGATCTCCACGGTGGTGCCTGAGTCGAGCGCCCTGACCGTCGCCGTGGCATCAAGCGACGCCACCGCCTGGGCAACAGCGGGCATCTCGTTGCCAAAGCGCGGCCCAAGCGTGCGGTAGTTGGGTTTGAGGCTCACTTCCACCAGGCCCTCGGCGTCGGTGACAAAGCGCACCTCGCGCACGTTCAGCTCCTCGGCCACCACCTGCGACAGCCCTTCCAACAGGCGGGCCGTGGCCGGCGGACAGGCGATAACCGCCTCCTTCAACGGCTGGCGCACCTTCAGCTTGGCCTCCTTGCGGGCCGAGCGGCCAAGCGTGGTGGCCTCAAGCGCTGCGGCCATGGCCTGCTCAAGCACCTCATCACGACGTCCCCCCGCAGTGGGCCAGTCGGCCAGGTGCACGCTCTCGGGTGCGGCCGGGTCGTGGGCCGCAACCAGATTGCCCCACATCTCGTCGGCCACAAACGGGCAGAACGGCGCCAGCAGCAGCGCGACGGTCGACAGGCATTCGTGGAGCGTTGCGAAGGCGGCAGCCCGATCGGTGGCGTCGTCGTTGCGCCAGAAACGGCGGCGGCCGGTACGCACGTACCAGTTGGACAGGTCGTCGATGAGTGACTCAAGCGCACGCCCGGCGTTGGTTGGGTCGTACCCGGCAAGCCCGTCGGTGACCACCTGGGTGGTGGCATCCAGACGCGACAGCGCCCAGCGGTCCATCTCGCTGCGCTCGGCCACCGGCGGTGCGGGGTCGCCCGGGGTAAAACCATCGGGCAGCGATGCGTAGGTGGCCAGAAATGCGTAGGTGTTCCACAGCGTGAACAGGAACCGGCGGCGGGTCTCATCCACAACGTCGAGGCTGAATCGGAATGAGTCCCACGGACTCTGCGCAGTGAAGAGGTACCAGCGGAATGCGTCGGCGCCCGCGTGATCGAGCACAGACCAGGGCGCCACCACATTGCCCTTGCTCTTGCTCATCTTCTGGCCCTCGGGGTCGAGGATGAGCCCCAAGCACACCACGTTGCGGTAGGGCGCCTCGTCAAACAGCAGCGCCCCCTCGGCCAGCAGCGAGTAAAACCACCCGCGGGTCTGGTCGAGCGCCTCGCACACGAAATCGGCCGGGAAGTGACCGGCCAGCCCATCCTCACCCTCAAACGGATAGTGATGCTGCGCAAACGGCATCGCACCGGAATCGAACCAGACATCGGCGACTTCCGGCACACGATGCGCAACCCCCCCACACCCGCAGCGGATAGGGATTTCATCAACGTAAGGACGGTGGGGATCCAGGCTGACAGGCACCTTGTCCACAGCCCTGTCTCGTAACATTTCGAATGATCCGATGGCCGTGACCGTCTCACAGTCGTCACACCGCCAGAACGGCAGCGGGGTGCCCCAGTAGCGCTCGCGGCTGATGGCCCAATCGACGTTGCCCTCGAGCCAGCGGCCAAAGCGGCCGTGCTTCACGTGGTCGGGGTGCCAGCCCACCTGCTCGTTGAGCTCCAGCATGCGGTCGCGCACGTCGGTGGTGCGGATGTACCACGACGGCTTGGCGTAATAGAGCAGCGGGGTAGAGCAGCGCCAGCAGTGGGGGTAGCTGTGCTCGTAGGGCTTCTCGCGAAACACGCGGTCGCGGGCTTCGAGGTCGGTGATGAGCTGCCGGTCGGCGTCCTTGACGAACACGCCGGCAGCCTCGGGCACCGCGTCGGTGAACAGGCCCTGGCGGTCAACCGGGTTAGGTGCGTCAAGGCCGTGCTCGCGCGCAGCACGCATGTCGTCTTCACCGAATGCCGGCGCCAGGTGCACGATTCCGGTGCCGTCCTCGGTGGTGACGAAGTCGCTCATCACCACGATGTGCTTGCCCGGGATGTGGCCAAAGGGTGGCTCGTAGGCGCTGCCCGCCAGCTCGGAGGCCGGCATGGTGCGCACGTTCACCGCGTCGTCGCCAATCACCTTTGCCACCAGCGCCTCGGCCATCACCAGGCGCTCACCGTCAACTTCTACGACCGCATAGGCGGTACCGGGACTGATCGCCGCGGCCTGATTGGCCGGGAGCGTCCACGGAGTGGTGGTCCACACCAGCAGCGAGGTGCCGGGGTCGTCCACCAACGGAAACTTCACATAGATGGACGGGTCAACGACGTCCTTGTAGCCCTGCGCCACCTCATGGCTCGAAAGGGCGGTGCCACACCTGGGGCAGTACGGCACCACCTTGTCGCTCTCGTACACCAGGCCCTTGTCGAACAGCGTGGCCAGGCTCCACCACACGCTTTCGACGTAGTCGGTGTCCATGGTGCGGTACGCCTGTGACGTATCAACCCAGAACCCGATGCGGTCGGTGAGGCGCTCCCACTCGTCGAGGTACTCGCCCACCGACTCGCGGCAGCGCGCGTTGAACTCGGCGATGCCGTAGGCCTCGATCTCGGGCTTGCCCGAAATACCGAGCTGCTTCTCAACCTCGAGTTCCACGGGCAGGCCATGGCAGTCCCATCCCGCCTTGCGCTCCACATAGCGTCCGCGCATGGTGTGAAAGCGCGGGAAGATGTCCTTGAACACCCGGGAGAGCACGTGATGCGAACCCGGACGACCATTGGCCGTGGGCGGGCCCTCGTAAAACACGTACGGGTCAGCGCCCTTGCGGTCGTCAACACTGCGCTGGAAGATGTCGCGCTCGTGCCAGAAGGCGAGCACCCGCTCCTCCATCGCCGTCCAGTCGGCCGCCGGTCCCACCGGGCGCCAATTACTCATGCGGCCTCCACCACTGCAGGGTCTGTCCGGAGCACCCGGATCACGTCGTGAAAGTCCTCGTACGGCACGAAGGGCACGTCCTCCTGCACAAGCCACTCCGCCAGGCCGTCACGGGCGAAGATCTGATCGGCCAGCAGCGACGCGCAGCGATCGGAGATGCCGTCGCCCACATAGATCAGCCGCTCGTCTGCATGGCGCTCGCGAATTGCGTGGCGCTTGCACCTTCGGCCACAGATCTCGCAGGTGTCGCCCCGGTGATCACCCCACACCAGCGTGCATCCCCCGGTCGTGAAGATGGCGTCGTTGGCGACCACCTCAAGGTGCCTGAGGCCCAGATCGCCCAGCACCTCGTCAATGACGCAGCGAAAGCCTGCGCTCATCACCACCAGTCGGTGACCACCGGCCTCGGCAAATGCCACCAGATCTGCGAAGCCGGGGCGTGTGCCCGCCTGTTCGCGCACCAGAGCCACCACGTCATCGTGCGCGGCAGTGACCGTTGCAAATTGTGTCTGCATGGCCTCCTCCACGGTCATTTCACCCGACCGCAGGGCCGGTTCGATCTGGTCCCAGAGACCCGGGCGCCCGTGAGCGTCCACGATCACGTGCAGCGTGTCGCGCAGGGTGATCGTGCCGTCGAAGTCCACGGCGATGAGGAGCGGTGCCACGACGCACGAGGGTACCAGCGGGATACCATCCATCGTGTGCCCGACGACCCCGACCTGATCGACTCGCCCCGCCCCGTGTTCATCCACGGCGCCGGTCGTACCCCGGCATCGTGGGGGCCACAGCTCGCACGGTTTGAGGGCGCCCTCGCGGTGGCCCTGCCCGGGCACCCCGACGGTGAGCCGCTTGAGGGTGCGGCGAACATGGCCCAGTGGGTCGTGGGCGAGATCGAGGAGATTCCCGGCCCGCTGGTGATGGTGGGCCACTCCCTCGGTGGGGCCGTGGTGCTTGAAGTTGCCCTGCAACGACCGGATCTGGTCGCCGGCCTCGTGCTGGTGTCCACCGGCGCCCGGCTCCCGGTGCCCGACCATGCCCTCGAGCGCATCGAGAATGACTTCGAGGGCGAGTGCGCACGCATGGTGGAGCAGTCGTGGCTGCACCACGATCCCGACCTCATCCGACGCGGAACCGGGTCGGTTATCTCCATGGGACCGCACGCCCTTCGCGCCGACTACCTCTCCGCCCGTGGCCACGACGTACGCGGGCTCCTCGACCAGATCACTGTGCCCGCCCTGGTGCTGAGCGGCGAAGAGGACCCGCTGGTGCCCACCTGGCTCTCGCAGGAACTCGCGGACGGGTTGCCCGACGCCACCATGGTGATCATCCCCGGGGCCGCGCACGTACCGCAGCTGGAGCGGGCCGATGCGGTAGATCTGCTGGTGGCCGCATGGCTGGCGCGACTCGAGCTGCTGCTGCTCGGAGACGATGACTGATTCGCGGGGCGCAGCAGCGCATCCCATAGTGGTTCTCGTCAATCCGGCATCCACTGCCGCCCACCCCGGGCTGGTGGATCATGCCGAGCGCGTGCTTCGCCCCCTGGGTCTGAGAGCAGTGCTCACCACAGAGATGCGAGGGCACGCAACCGAGCTCGCCCGCATGGCAGTTGAAACCCACGGGGCACTGACCGTGGTGACCATGGGAGGGGATGGAACTGCGGCCGAGGCCGCCGGTGCGCTCATCGGCACGGGATCGGCGCTCGCACCCATGCCCGCAGGCAGCACCAACGTGTTCGCGCGCACACTCGGGTGGCCCCGTAACTGCGAGATGGCGCTTGACGAACTGGCAGGAGACATCGCACGTGGCACGCGCCCTGATCGCGTGACCATTGGCCATGTGTCCGCGGATGGCGACGATCGCATCTTCATCGTCAACGCCGGGGTCGGTATCGACGCCGAGGCCGCCGAGACCGTGGAGCGCCACCCGGACATGAAGCGGCATATCGGCCAGGCGTGGTTCGCAGGTGCCACCGCCATGGCGGCCCTTCGCACACGTAAGGGCGACGGCGTGGTGGTGAGCATTGACGGCGGCGCCCCATTTCGGCTTGCGTCGCTCAGCGTCGCCTGCTCGCGGCCATTCGCATTTTTCGGTGACCGCCCCTTCGACCTCATCCCCGAGGCCGGGGAGGATGGCGCCCTGGGGTGGCTGGGGTCGGCAACCGGCGGCGTAATCGGGCCCGCGGTGGCTGTGGCCGGCGCGCTCACCGGTGCATGGCATCTCGATTCACCAACGGTGGCCCATGGCGTTGCGCACGAGCGCATCACCATGGAGAGCGACGAGGGTGTTGCCCTCCAGGCCGACGGCGAGCCGCTCGGGCGCTTTCACCACGCGGTATTCACTCCCGCGGCTGGACTTCTTGTGATGCGCTCAGGTGGCGGGAGTGATACCGCCCGCGACTAGATGTCGTGCCCGGTCACCAGATCGTCCAGGTGGGCGTCAAGGCGTCTGCCCAGCATGACAAAGGTGTGGCCGCTTCCGGGTCCACCGTGGCGGGCCGACAGGCACAGCGTGGCGCGAACGTCGCGCACCACGGCGGATGGGCCGCTACGCAACGGGTCGCCGCTCGCGGGCCCGCTGGGAGGCCACGCCGGCGGACGCCCCTCAATCAGTGGGGCCACCACCCGTCGCACCGCGGTCACAAGCTCGGCGAACTCGGCATCGGGCAGCGAGGAGCGGGCCTCGTCGAGGATGTCGCGCACCTGCGGCCACGGATCGGCGGGCTCGCCGGGCGGGAGCGCGTGCGCCAATGCCAGCGCATCATCAATGGGTACGAGCCGCGATGCGTCCATACGCCGCGGCTCCGCATCATCAGGCGGCGCGTCGGGCATGGTCAGCCGGGCGGCGGGGCATCACGACCCGATGCCATGGCCACGCCACCCTCGGGATCACGGAGCGGACCAAGGCGACGAAAGCGCTCGCGACGAGCCACCCGGCGCTCAGCCGGCGTCTGCGCCTCGAGTTCCAGAAGTGTTCGCTGCAAGTACTGGCCCAGGATCTCCGCGGCCTGCTCATGATCGGTGTGGGCGCCCCCGGGTGGCTCGGGGATTACGGCATCGGCCACTCCCCACCGGTAGCAGTTGGCTGCGGTGGGCTTAAATGCCTGCGCTGCCCGCTTGGCCTGCGATGCATCACGCCACAGAATGGCCGACGCACCTTCGGGGCTGATCACCGAATAGGTGCTGTTCTCGAGCATCAGCACCCGATCGGCGATGCCGAGGCCCAGCGCACCACCCGATGAGCCCTCGCCGATGACAACGGCCACCACCGGCACGTCGAGCCGCCACATCAACTGCATGCTGCGGCTGATCGCGCCGCCCTGACCCCGCTCTTCGGCACTGGCACCCGGAAACGCCCCGGGGGTGTCGATAAGCGTGACGATCGGCATTCCGAGGCGATTTGCGATCTCCATCACGCGCATCGACTTGCGATAGCCCTCGGGGCTCGCCATGCCGAAGTTGCGATAGGTGCGCTCGTTGGTGTCACGGCCCTTCTGCTGACCCACAAACGCCACGGCGCG
>CAJAPZ010000022.1 GCA_903943955.1 uncultured Actinomycetes bacterium
CGCTCCGGTGGTTGTGCAGTCGATGACGAACACCGATACGAAAGACGCCGTGGGTACGGCGCTGCAGATTGCCGAGCTGGCGCACGCCGGGTCGGAGATCGTGCGCATCACGGTGAACAACCGAGATGCGGCGGCACAGGTGCCGGAAATCGTGGCGCGCCTTCGTGACGTCCATGGCGTCGAGGTGCCCATCGTGGGCGACTTCCACTTCAACGGACACACGCTGCTCCAGGAGTTTCCAGAGACGGCACAGGCGCTTTCGAAGTTCCGGATCAACCCCGGCAACGTGGGGAGGGGGGCGCGGCACGACCGCAACTTCGCAACCATGATCGAGGCTGCGATTGAGCACGGCAAGCCCATTCGCATCGGGGTCAACGCCGGCTCACTCGACCCGGAGCTGATGGACGCCCTGATGGAGCAAAACGCCGCCCTGCCAGAGCCGGCCGCAGGGGGCGATGTGCTGCGTGACGCCATGGTGCGAAGCGCGCTCGACTCGGCTCTGGCTGCCGAGGAGATCGGGCTGCCGCATGACCGCATTGTGGTGTCGTGCAAGGTCAGTCGTCTGCCCGACATGGTGGCCGTGTACCGCGCGCTCGCCACGCAGTCGGACTACCCGCTGCATCTCGGGCTCACCGAGGCCGGCATGGGATCGAAGGGCATCATCGCAACCACCGCCGCGCTCTCGGTGTTGCTGGAGGCGGGCATCGGCGACACCATCCGGGCGAGCCTCACTCCCGAGCCCGGTGGCGACCGTACGCTCGAGGTGAGCGCCTGCCTCGACATTCTGCAGAGTCTCGGCCTTCGCAGTTTCCGTCCCGACGTCACAGCCTGCCCCGGCTGCGGGCGCACCACCTCCAGCGTGTTTCAGGAGCTCGCCCAGTCAATTCAGGGGCACCTGGACGCCCGGATGGATGTGTGGCGGGTGGACCGTCCGGGCGTAGAGAATCTTCACGTTGCGGTGATGGGGTGCATCGTCAACGGCCCGGGGGAGAGTCGTGCAGCCGACATCGGCATCAGCCTTCCGGGGACCGGCGAGGAGCCGCGCGCACCGGTGTACGTTGACGGCGAGAAGGTGACCACCCTCGAAGGACCCAACCTTGCCGACGACTTCATCGGGATGGTCGAGAGGTATGTGGATGAGCATTACGAGCCCGCGAAAGGGGCCTCTTGAGCACGGACGACACCTGGCGGATGCCCGCTGCTCCCCACGGGAACTCATGGCGGCTTGAGGGGCGTTTCTGGCCCACGGTGCGCGACGACCCCGCCGATGCCGAGGCTGTCAGTCACAAGTTGTCGGTGCGCGCCGGGCTTGTGCGCCAGCTCGCGGCGGGCCTGTACACCCTGACACCCATCGGGCTTCGGGTTGTCGCGAAGGTCGAGGGGATCATCCGTGAGGAGATGGACCGCATCGGCGCACAGGAGATCCTCATGCCCGTGCTGCATCCGGCCGAGATCTGGGAGACCACCGGTCGCTACGGCCTCTCCGAGCAATTCCGGCTTGAGGATCGCGGTGGCCGGAAGATGGTGCTCGGCATGACCCACGAGGAGATCGTCACCTGGCACGCGGCTCGTGAGATGCGCTCGTACCGCGACCTGCCGCAGTCGTGGTACCAGATCCAGACGAAGCTTCGTGATGAGCCCCGCCCCAAGAGCGGCATGCTGCGGGTTCGCGAGTTCACGATGAAGGACTCCTACTCGTTTGACGCCGACGCCGAGGGGCTGGAGCGGTCATACGCCGCTCACTCAGAGGCCTACGCGCGCATCTTCGATCGC
>CAJAPZ010000023.1 GCA_903943955.1 uncultured Actinomycetes bacterium
CCCCTATGGGGCCGGCACCACCCCGGCTCCCTCGCCAACACCCACACCTACACCTACCCCGACCCCCACTCCTACTCCAACCCCCACACCTACCCCGACACCGACACCGACTCCTGCCCCGGCGCCCGGCAGCATCAGCATCAGCATGCAGGTCGATTCGCAGTGGTCCGGTGGCTGGTGCGGGAAGTTCCGGGTGCGTAATGCCGGGACGACCCCCGTCGGGCTCACCAGCATCTCGTTCGGCATTCCCACTGGGGCGGCAGTCACCAGCACGTGGAACGGCACCGTGTCGGGCTCGGGCGCATCGCGCTCCATTGCCCTTCCGTCCTGGGCCCAGGCGGCCGGTGGCGCCACCTACTCCGACACCGGACTCTGTGCCACGGGCGCACCGGGGCTCACCAACGTCGTAGTGACGTGGGCATCGGGCACCCCTGGCGGCACAACGCCTGCGCCCGCGCCGACGCCAACACCTACCCCAACACCTACCCCAACTCCCGCGCCAACCCCGACGCCGACGCCAACACCCGCCCCCACGCCGACCCCGGTGCCTGTCCAGGGATCTCCCCTGCTCACGGCCACGTTCACGCGTGACTCAACCTGGGCCACGGGCTTCTGCCGCAGCTTCACCGTGGCGAATACGGGCACGGGCGCCAGCACGACCTGGCGGCTCAAGTTCACTATGCCCACGGGGTCGGCAATCACATCATCGTGGAGCGGAACAGCGGTGCGAAGCGCCGACGTGGTGACGGTCACGCCGCCCGACTGGGCCGGGCGGATCGCCGCCGGGGCCAGGTCCACATCATTTGGATTCTGCGCATCAGGCACCGGGGACGTCACTCAGGTGTCGGTCACAAACGGGGCCTAGCGGCCAGCAGCCGGCACTCAGGTGGCGGAGTTCCACCGCCTGAGTGCCGGCCACTCGTGCTCGTGTCCGATCACCGACACGGTGGCCGGATCAAGCACAAAGCGCCTGCCCTCCCGGGGGTCGAGCCCCAGCCGCACTGCGGTGAGCACCCGCAATATGTGACCGTGCGCGAACAGCAGCACGTCGCCACCTGCCTCGTCGGCGCGTGCCAGCACCTGCGCCGCGCGGGCAGCCACCTGCGTGATGGCCTCGCCGCCGGGCATGTCGCCATCCCACACCGACCAGCCGGGAAATGTTTCCCTGATGGTTGACGTGGTGACGCCCTCGTAGTCGCCGTAGTCCCACTCGCGCAGATCGTCGTCCAGTTGGGGGTCGACAAAGCCGGCCAGCGCGGCGGTTTCACGCGCACGCTCGAGGGGGCTCGAGAGCACCAGCGAAAAGTCGTGCTGCGCAAGCACCGGTGCCAGGGTGACCGCGCGATCGCGGCCTTCCGACAACAGCGGCAGGTCGGTACTGCCGGTGTGGCGCCCGTTCTGGCTCCACTCCGTGGCCCCGTGCCGTACCAGCCAGATCGTTGTCGCCACTGTGACCCGTCAGTCCTTCAGCCGGGCCTTCGCGCGCGCGATGAAGCCCTCCTCGATCTCTTCGAGCGTGCGGCCCTTGGTCTCGGGCACCAGGAACCACACAAACACAAGTCCCAGCACGGCCACCGCGGCGTAGCTGAAGAACGTGGCCGACTCGCCGATGAGGTCGAGCAGACCCAGGAACGTAAATGAGATGAACAGGTTGCCGAGCCATCCCACCACGGTGGCGATGGATGCCGCCTTGCCACGCACGCCTACGGGAAAGAGCTCCGACGCCATGAGCCACGGGATGGGGCCAAGCGAAATTGCAAAGAAGGCGACAAAGGCCCAGACCGCGACCACCGTCACCAGATCGGCTGCGGTGATCGTTCCGCCGGACGACAGCATTGACGACACCGCAATGGCCGACAGGCTCACCGCCATGCCGGCAAGACCAGTGTAGAGCAGCGGCTTTCGGCCCACGCGGTCAATGAGGGCAAGTGCCCCGAGCGTGGCCAGCACATTGATGACGCCCACGCTGACTGTGGCCCAGATGGCGGCCGACCCGGCGCCGAAACCGGCGTCCTTGAAGATGCGTGGTGCGTAGTAGATGACCGTGTTGATACCGGTGAACTGCTGGATGATGAAGAGACCCACGGCCACGATGAGCGCGGGGCGCAGCACCGGCTGCACCAGCGCGCGGAACGACGCTGTCTTCTCCTCGTCGATGCCCCGGCGCATCTCGGCCATCTCCGACTCAACCTCAGTTGGGTTGACCTTCTCGAGCACCTTGCGGGCGTCTGCGTCGCGGCCCTTCAACATGAACCAGCGCGGGCTCTCCGGGAGTCCCCGCATTCCGATGAGCAGCACGATGGCCGGTGCAACGCCCGTGATGAGCATCCAACGCCATTGGCCATTACTTGAGAATGCTTCGTCATTGACGTAGGCGACCAAAATGCCGATGGTGATCATGAGCTGGAAGAACGACACCAGTTGCCCACGGCGGGCCGCGGGCGCAATCTCGGTGATGTACATCGGTGCCGCGACCGCGCTGATGCCGATGGCCACGCCCAGCAGCAGACGTGCAATGTCGAGGGCACCCACGCCGGGTGCGACGGCCGATGCGATCGACCCGACAATGAAGACCGCGCCCGATGCGATGAGGCTGCGGCGGCGACCGATGCGGTCGATAATCGCCATCGCTACGAGCGAACCCACCACCGCACCCAGCAGCACAGACGACACGACGGCGCTCTTGCCGATGTCGCCCAGGTTGAATGCATCGCCGATGTAGTCGAGTGCGCCGGAGATAACACCGGTGTCAAACCCGAAGAGCAGCCCGGCGAGCGCTGCCACCACCGCGATGCGCGTGATCAGGCCCTGGGTGCCGCTGTCCCACATGTCATCGTGGGTTTCCTTGCCGCGGCGGTCGCTCATGCGGGAGAAACTACCCCTGAGCAGCGTGCCCGCGCCGTGCTGTGCCCGTCAGGCGGCGGCGCGCAGATACGGATCCCAGGCATCGGGGCGTCTGGGGGCGGCCACGTCGATAAACACATCGGGTCGTGGCGGTCGTGGCGTGTGCCGGGGAAACATGGCGATCTCGTGGCACAGGGCGCTGCCCTTTCGTGCATTGCAGGGGGCGCAGGAAGTCACCACGTTGCCCCACGATGAGTCGCCGCCCCGACTCTTTGGCACCACATGGTCGATGGTGAGGCGGGTCCGGCTTCCGCAGTACTGGCATTGGTAGCCGTCGCGGGCGAACAGCGCGCGCCTGCTCATTCGGCGTGCTTCATACCTCGGTACCTTCACCCGGTACACGAGCCTGATCACATGAGGCGTGGCGAAGTCGCGTCCCACCCCACGAACAGGGCGCGCCGCGTGCTCGAGTATCTCCGCCTTCTCCTTCAGCAGAAGTACGAGCGCGCGTCGAATTGAGCACACGTTGATGGGCTCGTACGACGCGTTGAGGACTAGTACGTGCTGTGGGACCACCCCCGATCGCGAGGGATGCTAGCCATACCGTACGGCCAACCCACCCGTTGACTACGTCTGGGTTGCAGCCCTGTAGGACCCGAGCCCGATGACATGCGCGATGCCGCCCTGCTCGATGGCATCAAGTGCGGCCGCAAGCGGCAGGTCACGTGCACGGCTCCCCTCGGCATCGATGAAGAACACGTAGCGCCCCAGGCCGGTCCGAGCCGGACGGCTCTCGAGGCGCGTCAGGTTGACCGCGCGCAACGAGAATTCCTGCAGGATGGACAGCAGCGCGCCCGGCCGGTCGCGAGGAATCGCACACACGATCGACGTGGTGAACGCACCTTCGCCAGCGGCGTCGGCCTCGTCGCGGCCCACCAAAACGAATCGTGTGTGGTTCTCCATCGAGTCGGCCACATCCTCGGCGAGGACCGTCCCCCCGTAGATCTCCGCAGCGCGGAAGTTGCCGATCGCCGCTTCCGGCTCGTGCGACTGCACCACGGTGCGCACCGCATCAGCGGTGGAGAGTGCCGCGGCCACTTCGGCGCCGGGCAGCATCTCGGTGAGCCAATGGCCGCACTGGGCGGTGGCATGGGGATGGCTCTGCACGCGGGTGATGTCGGCGAGCGCAAGCCCCGGGCGGGCGATGAGGTGATGGCGGATGGAGTGGATGACCTCGCCACGGATCACGATGTCACCCGCGTGGGTCACCAACTGGTCGAGCGTCTGCGTGACGCCGCCCTCAATGGCGTTCTCGATGGGCACCAGCGCCTGTGCCACCTCGCCGGCTGCCACGGCGTCGAAGCATGCAGTGATGCTCGGCTTCGGCACCTCCCGCGCGGCGGCCTCAGCGCCCACGAGGGCGATGAGGGCCTCCTCGCAGAAGGTGCCCGGCGGACCGAGATAGGCGATGCCTCCGCTCATGCGGTCATGACCGGAGGAACTAGAAGACGATCTTGACGGGGTATTCGGCCCGGTTGTTGTCGGTGCGCGTCTCATTGGGCACCGGCACCACCTCGACCTTGAGCACCGAGGCATCCCCGAACGTGGGGCTCTTCGGACCCGGCAGCGTCACCGACTGCTGTTGACCCGATTCGATCGAGGGAATGGCCTTCTCCGAGGTCTGAGCGTCCTTGGCGGATGCCGTGCTTGAGAACGTCACGCGCACCACAACATTGGTCTCGGTGGCGTCACCGGCGTTCTCCACCGTGATCTGCCACTGCAACTTGTCGGAAGCCTGGATCTGGGTCTCGGAATCTGCCGACAGGGTAAGGCCCTCCGGAAGCGCCTGCACCGATGCGATGCCCGTGCCGTGAAGCACGCCCGACGTGGACGTTGCGTCGGTGCCCGATAGCGCGCTGCCGCCCGTGCGCTGGAGGCCCGGGATGAGCTGGCCGGCTCCGGTGGGCGATGACTGGTCGGCACGGATGCCGCCCAGGAAGAACTGGCGATCGGGAACCTGCACACCTGTTACGTCGGCGTCGGCAAGCGCGCGCTTGGCGGGGCCCACGAACGAGTCCTGATAGATGACATCACTCGCCAGAAACCGCTGCATGGTGCTGGCCAGGGTGGCCGACGAGTACGCGCGGTTCTTTGAATCGACAACCGAAGGCAGCGAGTCAGCCAGCGCCTTCAGGCCGGTCACGCGGTACTGCAATGCGGTGACCAGGCTCTGGTTGGGAGCCGACAGCGAATCGGGTGACTCAAGGGCCTCGGCCTGACCCACCAGGGCCTGGGCCTTATTGGAGAGGTCGCGCACCTGTACCTGCAGCTCGGCCGACTTCGCGCCATTCTGGTTTGCGAGGATCTGCTGGAGGGAGTCTCCCTCCTTGGCCGAGGCGGTCACGATCGTTGTGACGTCACCCATGTACGACTTGTAGGAGTCCTCCAGCTGACTGCGGCGGCATCCCTGGATGACGAGCGTGAAGATGATGATGAGGATGATGACGCCGGCAACTGCAATTCCGATGCGCACGGCCGGCTTCCTGAGGGCTTCGGAGCCGCCGCTACCGCCACTGCTGCCGCCACGGGAGCCCCCACGTCGACGGCCGCCACCCGACCCACCACGCCCCCGACGGCTGCCGCCGGAGTCGCTGGTGCTGCGCGGGGATCCGGAGTCCGACGATGGCTCACGGGCGGCATCGTCGGGAAGCGGCCCCGAGATGCCCGTGGGCTGGTCGTCATGACCGTGATCTGTACCTGTGTCGTCCATGTCCACTTCAGCGACCCCCCGCCCCGTAACGCGTGATGCAGTCCGGAGCAGATGCGCGCCCCGAAAGGACGCGCTGATTGAGATGGGCGAGGGGGGACTCGAACCCCCACGTTCTTACGAACACTGACACCTGAAGCCAGCGCGTCTACCAATTCCGCCACCCGCCCGGTGACCAGCCCTGAGGCGGCAGGATGCTAGCGCAACCGCCATGGCCGGAACCTGCACGGGTGATGTCTACGATTGGCGTTTCGTTCGGCGCCGCCGCAAGGATTCCTCTCCCGGCGGTGGAAGGCCACTCGCCAGATGCGCTCAAACACATCACCCACACGTGCCCATGGACAGGGCCGCGTGCTCGGCCGCTACGACCTCCAGGAGGTCATCGGCCGGGGCGCCACCTCGCGCGTCTATCGTGCCCTCGATCGCGCCACAGGGCGGGATGTTGCGGTGAAGGAGATCCCCATCGATCTCGGCCTGGAGCGGCGCGTGGGGGCCGAGATCCGGGCGGCATCGCGGCTTGAGCACCATGGCGTGGTGCGCATGCTCGACTGGGGCGAGGACAGCGAATCGCTCTATCTCATCTCCGAACTGATCGACGGACCATCGTTGGAGCGGGTGTACGCCGACACGCCTCCGGGCGACCGCGCTGCTGCCGAGATGGCCGCAGATGTACTGGATGCCCTTGCGCATGCGCACGAGCGCGGCGTGATCCACCGCGACATCAAACCCGCCAACATCCTGGTTGACGACGACGGACACGCCCGGGTGACCGATCTGGGAGTGGCCCGGCTCTCCGGTGAGAGCGGAATGACCCAGACCGGTGGCGTGGTGGGCACCATGGCGTACATGGCGCCCGAGCAGGCAACGGGCGAGGTCGTGACCGGCGCTGCCGACGTATGGGCCGCCACGCTGGTGCTGTACGAGGGGCTCACAGGCAGAAATCCCCTGCTGGGGGCCAGTCCTGCAGATACCGCGCGCCGGGCGGCGCTCGGCGAGGTGGCACCCATCCGCACCCTCCGCCCCGACCTGCCGGAGCGCCTGTCGCGGGCCATCGATGCCGGGCTCTCGCCCGACCCGAATGCGCGGCCCGATGCCGCACGGCTGGCGCGCGTCGTGCGCGAGGAGGCCGATGAGCTGCCCGAGGGCCGTGGCAAGCGCGCCATCGCACTGCTCTCCGGGCCGCTCCCACCCGCGCTCACCGGAGTCGCCGCCGCCATTCTGGGCGGCATGATCGCCGAACGCGGGTTCAGCACCAGCGCCTTCGGCACCGCGGGCATCGCCCTCATCGCCGGCATCATCGGCGCGTGGCGGGCGCCCGTGGCGGCACTCGGCCTGGTGCTGCTGGCGGGTGCCGGCATGGCCACCGCTGCGCCCGCATTCACCGGAATCGCCGTCATCATCGCGCTGCTGCTGGTGATGACCGGATCACGGCATGGTCGCCTCATCCTGCTGCCGGTGCTTGCGCCGGTGCTGGCGGCGTGGGGCCTGTTACCGCTATACGCCATCGCGGCGGGATCCACCCGATCAGTGGCATCGCGGATATGGACATCGGTCGCGGGAATGCTCGCCGTGCTTGCGTGGCAGATCGTGGCCGGGGCATCGTCGTTTATGTTCACCGGCGGAGAGCAATGGGGGATTTGGGATCGTCTGGAGGGGGTGCGATCGCCCATGGCAGCGGGGGATTTGCTGCTGCGTCCCCTCGGCGCGCACCCGCAGGCGCTGATTGCTGCCGGCATCATGATTGCGGCAGCACTGACATGGCCTTTGGTGCTGCGATCACGGGGTACCACGCGCATCTCCACGGCGGTGCTGTGGGGGGCGGGAGTGACCATCGCCGCCGGCTTGCTGGGGGGCGGAGGCCTGTGGGCGGTCGGCGCCGTGATCCCCTCGGCTATCCTCGCAATTGCCTGGGCGGCTCGGCCATGGCGCGTGTTCACGCGTCGTGATGCCGGGCAGTCGCCCTCCGTTGACGGAATGGTGGCATGAGCGCACTCCGGAGCATCGAGCAGAAGATTGAGGGCCTGGTCGAGAAGACCTTCGGCCGGATGTTTCGCAGCACGCTCCAGCCCGTGGAGCTGGCGCGACGCCTGGCGCGCGAGATGGAGGACCACAAGACCGTCTCGGTGTCGCGGGTGTACGTGCCAAACCAGTACACGGTGTACCTCTCCCCAACCGATCGCCGGCAGTTTGCATCGTACGAATCGTCGCTCGTCATCGAGTTGGGCTCGTACCTCGAGGCCCATGCCCGCAGTGAGGGGCTGTCGCTCTTGTCGATGCCGCGCATCCGCCTGGAGACCGACGACGACCTGCGCCCCGGCGAGTTCGGCATCGCCTGCCGCATGGTGGACCCCGGGCGCCCCGGCATCGAGGTGCCGGACGAAGGGGCCGTGGAGCCGCCACCCCCACCTGCCGAGCCGCTGTCAAACGAGGCCCTGGACGCCGTGAGCGGCACACAGGTGCTGAGTGCCGAGCAGGCCCGTGCCGCGGGCCTGGTGCGCGAGGAGGTCACCGTCTACGTGGGCGGCCAGCCCAACCGCGTGGCACGCAAAGTCACCACGTTGGGGCGAAGCCGCGACTGCGACATCGTGGTGCCCGATCCGAACGTGAGCCGCGTGCACGCCGAGATCCGGCACGAGGGCCTCGAGTACACGTTGGTGGACCTTGGCTCCACCAACGGCGTGGAGGTCAACGGCAAGCGCGTGATGCGTCATGCCCTTCGCGACGGGGACCAGGTGAGTCTGGGTGGCGCCGAGATCGTTGTGGAACGCCGATGATCGCACCGGGGCCACGCAAGCGCCGGTCGGAGTGACCGGGGGACACCGGTGACCGAGACGGGGCTCATCATCGGGCAGGCCGTCTTTCTCCTGCTCCTATTCGTATTCATCGGCGCCGTCGTGCGGGCGTCCGTGCGCGCCCTGCGCACGGCGGAGATCGAGGTACGCCCACCCGATCCATCGGAGATGGCCCCCGCCCAGCCCAGGGCACCCTCACCGGGCACGGCGGCGCAGACAGTGGTGGGCGTGGGCGCCGCCCAGGCGGTGCGAAAGCCGCACGCCGTCATTCCCGAGAACGCGGGAATTGCCGCCAAGCCCGAGATCGCTCGCGCGGCCGCCGCGGTTGCCCCACACCTCATCGTGACGCAATCCACCAGCCTTCGGGTGGGAACGCGATATGACGTGGCGGGCGGAGCGACGATCGGCCGATCGAACTCCTCGCGCATCCCCGTGACCGATCAATTCATCTCACACACCCACGCCCGCGTGTTCCGCCGCGGCCACTTCTGGTTTGCAGAGGATCTGGGGTCGCTCAACGGCACGTTCATCAACGGCAGCCGCATCTCGGGTGAGCAGCAGTTGCACCTGCGCGACGAGATTCGCGTGGGCGAGACCGTGCTGCGGTGGGAGGACTGACCATGCGCGACGATCTGGCCCTCACCGAGCTCGCATCGGCATCCGACGTGGGTCGCGTGCGGTCCGACAACCAGGACCTCGACCTGCTGGCACCGCCGCTCATCGCGGTCGCCGACGGAATGGGTGGGCACAGGGGCGGTGCCACCGCAGCGCGCATGGCCATCGATTCTCTTCGCGGGGTGGGCACCACCACCGACCCGGCTGCCCTGTTGGGTGCGCTGAGGCAGGCGAACACGGCGATCGTCGCCGCGGCGGTGGCCGACCCGGATCTGGAAGGCATGGGCACCACGACCACGGCGGGATTCGTGGATTCCGGCGTGCTCTACCTGGTGCACGTGGGTGATTCACGGGCCTATCTGGTGCGTGACGGTCGCATGGTGCAGGTAACCGACGACCACTCCATCGTTGCGGAGATGGTGCGGCGAGGGGCCCTGTCGGAGGCTGACGCCGAGCACCACCCCGCGCGCCACGTGATCACCCGGGCCCTCGGCGTGGACATCGATGTGGAGGTGGACGCCCTGCGGGTTGATCTGGAGCCCGACGACGTGGTGCTGCTGTGCACCGACGGCTTGTCGGGTCCGGTGGATGACGATGAGATCCTGGCTGCCATCGAGGGTGCAGGGACCCTGAACGAAGCGGCGTCCACGCTGATCGCCCTGGCCAATAGTGCGGGCGGTCCTGACAACGTCACCGTGGTGCTCGCCCGGGTGGACGCGGTCACCCGGGAGGCGGCGGCAGCGGGATGACCGCGCACCTCGTACTGGTCGAACTGGCTCAGGCCACCGACGTGGGCCGCGTGCGCGGCCACAACGAGGACCGCCATCTCGTGCGTCCGCCCATCGTGGCGGTGGCCGACGGTATGGGTGGTGCCCAGGCCGGCGAGGTGGCCGCGGGCATGGCTGTGCAGGCGCTCGAGGCATTGCCGCTCTCTCCACGGCCCGGCGACCTGAAGCGTGCCGTGGATCGGGCAAACAAGGACATCCGCAAGGCCGCCGCTGGCGATGCCGGGCGGGCCGGGATGGGCACAACCGTGACCGCCTGCCTGCTGGGAGACGAAGGCCGGATGTATGTGGTGCACGTGGGCGATTCGCGCGCCTATCTGGTGCGTGATGGCAAGCTTCGGCGCCTCACCGACGACCACTCCGTGGTGGCCGAGCTGGTGCGTGGCGGGGCGCTCACCGAGGAGCAGGCCGACCGCCATCCGCAGCGCAACGTCATCACGCGCGCGGTCGGTGCGCAGTCGGACCTGACACCCGATTCGTTTCAGGTGCCAGTGCAGGATGGCGACGTCATCATGCTGTGCACCGACGGCGTATCGGCGGCGATCGGCGACGCGGCGATCACCCGCATCATGCTGGCCGATGGGTCGCTCGCCGATGCCGCCCATGCGCTGGTGGAGGCCGCTGATGCATCGGGTGGCGAGGACAATGCCACCGTGGTGCTGGCGCGTATCGGGACCGGCGAGCCGGCCACCGTGCCCGAACCAGTGGAGTTCGTGCCACCAACCCCGCGCATGGCCACGCTGCCGCGCCCTCTGGTGGAGCCCACGCACCGCACGGGCCGGTCGCCGCAGCCCGATCGTGTGCTGGAGCACGTGCCCAGAGCCCGTTCGAAGATGCTGCTCATCGTTGCTGCGGTCACCGTGGTGGTGGGGTTCATCGTGGGCGGCGTGGCATGGGCATCGTCGCGCTCACACGTGGTGCAGGCCGATGATTCCGGGCAGTTGCGCCTGTACAACGGGCTGCCCTACTCACCCTTCGGTATCTCACTGCTCAGCGATGGGCAGGTGATCGGCGTGCCGGCGGCGGCCGTACTGGCCCAGGAGCCATCCGCACTCGAGGAGGGCGTACAGGGCGAGGGTGAGGCCACCGCGTTGGCCGTGCGCCTGGCATGGCACTACGGCATTCCCACCACGTGGGAATCGCCCAGCGCCGCGCCGGTCCCCGTTGCCACGCCCGCAAAGAAGAAGGCGGCGAAGACGAGCGCCACGGCCACTGCGGCGCAGAAGAAGAAGGCGGCTGCGGCGCAGGCTGCGGCCCGGAAGCGCGGATGAGGCTGCGCACCCGCGAGATGTACTTCCTCGTTCCCGGCCTGCTGCTGGGAATACTGGGCCTGGCCGCCGCGGCATCGGCGCGCACCGACACACTGCAGGCGGGACCGTGGCAGACCGCTCTGGGCGTGGCCATGGTGTTTGTGGTGATGCACGCGGTGCTGCGCCTTCGTGCGCCCTATTCAGATCCGTATCTGGTGCCCATCATGGCGGCGCTCACGGGAATCGGTCTGGCAGAGCTGTACCGCATCGATCCGGCGCTGGCCGGCGAGCAGGCGCTGTGGATGACCCTCGGCGGCATCGTCTTCTGCGCGATCATCGTGTTTCTTCCCGATCACCGGGTACTGGAGCGCTACCGCTACGTGATCGGCCTCACGGCCGTGGGCCTGCTGGTGGCAACCATGGTGTTTGGCACCACCGTCAACGGATCCCGCCTGTGGATCTCGGTGGGCGGCGGCCAGCGCGTGCAGCTTGGGGAGCTGGCCAAGGTGCTGGTGGTCATCTTCCTGGCGGGGTACCTGCGGGAAAAGCGCGAGGTGCTGGCCATTCCCACCGAGCGCAGGTTTGGCATGAACCTGCCCGCCTTCCGTCACATGGCACCCATCCTGCTGTTCTGGGGACTGGCGTTGGTGGTGGTGGTTGCGCTGAACGACTTCGGTACCGCGCTTCTGTTTTTTGGCGTGTTCCTGGCCATGCTGTACCTGGCCACGGGACGTGCGCTCTACGTGGGCCTGGGCATGGGCATGTTTGTGGCGGGGTCGTTATTCATCTGGGCGACCGTGCCCAGAATCGCCGTGCGTGTGGGGTCGTGGCTCAACCCCTTTGGCGACGCGCAGGGCAACGGGTACCAGATGGTGCAGTCGCTCTATGCGCTTGCCGACGGCGGATTGGTGGGTCCGGGATTTGGCCGGGCGCTCTTGGTGACCCCCGGAGGAACCCCGCGCATCCCCGAATTGCAGACCGACTTCATTTTCAGCGCGGTCGCGGACGACCTCGGATTCGTCGGATCCGTCGGGGTCATGCTTCTCTTCGTCTTGTTCATGGCTCGGGGGTTCGCGATTGCGACCGCCGCGCGTGACGGCTTCAGCAAACTTCTGGCCGGCGGCCTGACCGCGGTGGTCGGACTTCAGGCATTCATCATTATTGGCGGCATCGTCCGCTTGGTGCCGCTGACTGGCGTGACGCTGCCGTTCATGTCGTACGGGGGATCGAGCGTGGTGGTCAACTTCGGCATCGTCGCGATCCTGCTCATCATCAGTCAGCGCTCGCGCCAGGGGCTGATTGATGCGGTGCATGGAGCGCCTGCCGCATGAACCGATCCATCAAATCGTTGTATCTGGCCCTGGTTGCCGGATTCGGCGTGCTCATCCTCATGCTGGGCTACTGGCAGGTGATCGCCGCCGGAGGCCTGGATGAGCGTGCCGACAATCCGTACCAGTTTGAGAAGCAGCGCCTAGTGGACCGTGGGCGCATCATCTCCGCCGACAAGGTGGTGCTGGCCGAAAGCATTGCCTACAGGCAGAAGGGCAATCGGTACTACCGCCGTTACTACCCGCAGGGTGCATTGGCGGCGCAGGTGGTGGGCTACGCCACCCCGCAGCAGGGATCCACCGGCCTGGAGCAGCAGTACAACCAGTATCTGGCGGGCAGTTACGGTGCGGGTGCGATTCTCGACAAGCTGCGCGCCGCTCAGAAGGAGGGGGCCGACATCCGTCTGACCCTCGACACGCGGGTACAGAAGACGGCTGAAGCATTGATCGCGGGGAGCCGTGGCGCCGTGGTGGCCATCGACCCGAGTACCGGACAGGTGCTCGCACTGGCATCATCCCCGGCCTTCGACCTCAATCAGGTGGCGTCCGACTTCGCAACGATTCGCAAGCAGAGTGGCGCGCCGCTAGTCAACCGCGGAACGCAGGGCAGGTACCCCCCCGGTTCGACGTTCAAGGTGGTCACCGCCACCGCGGCGCTGAACAGCGGCAAGTGGAACCCCTCGTCCACATTTGATGACCCCGGGAAGTACGTGGTTGACGGCCAGACCATCAGGAATGACGGGGGTAGCAAGTTCGGCGTGCATAACTTCACCGACGCACTCACGTTTTCGATCAACACCACGTTCGCGCAGGTCGGTAAGCGGCTGGGTCCGTCGCGTCTGGGGGGCGAGATGACCAAGTTCGGGTTCGGCCGCCCCGTGGAGATCGACCTACCCTCTGATGAGGTGGCCGTGTCAGGTCGCTACCGTGACGGCAAACTGCTTTCGAATACCCAACGGGATGAGGACGCCGCGCGTATTGCAATTGGTCAGGAGAACCTGCTGGTGACCCCCTTGCAGATGGCCATGGTGGCCGGTGCGGTAGCCAACGGCGGCCGCATGCAGCGTCCGTATCTGGTGAAGCGCGTCATCACAAAGGATGGCGTGGTGGTGAAGCAGCAGAACCCCGAGACACTCGATTCGGTGGCCAGCGCCTATGTCTCGTCCGAGGTCTCCCGCATGATGCAGAACGTGGTGCGCGAGGGAACTGGTACCAAGGCCGGGCTTTCCGGACTGTCCGTGGCCGGCAAGACCGGTACCGCGGAGACGGGCGACCCCAATCGCAACCAGGCCTGGTTCATCGGATTCGCGCCCGCTGACAACCCAAAGGTGGCCGTGGCAGTAGTGATTGAGGACACATCAGGAACCGGCGGCCAGGTGGCCGCACCGATCGCAGGAGAGGTCATGCGCACGGCACTTTCGGCCACGCCCGTGCAGGGGGAGCCCCAGCCATGAGCATCGGACCGGGCAGTGAACTGGGCGAGCGCTACGAGCTGGGCCACCAGCTGGGAAGCGGCGGGATGGCCACGGTGTATCTGGCCTACGACAAGCTTCTGGACCGCGAGGTGGCGGTCAAAGTGCTGGCTGACCGATTTGCACAGGACCCGGCATTCGTTGAGCGGTTCCGCCGCGAGGCGTCGGCCGCAGCCGGCCTGAACCATCCGAACATCGTGGCGGTATACGACCGCGGCGAGGCCGAGAGTACGTACTACATCGTGATGGAGTACCTCTCGGGGCCGGACCTGAAGAAGGTCATCCGCGAGCAGGGCCCCCTCGACCCCGCGGTGGCGGTGGACAACGCCCTGCAGATCCTCTCGGCCCTCACCGCTGCGCACGGCGCGGGCATCGTGCACCGGGATATCAAGCCGCAGAATGTGATGGTGGGCGAGGATGGTCGCCTGCGCGTGGCCGACTTCGGCATCGCGCGCGCCGACGCCGATCAGCAGATGACCGAAGCCGGATCAGTTATCGGCACCGCTCAGTATCTCTCACCCGAGCAGGCACAGGGCGAGGAGACCACAGCCGCCAGCGACACCTATGCGGTGGGAATCGTGCTGTACGAGATGCTCACGGGGCGCGTGCCCTTTGACGGCGACCGTCCGGTGACGGTCGCCATGAAGCAGATCAACGAGCCGCCCATCCCGCCGCGGGTGTTCGAGTCGAGTATCCCCCACGACCTTGACGCCGCGGTTTTGAAGGCCCTGTCGAAGCGCCCAGAAGACCGCTTTACCACGGCCGACGAGTTCAGCGCGGCACTCCTCGACATACGCGCCGGCATGTCCGGTGGCCAGCAGTCCACGCTCATCCTCACAGCTCCCACGGCAGTCGCCGGGGCGGTTGCGACCACGGAGACCCAGGCAATGGCAAATGGTGGCGGTGGACGCGGTGGCGGTGGACGCCAGCAGCAAAAGGGACGCAACAACCGGCCCGCCGTGTGGGGGATCGTCGCGGTGCTCATCGCCGCTCTGGCTGTGGCGCTCGCGCTTGCACTCACCAGCGGTGGTGGCGACACCATCCCGGTGCCCGACATTGCGGGATACGACGTACCGGCTGCCACCCGTGCCATCAACGATGTCGGGCTGAAGCCGGCGCAGCGCCAGGAGCCCAGCGACACCGTGCTGGCCGGTGTGGTTATCGGCAGTAACCCCGCCGCGGGCACCGATGTGGCCAAGGAGTCCACTGTCACCATCCTGGTGTCCACCGGGCCGGCGCAGATCACCGTACCGAGTGTGCTCGACCAGACGGTGGAACAGGCGACGGCTGCCCTTGAGAAGGTGGGGCTGCAGGGCACCACCGTTCAGGTGGACAGCACGAAGGACATCGGCATCGTCGTGAAGCAGGACCCGAAGCCGGGTACCACCGCGGCATCTGGCGACACCATCACCCTGAGCGTGAGCAAGGGCACCACCAAGGTGCCCGTGCCCGACGTCACTGGGAGCGATACCGCAACCGCAAAGGCCGACATCGCGCAGGCCGGGCTGACCGTGGGCAGCGTGAGCGAGGACGACGGTACCTCTGGCCAGTCGCCGGGCACCGTGGTGTCGCAGGATCCGAGCGGTGGCTCATCTGCCGCCAAGGGATCCTCGGTCAGTCTCATCGTTGCGGCGCAGTCGTCGGGCGTTGACGTGCCCGACGTCACGGGCAGCGACGCCAGCACCGCCCGCAGCAAGCTTGAGAGCCTCGGGTTCAACGTGGTCTCGTCCGGTGCCGAGTCGTCACAGCCGGAGGGCACCGTTATCGACCAGACGCCGGGCCCGGGATCCACCGTGACGTCGGGCAGCACCGTCACCATCATCGTGGCGTATCCCACCGGCAGCGGCGGCGGCTCGGGGGCGGGTACCACGACCAAGAGTTCCGGTGGCGGATCGTCCCAGCCGCCGGCACCGAGCGGTGGCGGGGCATCGGGCGGCGGTGGCGCCCAGCCGCCGGCACCACCCGGATGAGGATTGCCGTCCTCGGGGGCGGCCGGAGCAGCGAGCATGACGTCTCGATCGCTTCGGCCGCGTCGGTGGCCGACGCCATCGATCCGTCGCTGCATGAGGTGATCAGAGTCACAATCGCCCGGGATGGTGCCTGGACGAGCGACGGGCACCCTGTCGCGCTCGTACCTGCAGGGGGGGATCTCGCACGGCTGGTACGCCTTGATGGCGGCGAGAGCGCCGATGTTGATCTGGTGTTCCCAGTCCTGCACGGTCCGTGGGGTGAGGACGGCACCGTGCAGGGCCTCTGCGAGACCGTGGGGGTGCCCTACGTGGGCGCCGACGTTGCAGCCTCGGCCACGGGAATGGACAAAGCGCTTTTCCACGTGCTGGCCACCGCAGCGGGGATTCCACGCGTGGAGACGGTGGTCATCCTGCATGCGCAGTGGCAGGCCGATCCGGCTGCGGTACGCGACGAGGTGGCCAACACCTGCGGATACCCGGCATTTGCCAAGCCCGCGCGCCTCGGGTCGTCATTCGGTATCAGTCCGGTACCCACGGCCGACGATCTGGACGCCGCACTCGAACTGGCCTTTGCCCACGACGACAAGGCGCTCGTGGAGCGCCGGGCGCTGGGCCGCGAGGTAGAGGTGGGCCTGCTGGGCAACGCCGAGCCCCATGCGTCGCCCCTCGGCGAAATCCTCCACGACGCCGATTGGTACGACCATGACGCCAAGTACGAGCCCGGCGGCATGCGCCTGGCCGTGCCGGCCGATGTGCCACCCGCGGTGCAGGAACGTGCCCGAGAGCTGGCCGTCGCCGCCTGGAATGCCATCGGCTGCTCAGGCCTCGCCCGCGTGGACTTCTTCCTCGAGGGCGATCAGCTGTACGTGAGCGAGATCAACACCATCCCGGGGTTCACCGATACCAGTGTGTGGGGGCGCCTCATGGCCGGTGACGGGTTCGCGTATCCCGATCTGGTGCAGCAGCTCATCGAGCTCGCCACCGACCGCCATGCCGCAAAGGCTGCGTACCGCGGATGATCCGAATCGGGGTGCTCGCCGACACGCACGTCGGTGAGTTCCTCGACGCGCTGCCGCAGGTCGTGCTGGATGCGCTTGAGGGCAGCGATCTCATCCTGCATGCCGGCGACCTCTCCGATGGCTCGGTCATCCGTGACCTCGAGCGGATCGCCCCCGTCGTGGCCGTGCGCGGAGACCACGACCTGCCATCCGCCCCACGCCTGCCGCGTCGGGCGGTGATTCAGGTGGGGCGGCACCGGATTGGGCTCATCCACGGCAAGCGTCCGGGCACCGACCCACTCGTGGTGGTGGCGCACGCAGCGGCAGGCAGGCGAATCGGGTGGGATGCCGGCCGGGTGCGGGCAATGGCGAGCGCATTTGAGGGCGTCGATGCCGTGGTGTTCGGCCACTGGCACGAGGCGTTGATCGCGCAGGTGGATGGCGTGCTGGTGATGAACCCAGGAGCGGTGTGCCCGTGGGGAAGCCTGGAAGGAGACCGCCCGCCGCGCCCCGGTGCCGCAGGAGTCGCCGACCGGCTCGTACGCCGCTATCGCCGGCAACTGGGCTCGCAGGCAATGCAGCCCTCCGTGGGAAGGCTGACCGTGAGCGACGCGGGAATCACCGGGGAAATCCGCCCCACCCCCCGGTGCCAGGCACCATACTGATCAGGTCACAACTGGTGACAACACGCACAGTGCGTCTCTCGTAGGGCAAAATCCGGTTTTGCAAACCGCCTGCTCAGAGAGACTTCACCCATCAATGGGGTCAGACCCCGGGTGGGGTCTGACCCCATACCGATTGGGTCACAAATGGTTACGAGGCTCGTCGTGCCCTTGGGTGGGCGCGGTCGAAGTCTTCCCGCAGGTGGCTTGCGGTGATGTGCGTGTACACCTCGGTGGTCACCGGGCTGGCGTGGCCAAGGTGGGCCTGGACGTACCGGATGTCCACTCCCGCTTGCACCAGGTGGGTGCCGCATGAGTGGCGCAGCGCATGGGGGAACACGCGCACGCCCTCCGACACCAGACCCGCCTTGTCGGCTGCGCGGTTGACCTCACGCCACACGTCCGATCGCCCGATGCGCCGGCCGCGTGCACCCAGGAATACGGCGTCGGCGTCGCGGTGCTGCTGCTGGGCCTTGCGAGGGGTTACATCACGTGCGCGCAGTTCCGGTCGGCCCGTGGTCAGATACCGGGTGAGCACCTCGCGAGCCACCACCGGCACCGCCACGGCACGGTGCCTGCCGCCCTTGCCCAGCACCACCACGTACGGATCATCAAGGTCGTCGAGATGGAGCGCTGACATGTCGAGGCCCGACGCCTCGGTGGCCCGCAGGCCGCACCCGTAGAGCACCTCGATGAGCGCGTGGGTGCGAAGACCCAGTGGACCCGGCATGGCGGCGGCGGCGTCGCACAGACGGCGCATCTGCGACGGCGTGAGCGCCGACACCTCGCGCTGCAGACGCTCCTGACCGCGCGCGGCCGCAGATGGCGGTCGCAGGTCCTGCACAGGGTTGGGCAGTGCCAGCGCACGCGACCACCAGCGGCAGAATGCACGCACCGCGGCCACGCGGCGGGCACGGCTCGACTGCCTCCCCTCCAGTGCATCCCGCCAGCGCTGCCACCAGTCGGGGGGGATGGCAGCCATCTGCAGAGCAGCCCGGCGGGCACCCGGGTCATCCTCCACACCAAATGATGGGCCGGCTTCGCCGCCTGCGGCCACCCCAAACGCCTCGCCCAGGATGAGCAGGTCGCGCGCGTAGGCCGCCCGGGTATTGGCACTGCCGCGTGTTGCCAGGAAGCCGGCGACCAGGGCGCGGTACCCGGCGTCGTCCACCTGCACCGTCATCCGCGCGGGTGGGCGCGACGCAGAGTCTCCTGCAGCGCCTTGGTGGTGACCCCGGTGTAGCGCTCGGTGGTGGCAATGCTTGAGTGCCCCAGAAACTCCTGAACCACACGCAGGTGAGCGCCATCGCGACCGCCCGGGCCCTCCAGCAGATGCGTGGCCGCGGCATGGCGAAGCAGGTGCGGGCCACCGCGCCTCCCAAGCGATTCGAGCCCGCGATTGACGATGCGGTACACGGTGGCGCCATCGAGTGCGGCCCCGGTTCGCGACAGGAACACGCGGGCGCGCGAGGCGGCGGTGAGCCCGGACATGGCGGCCAGCCTCGGTCGCCCCTCATCCAGCCACTCGCGCAGGGCATCAACGCATGGCTCGGTCATGGGCACGGTGCGCGAGTACCCGCCCTTGCCCACCACTGAGAGCAGCTCATTCTCGAAGTCGAGCGACGACAACACCAGGTCGCATACCTCCTGGCGGCGGAGCGCACTGCCGTAGAGCACCTCAACGATGGCCCGGTCGCGGATGGCCAGGGCACGGGCCGTAGATCGTGGCGCGGCGTCAGTGACCAGCATGGCCATGTGGTCGGCCATGGCAACAACCTCGTCCTGCGAGAGGCGCGGAACGGGTGTGCTCTGTGGGCGGGGGGAGTCGATCAAATCGGCGGGTGAGCGACCACGGTCAAACAACGGGGCGAGCCACTCCCGGAGCGCCGTGAGGGCACGGCGGCGACTGGCCGCTCCCCACCCGATCTCGCGCAGTGCGGCCTCGAGCATGGATGGGGTGATTGCACGTGGGCTCCCCACCCCCCGGGGGGCGAGCCACGCCGCCACCCGACGGCAATCGCGCACGTAACCGGCGCGTGACGCGGGTGCCAGCGCACGGGCACGGGACCCCTGCCGCGAGAGGCGTTCGTCGAGTTCCCGAAGGGACTCCTCCCATGCGGGCAGAAGGTCCACATGGACTGGTTCGCCACCGGGAGGGGGCGCCCTCCACCACGTGGGGTCAGCCCTGCGGCACGGTGCCGTCGAACGAGGCCTCGGCCACGTACGCCCGGTAGCCACTGCCAAGAATGTTGGGGGGCAACGACGTGATCCACAGCGTGTAGATGCCAGACGCCGCACCCGGCGTGAGATCCACCGACTGACGACCATTCCCGAATGTTCCCTCGCCCACCACGCGGGCATCGGTCGCGGGGGGTCCGGCAAGCACCTCAAACGTACCGCCAGTGCCCTTGGTGATGAGGTTCATGCGCGTGGCCACCGACGGCTGCTGCAGGGTGAACTCAAGCCCCACGCCCGCCTTGTCCACCCCACCGAAGTCGGCCGTCACGTACCGCTCCGTACGCCAGGCCGTCTCCTCGTTGCCGTCATATGCCAGCGGAACCTCGCCGGACATCTCCCGTCCCTCCCCGCCCGGATCAACGTCCTTCACCGAGGCCAGTTGCAACGGACCCATGGCGCCCATCACGTCGGTTGGTGGTGCTGTGGGCTGGGAGGCGGACGAGGCCGCCTGAGTGACCACATTGCCGGCATCAGATCCGCTGCCACGCCACACGATGAACGCACCCACCCCGGCGAGCGCCACGATGAGCAGCGCTGCCACGGCACCGGGCCACACCCGACGGCGCCCGGATGACTGCGCCACAAACACCTCGGCATCCGGATGGCGGGGGGGCTCATCCTCTGCGACATGCGCCGCGGGCTCCACGGCCGGGGTCGAGGGTGGCGCAGCGGGTGGAACCACTGGACGGGACTGCGTGTCACCATCATCGAGCGGCACCACCGACTCAGGTGTCACGGCAAGTGCGCCGGTGACGTCATCAGATTCGGTGGCCGCGATCACCGGCATCACACCGGTGGCATCCACCGGTACGTCGAGGAGCGCGTCGGACATCTCGAGTGCCGACCCGAACCGCGCCGCCGGGTCCTTCTCGCACGCGCGCAGCACGACCGATGCCAGATGCGGGGGGATCCCCGGCTGCACATCACGGGGATCGGGCATTGGATCGCGCACCTGGCGCTGGGCCACCCCCATGGGCGTGTCGGCCGGAAATGGCAACTGCCCCGTGAGGCACTCGTACACCACGATGCCCAGCGAGTACACATCGGTTCGCCCGTCCACGCGCAGGCCGCGGGCCTGCTCTGGCGCCAGATAGTCGCTCGTGCCAAGCACGGTGCCGGTGCGCGTGAGGCCACCCTGGTCGCCATCGAGTAGCCGGGCGATGCCGAAGTCGGTGAGCTTCGCCGTGCCGTCGTCGGCCACCAGCACGTTGTGCGACTTGATATCCCGGTGCACAACGCCAGATCGGTGCGCCACCTCCAGACCACGTGCCACCTGACTGGTGATGGATGCAGCCAGCTCGGGCGACAGCGCTCCCCGCGACCTGATGAGGGCCTTCAGGTTCGTGCCCTCCACCAGTTCGAACACGATGTATGGCCCGTCCTCATCGGCGCCCTCATCAAACAGGCGCACCACCGCCGGATGCGACAACCGCGCCACCACCTCGGCCTCGCGCCGGAAGCGTTCGATCAGGTCCGGATCGTCCTGCACCCGTGCGTGCATGCGCTTAAGCGCCACGTCCTGGCCGGTCACCTCGTCGCGGGCACGCCACACAGTGGCCATGCCCCCGCTGCCAATGGGCTTGTCAAGGCGATAGCGACCCGAGACCAGGTGGCCGCTGCCGATCATCGAGGTCCGGTCGTGCGCACGCATGCACCGTAGAGATCGGGCCCGACGCGACGCACCCCATCACGCACCGGAGAACCCTCTCCCGCTGATACCGTCTTTGGCGTGGCCACCCACACCGTGCTCATCGTCGAGGACGACGCCGCCATCGCTGACTCCCTTGCGTACCACCTCGGCCGGGCGGGGTACCGCACGCTGCAGGCAGCCGACGGGGGTACGGGGCTGCGCCTGTTTCGTCGCGAGCGGCCCGACATCATCATCCTCGACCTGATGCTGCCCCAGATGGATGGCTGGCGGTTTACCGAGGAGGTTCGCTCAGACGACCCGGACGTGCCGGTCATCATGTGCAGCGCCCGCACCAGTGAGCACGACCGGGTGCACGGTCTGGAGATCGGGGCTGACGACTACGTCACCAAGCCTTTCTCGATGAAGGAGATGGTGGCCCGCGTGTCGGCACACCTGCGCCGTCGCGACAACGAGCTGTCCCGGGGGGATGACGGCGCCATCGAGTCTGACGGGCTCCTCATCGATCCGGGCCAGGTGCAGGCCTTCGTGGGTGGCAAGAGCGTGGGCCTGACCCCGCGCGAGTTCGAAGTGCTGCTGGTGCTGGCCAAGGCGGCGGGAAAGCCGCTCGCGCGAAACAAGCTCTATCGCGAGGCCTGGGGCTACGAGATGATGGCCGGCGATCGCTCGGTGGACGTCTTTGTGCGCAAGGTGCGACAGAAGCTGAAGGTGGCAATCCCGGGCACCGAGTTCGTGGTCACGCACTATGGAGTGGGCTACCGCTTTGACCCCACACCGGAGGGCACCACCGACTGACTACTCCGGCCGCGCTCGTTATCTGCCCGAGATGCATCGGGTCGGTGGAGGTGGCGGGGCCATGGTCGGATCTGCCCGGAATCGGTCAGGCGTTGAGTCGGGCACCTTCCCTCCGCTAAGGTCCCGCGGCCCCTGGCGGGATGCCCGAGTGGTCAAAGGGAGCGGTCTGTAAAACCGCCGGCTCTGCCTACGAAGGTTCAAATCCTTCTCCCGCCATGCATACGAAGCCCCGCGCACTCCGCGGGGCTTCGTCGTTTGGTGCCCTATTCGCCGCCTGCAAGACGGGTGATGATCAGCTTGGGCCGGGTCATCTCCATCACGGCCGCGCCGGGGCCCTCACGGGCGTCACCCGAATCGCGCACGCCGCCATACGGCATGTGGTCCGCCCGGAACGTGGGGGTCTCGTTGATGAGCACCGCGCCGTAGTCGAGCCGCCGCGCCCATGCCATCGCCCGGTCCACCCGCGCGGTGAAGATGGCGGCCTGCAGCCCCAGCGGGCTGGCATTGGCCACGGCGATGGCGTCATCAATGCCGTCGTACACAGCAATGGCAACCACCGGACCAAATGCCTCGTCACGCATCAACTGGGTGGTGGGTGCCACGCCATCAAGCACCGTGGGTGCGAGCAGCCCCGGGTGGTCCCCCATCACGCCGCCGCGCAGTACCCGCGCACCCAGACCAGTGGCTTCATCAATCCACTCCATAATGCGGGTGGCTGATGCCGGGTCGAACACCGGCCCCACATCGGTGGCCTCATCAAGTGGGTCGCCCACCACCAATGCATCAACTCTCGGCAGCAGTTCATC
>CAJAPZ010000024.1 GCA_903943955.1 uncultured Actinomycetes bacterium
AAGGGGGCCAAGACCCTTGCGGTGATGGCGCTGCAGGTAAGGGGCACGCTGACCATGCGCAATAACCGCATCTCAGATGTACAGCCGGGCAATGAGTTCCGGTTTGGGATTGTGGGCGCAGAGGCACAGAGCATGCCGTCGGATATCGCGTCGGCCGCAGACCTCATTGCCACCGTGTACGGATCCGCTGATGGCCCGCGGTTGACCGGGGCAGTGGTGCTTGACGGCAACACGATCGACAACAACCTCCCGATGACGCGCGGCGACGACAACGCTGTCGCATTCGCCGGCTGTCATTTTCGGTCAATCACGGTGTCTGGCAATACCTTCCACGCAGGCGAGGCAGTGGAGATTGAGGGGTGTCGGGGCCTCAATGCGGTGTACCGGGTGACCTCCAACACCATCGTGCAGAGCTCCACGCCGTCGAACCTCGCGCAACTGACGGCATCACCCGGATTTACGCGCCATGGCGGGCATCCGGCGGCCATCAAGCCGCTTGACGCTGAGGCATCGCGCATCATCATCCGGGGCAATCACATTGATACCCGGCAGGCGCCGCCCAGCGCCGTGTGCGTGATGACCGGCAACATCAACCCGGCCAGTACGACCCTGATCGAGGGGAATACGTGCCGGATGAACGGCCAGTTCGCCGCCATCCTCGGTGGCTGGGCCGGCACTCCCGGGTTCTTCCTCCCGTCCTTCCTGCACAACGCCACGATTACCGGAAATACTTTTCGGGGCAACGCCCTGCTTGGGGTCGCATGGCTTGACTTCACCTACTTGAAGAACGCATCCCAGACCCTGATCAACGCCGCCAGTGGCAATGTGATGCTGGCCAACAATGACAGCGGCTTCGTCGCCACACGCGCTGCTGTGAACCTGGGCCCCGCCACCCACGGCAACAGCATCGTCGAGGGCATGCGCGGGCACGTGGTGGATGAGGGAGTGGGCAATACGGTGGTCGTCTCGCGGCCATAGGTGGAACGCGACCCCCTGAGGCTCATTGCCCGAGCCTCAGGGGGTCAAGTTCGGGGCGTCGTGATCGGCGCGTGCGTCGCTCTCGCCGCCCGGGATGCGGGGGGATGCCGGAGATCGTCGGACGGCCCGTCTCGTGCGGGCCCCCGGGCATGGCCCTGGAGCCACCGATGCGAAACGCCAAATGGGCCGCCCGCGACTGGGAAAGAAGCGAGCGACCCACCTGACATGGGAAGGATCGCACATGCGCGGTCAGGGGCAGCGGCGGCTTGCGGCAGTGGGCCAGAGGCTGCGACCGGGAGCCCCCATACCCCGGGTGCGGATTGTGACCCGTGCCACCGCCGGCGGTGGAGAAGGGGAGGGAAAAACACGGGAGCCAGCGCGCGCGCTGGCTCCCTCAAACAAACCCGGCTAACTCCCGTCGAGGGGGCTAGCGGGAGTTGCCACCGCTCCTGCGGCGACGTCCGGCTCCGGTGGGGCCATTGCCACCGCCACCGCTGTTTCCAGGACGCCCGCCCTGGAAACCCTGTCCCTGCTGTCCGCTGGCACGCGGGCGACCCTGCCCCTGACGCGGCGGGCGCTGACCCTGCTTCGGGCCCGAACCCCCACGGCTGGCGTGGTCGTGCGACGCTGGGTCGCCGGCCGTGGCCGTACGGAACTGATCTTCAAGCTTGAGCGTGCGGGTCATGTTGCGCATGTCGCCGAGGTGCTCGGTGCCCACAAAGGTGACCGCCACGCCCTGCTCACCGGCGCGACCGGTGCGACCTGTGCGGTGCACGTAGTCCTCGGCGAGTCCGGGCGGGTCGAAGTTGATGACCTTGGCCACGTTGTCCACGTGGATGCCCCTGGCCGCAACGTCGGTGGCCACCAGGGTGGTCACACGTCCGGCCTCGAAGTCGGCGAGCGCGCGCTCGCGCTGGCGCTGACTCTTGTCGCCGTGCATGGCGGCCGCCTGCACCTTGCGCCCCTTCAGGTGGCGCACCAGGCGGTCGGCACCGTGCTTGGTGCGCACGAATACGAGGTTGAGGTCGTAGCCGGTGCCGATCTCGCCCACCAGCTGGTCGAGCCTGCCGTCACGCTCGACGCGCACAAACCGGTGCTCGATGTCGGCGGTCTTCTGGGCGGGCGGGGCATGCTCGTGGCGCGCGGCGTCGTGGGTGTACATCAGCGCGATCCGGCCGGCCTCGCCGTCGAGAGTGGCCGAGAAGAAGAGCGTCTGGCGGTCCTTGGGGCACTTGGCCACCACGCGGTCCACCGCCGGACGGAAGCCCATGTCGAGCATACGGTCGGCCTCGTCCAGCACCAGGATCGTGACGTTCTTGAGCGAGAAGGCGCCGCGTGACAGCAAATCTTCAAGGCGACCAGGAGTGGCCACCACGATGTGGGCCTTGGCGGCTTCGCGGGCCTGTTTCTCGAGACCCACACCGCCGTATACCGCGCAGATCTTGAGTGCGCGGGCGTGTGCGATGGCGTAGGTGGATTCCACGATCTGCGTGGCCAGTTCACGGGTGGGTGCGAGCACCAGGGCGGCCGGGCGCGGTGCCTCGGCGGCGATGCGGTCGATGACCGGCACCATGAAGGCGAGGGTCTTGCCCGACCCGGTGGGCGACTTGGCCAGCACGTCGCGGCCGGCGAGAACGTCGCCGATCACCTTGGTCTGGATGGCGAAGGGCGCGGTGAATCCGCGATCTTCAAGGGCGCGGGCAACCGCGCTCGAAACGCCGAGATCGGCGAAGGACTGCTGTGACAATGCATTGCTCCTATGGGTGCGCCGGCCGCATGGGCGGACGCGATTCGGGAGGTACTGCTCACCCGAACCGCCGTGTGGCGGGACCCAAGGAAGCGGACCTCTCGACCGGCGTGATACCGATCGACATGTCCACGTTAGTGCGCCAGGCCCGATTTCCTGCATCGGTCGGGTTGGCGGCGGGTCAGTTGCTCGCGGTTCCGGCCTTGGTCATGCGGCGAACAAGGCGGGCGATCACGGCATCTTGCATGCGCTCTGGCATGCCGCCCACCAGCCAGATGGGCCGTGCCATTCCACCCACGATCGGCTTGAGCGGTGGCCGGCGTCGCTCGATGACCTTCTGCACCAACTCAGAGAATCGGCGTGGTTGCACGTGGGCCTTGGCAGATTCGCGGCGCATGAGCGTGAGGCCGCCTTCGATAAATGCGCGCTGCTCGGGATACGCACCGGCATCCGGCACCGTTGACGCGTCCTGCTTGGCCTCGAGGGGCGTGGCGATTGCGGCTGCCCGGATGCACACCACGCGCACTCCGTACGGGCGGATCTCGCGGCGCAGTTGGTCGGCCCAGGCCTCGAGGGCCGCCTTGGACGGGGCGTAGCCGCCGTTGTACGGGAGCACGGTCCGGGCCATGAGCGCTGAGTTGATCACGAGAGTGCCGTGTGACGCGCGAAGGAGCGGCAGGTGTGCCTGAATCACGCGCACGGATCCCAGGTAGTTGATCGAGATCAGTCGCTCGAGGGTGTCGACCGGGCAATCCTCGGCCGAAACCGGTCCCGACATGTTTGCCACTCCCGCGTTACTGAACATCGCGTGCAGGCCCTCCTCTCCCACAAGGGTCTGCACGCGATGGGCCAGTGCCGCGACGTCAGCGCTTGACGTGACGTCGCACTGCACGGCATGCATTCGGTCGGGGTGCGCCGCGTCGCTGATGAGGGCGTCGCCGTCGGCTGGCCTGCGAACCGTGCCAATGACGACGTAGCCCTCGGCGTTGAGGTGCATCGCTGCGTCGCGTCCGATGCCGCTGGATGCCCCGGTGATCAGAACAGTGCGTGAACTCATGATGCGACCTTATTCCATAGGCCGCATGGGCGAATACACGCTGTTATCGGAGCCCGTCTGCCCGCACGGAGGTCCGTCGAAGCGAAGTGACGACTTGGCGCGATAACTAGACGGGGAGACGGGATCGGTCGGGGTTCTCTTCCTCATTGGGATCGCGGTCCCAGCCGTGCCAGCGATCCACGCGAATGCGCACGGAAATACGTGGGTGGGCGGTGCGCGGGTAGGGCTTCCCCACGTACAACTGACTGAGAGCATCGATATCGGTGCGGTCGACGTCCTCGTACATCTCCTCCACCACACCCATGAGGCTCACCTGCCGGTAGAAGCTGGTGGGGTCAATGCAGGTGAAGGCCACGCGACCGTCGCGTCGCAGCCATTCGAGACGCGGGCGGATGTCGTCCATGTTCACCAGCACGCGGTCGTCGCCCAGCCAGCGGTACCAGATGGCGGTGGTGTGCGGCGACCCATTGGGTCGGAGCACTGCCATCACGCACAGGTTCGGGGCGTCGAGGAAGCGGGCGACAGATTCGGGCATCGGAGTCTTTGGCATGTTGGTTTCCTATCAGGCCCCGCGACAAGGCACCATGTACTTCGTGGATCAACACACCATCGAACTGCTCGAGCTCACCACGGTGCGCGATCGCCTGGCTGGCATGGCTGCCTTTGAGGGCGGCGCGGCGCTGGCGCGTGCACTGGAGCCCGCGACCGACCCGCGGCGCGTGGCCGCGCTGCGCGATGTCACTGCGGAGTCGGTGTATCTGTGGGAGCAGGGGCTCTCAGGCCCAGGTGGGGCACACGACATCACGGACGATGTGGAGGATGCGCGTCGCGGCTCGCGTCTGGAGCCCACGGCGCTCGAACG
>CAJAPZ010000025.1 GCA_903943955.1 uncultured Actinomycetes bacterium
AGCAAGGGCGGAGCGCCGCGTGGCCACGGTGATGCGCATCGGGGGCGTCAGCCCAGGTGGCGGGATGACGGCGCGTGCGGCGCCTCAGTGCCATCGCCAGCCGGCGGGTGATCCGGCAGGTCGAGTCCAAACAGGTAGCGCAGGGAGTCGATATGCCTGAGTCCATCCTGTGATCCAGCGGCCTCTCGCGCGCGCACGGTGGGCTCATGCAGCAACTTGTTGAGCATGGCCCGCGTGACGACATCCAGGCGCTCGCGCTCCTCCTCGCTGAGGGGCTCGCCGCCGCGGGCCACCCGGGCGATCTCACCCTGTCGCACGGCCTCGGCCATCTCACGCAGGGATGTAATGACGGGCGTCACAGCGAGGCCGGTGCGCCACTCGGCGTACCGCTCCACCTCCTCGCCCACAATCACCTCGGCGCGATGCGCATGCTCCTGGCGCTCGTCGCGGTGCTGGGCCACCACGCGCTCGAGATCGTCGATGTCAAACAGCACAGCGCCATGCACGGCCGACGCTGCAGACTCAACATCGCGTGGCACGGCGATATCAATGAGCACAATGGGGCGTGTGGGGCGGTCGGCAAGTGCGTCCGTGATGTTGGCAGCAGAGATAACCGGGTGCGGGGCGTCGGTGGAGCACACCACCACATCGGCCTGCGCCAGTTCATCGGGCAGGCAGTCGAAGCCAAGGCCCATTCCGCCGAGGCGCTCGGCGATCTCGCGTGCAGTGCCGACCGTCCGGTTAATGACCACCAGCTCACCCAGCCCACGCTCCATCAACGCGCGCGCAGTGGCCTCGGCCATTCTGCCGCCACCCACCACCAGCCCACGGCACCCACCGATATCGGGCAGGGCTTCGCGGGCGAGGTCGGCGGCAACCGTGGAGACCGACACCGGGCGCACGGCAACCTTGGTTTCGGTACGCACGCGCTTGCCGGCCTCGAGTGCCTGGCGGAAGAGTCGGTCGAGCAGCACGCCCGTGGCGTCCTCGTCGATGGCCGACTCCCAGGCACCGCGCACCTGCCCCTGGATCTCACTCTCGCCCACCACCATCGAGTCGAGGCTCGATGACACGCGCAGCAGGTGGGCCACGGCCCGGTCATCAACCAGCGCGTAGCGCGCGCAATCGAACTCCGACCGGGTCATCGTGCTGTTCTCCACCAATGCCTCGCAGATGGCCTCTTCGGCCGCGCTGGCATCGAGTGCATGCACGTAGGCCTCAGTGCGATTGCAGGTGGAGATAACAACGGCCTCGGCAATGTCGGGGTGGCGGATCAGCTGACGTGCGAGCGTGCGCGTGGTGGCGTCAGTGAGCGCAATCTTCTCGCGCTGCTCAACCGGTGCGGTCTTGTGGGAGATACCCACGGCGACGATGCGCGGCATCAGGCGGCCTCACTCACCGGTTGCAGGCCGAGCATCTCGCGTACCTCAGTGCGGCATGCGCCGGGCCCCGCGTCGGCGATGCGGTCCACCACGCCGGAGTCGATAAGCGCCTCCACCGCGGCGCGGCGGTCGGCGATAACGGGACGGGCCGCGATGAGGTCATCCCGGCTCTCGGCCAGCAGGTCGATAAGGCCCGCCCATCCCGGCCCAAAGCGATCTTCCAGATCCTCGCGGATACGCCGTGACACCACGGGGCTTGCCCCGCCGGTGGTGATCGCGATGGCCAGATCACCACTGCGCATGAGTGCGGGGATCACGGCTGTGGACCCAGCAGGGTCGTCTGCCACATTCACCTCGGCACCCGCCGCACGTGCGGCGTCGCGTACCCGGCGGTTCACATCGGCATCGTCGGTGGCGGCAACCACCAATACGGCACCATCGAGGTCTCCATCCTCGTACCGACGGGCGTGGTGGTCGGCCACGGTGGAATCGGTGACCAGTCGCTGTAGCGCGGGCGAGAGCTCGGGGCTCACCACACGAACTATCGCACCATGGGCTGCCAGCTTGGCAGCGCGCTCCGTCGCCACCGCTCCCCCGCCCACCACAACGACGAGACGATCAGTCAGGTCGAGGAACACGGGGAACAGCGGGCGGGCCATCAGCCGTCATCCCCCTCGGGGGTGTCGGATTCGGCGGCTCTGCGATCAAGCATGCGGGAAATGGCCTCCACCTGCCGGCCCACCCGTGCGGTACGCGCGCCCAGCATCACCACGTAGGCGAGGACCAGAAACCAGATAACCGCATATGCAGCCACCACGTACTGGTTACCACCGCTCATGACGACTCCAGACGCAAGGACAGGGCACGCAGCGCGCGCTCCGTGCGACGGCCCACCAGCTCGACCTCGAGCAGTGCGATGAAGAGCGCCAGCATCGCGGCCAGCGAGATGAGGAACCAGATGAGCATCGAACCAGGCATGTTGGCACCCCCACTGGTGAATACGACCGGGTGCACGAACGATTGGGCAATTCGTACCGAATAGAACGACAGCGGAACGGACACGAACCCCGCGATGGCGTAAATAGCCGAGTACCGAAGCCGACGATCATCATCTACCGAGGATCGCAGCACGAAGTACGCGGCATAGATGAGCACCACGATGAGGTAGGTCACCAGTCGGGGGTCGGCCCACACCCACCAGGTGCCCCACGAGGCCTTGGCCCAGATGGATCCGGTGATGATCACAAGCACCGAGAAGAGCATTCCGATGCGGATCGCGGTGACGCTCACGTCGTCCCAGCGCACGTTGCGGGTGCGCAGGTACAGGATCCCCGCCACGCAGGCCACGGCGAATATCACCAGCGACACCAGTGCGATTGCCACGTGGAAGTAGAAGATGCGCTGGATCACGCCCTGGTCGGCGTCCTCGGGGGCGACCAGGAACACGCCCACACTTGCCACGGTTACCAGCACCGCGGCGATGACACCCCATATGAGCGCCGCCCGGGCACCGATCACACGCCGGGAGGCGTGATCAGTCGTCGAAGACGGCATCGTAGGTCGCGATACAGACAAGGAGAAACAGTATGGCGTAGCCCACGAGAAACAGGCAGTAGCCACGGTACTCGCTCATGTCATGTGGCCCTCCCACCACGGCATGCGTGGCGCCGGCCCCGGCGATGACCACGGGCACGAGTGCAGGGAGAAAGAGCACCGGCAGGATGAGGTCGCGGGCGCGGGTAAACAGGGCGAGCCCTGAGAACAACGTGCCCGAGAGGGCGATGCACACGTTGGCAATCAGTGCCACCAGTGCGATCCAGCCGATGGAGTCCCAGTACGGCCCCTTCACGAAGAAGATGCCCACCACGGGGATGACCACCAGCTCGGTGATGGCCATGTAGATAACGATGGCAATCGCCTTGGCCGCCAGCAGCACGACGCGCGGCACCGGCGACGCCAGGATGCCGTCGAGTACCCGCTGCTCGCGCTCAGCCACGTACGAGCGGCCCACGCCCAGCACGGCGGTAAACGCCAGGGTTACCCACATGAGCCCCCCGGTGAACCGCGTGAGGTCATCATCGCGCGTGCCGAACCCGAACTGCATGATGGTGAGAGTGACGATGGAGAACAGCACCATGGCCATCACGGTCTCCTTGGTGCGAAGCTCCAGACGCAGATCCTTGCGGATGAGTCCGGCGAGCTGACGCGTCCACCGTGGTCGGTTCACGGCCATGCTCATGCGATGCACTCTTCGTACCGGGCGCGCACCTGGGCCGGACCGCGACCGGCCACCGGCTCGTCCACCACGATGCGCCCGCGGCGCATCACCACCAGGCGATCGGCCACCGATGCGATGCGCTCCACCTCATGCGTCACGATCACCGCCGCGCGCCCATCCGCATGCATGGTGGCAAGCTCGGCGTCGAGCAATGCCGTTCCAGCGGCGTCGAGGCTTGCGTGGGGTTCATCGAGCAGCAGCAGCCGCGGCTCGTGCAGCAGCATGCGGGCAAGGGCAAGCCGCTGCGCCATGCCGCGGCTGAGCACTCGCACCGGGTCGTCGGCCCGGGCGATGAGGTCAACCCGCTCGAGAAGGTCATCAATGCGCCGGTCGGCATCCTGCACCCCGAAGAGGTCGGCATATAGCTGCAGGTTCTGCCGCGGGGACAGGTCGAGGTATGCCAGCGGATCGTGCGCCAGGTAGCCGATGCCGCACCGGGCCCGGCGCGCTCCACCGGGCAACTCCTCGCCCAGCACCGTGAGCGTGCCGGTGCCGGTACGCAGCAGCGTGGCCACCATGCGAAGCAGCGTGCTCTTGCCCGCACCGTTCGGACCCGCAATCGCCACCCGCTCACCAGCAACCACATCCAGATGCACATCCGCAACGGCAGCGCGTTCGCCGTAGATGTGCCCCACCCCGCAGGCTGACACCAGATGCTCAGGCAACGGCCACCTCAGCCACGACGCCCACCAGGAACACCAGCGACATCGCCATGTTGGCCGTGCCGAACGCGGCGTTGATGCGCGCAGCGTCGCCCGGGCGCACGTGCAGGTGCTCCCACGCGAGGATGACCGCGCAGGCGGCCACGGCGACGTAATACGGCCACGTCACTGATGCCGCCGAGCCGGCGAGCACCAGCAGTGCGATGGTCGCCACATGACAGCCTGCCGCGATGCGCAGCGCGCGCACCTCGCCAAATCGCACCGGTACCGAGTGAACGCCCTCGCGCCGGTCGCTCTCCACGTCGAGGAGGGCGTAGACCACATCGAACCCGGCGATCCACAGCGCCACCGCGAGCCACAGCAGCATGGGTGCAGGGGCGAACTGGCCGGTGACCGCGATCCAGCCCCCGATGGGTGCGATACCGATGGAGATACCGAGGATGAGGTGACACGCCCACGTGAATCGCTTGGCGTACGGGTACGCCACGAACAGCGCCACCGGGATGGGCCAGAGCCACCAGGTGATTGACGGCAGCTGCGATACCGCCACGAGCAGTGCAATCAGGCTCACCAGCGCGAATGCGCGCACCTGATTGGCCGTCAGGCGCCCTGCGGGGATGTGCCGGCCGGCCGTGCGCGGGTTACGGGCATCCATCTCCCTGTCCACCAAACGGTTGAGCGCCATGGCCAGCGAGCGGGCGCCCACCATGGCCAGCAGGATCCAGGCCAGCACGCCGATGGGCGGCCATGCGTTCTGCGCCATCAGTGCACCGGCGAAGGCGAACGGAAGCGCAAACACCGTGTGCTGGAACCTGACGAGCCCGAGCAGCGCCGGGACGACCTGCGCCCCCGTGGCGCGGGGCGGAGCGGGCGTAGACATGGACATCAGGGCGATCCTATGCCGTGGGGCCGGTAATGCCCGCATAGCGGGCGCTCTGACCGCTGACGACGCCCCAGAACTGATCGCCGTGATCGAAGTGCCACCACTCCTCCACATATGCGGTGAAGCCCTCGTCGTGCATCGCCCAGAAGAGCAGGCGGCGGTTGGCGCGTGCCGGCATGTCGATGTCTTCAAGCGCCGCGGCACCGGCCTCGGGCACAAATGCATCGAAGGACGTGCCCAGATCAAGCGGAACGCCATCGGCATCGGCGAGGGTCAGATCCACCGCGGCACCCGTGAAGTGCGGTGGCGGTGCGTGGTGCGGAGGCCTCGGTGGCGTGACATATGTGCGGGCGGCATCCTCCAACTGCGCGCGTGTGAAGGTGGGGTACTGCCCCGCCAGGTCGCCGATGTAGGCCTCAAACAGCGCCGACTGCGTCTCGATACTGCGCCAGCCATCCCACACCAGCAACATGAGGCCGTCGGGCAGAGACTGGGCCACGCGACTCAGGCGCTCGGCCACACCCTGGCGCAGCCAGCATCCGGGCAACGCACCGGGCAGGCCCCATGCGAAGTACTGCGGGTCCTCAATAATGCGCTCGCCGATGTGCGCCACGGGCACGAGCGGCTCGTCAATAGGGTCGATCGGCACGTCCTGCCAACCGGCCGTGCGCGCAAGCCGGGGGATGGGACGGCTCGATCTGGGGTCGGATGCGCTCATGACAGGCCCCACTCTGCGGCCTGAATGCACGGGCCGGGGTCGACACCCTTCAGCACCGCGATCACCGGCGGCACACGCTCCGATGGCGGTGGCACCGTGGCCGGATCCTCCTCCGGGTGCGCCGCGGCGCGCATGTCGGTGCGAAGCGGCCCAGGGTTCACGCGTACCACCCGCACGTCCCGATCGGCCCACTCCGCGCGCAGCACATCGGCGGCCACGTCCAGCATCCCCTTGGTCAATCCGTAGGCGCCTCGGCCCGGCTTGGACGCAGCGCCCGACGTGATGATCACCACGCCCGCCCCGCTCGCCAGGAGCGGCGCGAGGCCTTGCATCAGGCGCAACTGGTGAGTGACGTTCACAGTGATCGCGGCCTCGATGTCGGCGGGTGCGATATCGGCGATGGGGCCCCGGGCGCCCAGAATGGCCGCGCTCAGCACCACTCCCTCCAGGCGGGGAACCAACGTGGTGATGGCATCGGTGAGTGCGTCCACCGACGTGGCATGGGCCAGATCGAGCGCACAGCACTCCACGCCACCGGCCCCGAGTGCGCGACATGCCTCGGCAGTGGATGCCAGCCGACCGGTGTCGGTGGCCGTGATGATGAGGTACGCGCCCTCCGCGGCGAGCGCACGGGCAATCGCCGCGCCGTAGCCGCGGGACGCGCCGGTCACGAGGACGCGCGCGCCGTCAAGGGTCGCGGCGTCCTCGGGCATTACGGCGCGGTTGCGCCCCCGTCGGCGGGAGTGGCGGGGCCCGAGCCCGCGGCGGGCGCCTTGCCCTCAACCGCAGGAGTGAGGGCGACCACATCACTGGTGGGCTCGGTACCCGCCGCGGTGGCCACGTATGCGGCCACGTTCTCGGCGTCGGATCCCGTCACCAGGTTCTGCGGCATCCCCTGGTAGCTGCCGGGAAGCGGTGCCGCCGGGGCAATCGCGATCCAGCGCTTGACGACCCCATAGAACTGCGTCTCCTTGAAGCCCTGCTCGCGTGACGCACGGAAGGCATCATCAAGGTTTGGGCCGAGCTGGCCCTTGGTGCCGGCATCGGCCAGCGTGTGGCAGCCGCCGCATGAGCCGACGAACTTCGTCTTGCCAGCAGCGGTATCCGCGGTGTCGAGAGCCGACTGCGCCCCGCCACATCCCGCGAGGAATCCAGCGGCGCCGATAATCAGCAGAGCGGTCGAAGTGGCGATGAGGCGTGAGCGCACGGTGTCCCTAGATCACGTAGACGAGGAGGAAGAGCAGTACCCAGACGATGTCAACGAAGTGCCAGTAGTACGACCCGGCGGCCAGCGGGGTGTGCTGGGTGGCCGTGAAGTCGTTCTTGTAGACACGACGAAGGCACATGCAGAGGACGATGAGGCCCACCGCCACGTGCGCGCCATGGAAGCCGGTGAGGGCGTAGAACGCGCCCGAGAACGCCCGGTCCTGAGGCGTGAAGCCCAGGTGCGCGTACTCATTGAACTGGATGATGAGGAACGTGCCGCCCATCAGAATGGTCACCCACAGGCCCCGGATCAGGCCTTTTCGGTCGCCCGCCTTGAGGCGCTTCTCGCCCCACCACAGGGTGAACGACGACGCCACCAGAATGAGCGTGTTGACCCCGGTGAGCATCACCGGCAGTTCAAACGGCTCGCCATTCTGCTTCAGCGGTGGCCATACCTCATTGCTCACGCCATACCGGATAAAGAAGTAGGCGGTGAACAGCGATGCGAACAGCATCACCTCTGAGCCGATGAACAGCAGCATGCCGATGAGCTCGGCGTTCAGCCCGTGCTTCTTGCCGTGGGTGTCCTGCCCGTGCGACGGCGCGGGTGCGTGACCGGTGGTCGTGGCCACTACTCGCTCCCCGCGGGGGCGCCAAGATTGACGGTTTCGACGGGGGTCTCCCCCGCGGCAGCGCTTGCTGCATCTGCCAGCGCAGCAGCCTCACCATTCACGCCCGCCACCAAGATCTGGGCGGGCCCGAAGGCGTCGATTGCAAGGGGCAGTGCGGTGGCGGGGCCGTCGTCCATGACCTCGCCCTGCACCTGCACGCCAACCGAAACGAGGGCATTGATGGTTGCGGTCATACGCTCACCGGCCTGGCGGCGGATCTCGCTCGACTCGCTGCCCCAACGCGGCTGCGGCAGGTCGAGCGGGCAGATGATGGTGAATCGGGCTGGCTGGGCATCGAACCGGGCCATAATCACGGCGGCGAGTGCGTCGGCACCCACGGCACCGGTGGCCACGATCATCGTGAGCGGCAGGGCCGACGCGGCCGTCAGCGCGCGGGCATCGTCACCCCTCACCACGAAGTGGCTGGTGGCGATTCCGGAGCGCTTGCGGATTCGGTCCACGGCGTCCTGGCGCATCCACGCGCTGGATGCCGTCGGCAGCGTGGCGACCAGGATCTCGTACGGCTGCCGCGACTTGCCCTCGTCGCCAGCCACCGCAATGACCTCGCCATCGGCCACACGGCCTGTGGCGGCGATGCCGTATCCAGCGAGGATTGCCAGCGTGTTCGCAAGGCGGCGCTCGGCCACGGCGCGATCGTCGTCACCCACTGGCACGAGGAACTCAAATGACCACAGTCCGTCGGCATTGCGCGAACGGATTTCGTCGATGAGCCCCTGCGAGGCGAGGGTGTCGTTGGCCACCACCAGCACCGGATAGCGTGTGTCCTCCGTAAGTTCACCGCCGAACTTCTCGGGAGCGAACACCACTGCGTGGCGCGCGTCTGGAATGCCGTACTGGTACGGGCCACCCACCACCTGAGGGATGACGTCAAAGTTGAAGAGCGGCGGCGGAGAACTCACCATCCACTCCAGCGTGCGGCCGCGCCATGGATTCCATGGGGCGGGATCGCCCTTCCGCAGAGAAATCACGACGTTGTAGATGAAAATGATCGTCGCGATGCCGAGCATGTACGAGCCGATGGTCTCGATGGCGTTGACGGTCGCGAAGCGGGGGTCGTAGTCGACCACGCGGCGGGGCATTCCCTGCAGCCCCTGCCAGTGCATGGGCATGAAGGTGATCTGCGTACCGATGAAGGTGAGCCAGAAGTGCCACTGGCTCAGCCGCTCATTGAGCATCCTGCCGGTCGCCTTGGGAAACCAGTAATAGATGCCCGCGAAGACCGTGTATACGCTGCCGCCGTACAGCACATAGTGCAGGTGGGCGGTAATGAAGTAGGTGTCTGACAGCTGGATGTCGGCGGGCACGATGCCGTTGAACACGCCCGACAGACCACCGATAAGGAAGGTGAACAGGAACCCCATCGCCCACAGCATGGGCGCCTTCATATGGATCTTCCCCCGCCAGAGGGTGGCGACCCACGAAAACATCTTCACCCCGGTGGGCACCGCGATGATGATGGTGGTGATCATCATCGGCACGCGCAGCCAGGCGGCCATGCCCGACACAAACATGTGGTGGGCCCACACGCCGAATCCCAGCACCGCAATGGCCACCATCGAAAACGCCATGGCCCGATAGCCGAAGAGGGGTTTGCGGGCGAATGTGGCGATGACCTCACTGATGATTCCGAAGCCCGGCAACAGCATGATGTACACCGCTGGATGGCTGTAGAACCAGAAAATATGTTGGTACATAATGACGTCGCCGCCCTGATCAGGCACGAAGAAGTTCGTGCCCATCACGCGGTCGAACATCGTCAGGAACTGCGAGCCGGCGATAAACGGCGTGGCGAACACCGCGAGCACGCTGGTGACACCTGTGGCCCACGCGAGAATCGGCATGCGCCAGATGGTCATGCCCGGAGCACGCATGGTGATGATGGTCGCCAGGAAGTTGATTGCCGTGGCGATGGATGACGCGCCAGCGAACTGCACGCCCAGCTCAAAGAGCGTCTGTCCGGCGGTGCCCTGCGATGCCAGCGGCGGGTAGGCCGTCCACGCGGCACCGAACATGCCGGTAAACATTGATGCCAGGAACAGGAACCCGGACACCGGAAGGAACCAGAACGACAGAGCATTGAGGCGGGGGAACGCCATGTCCTTGGCGCCCAGCATGATGGGGAGTACGTAGTTGGCGATACCACCGAATACCGGCACAGCGAATACGAAGATCATGAGCGTGGCGTGCATGCTCAGCAGGCCGTTGTAGGTCTGGCCGTCCACGATCTGCTGGCCCGGGGCTGCAAGCTCGGTGCGGATGAGCAGCGCCATGATGCCGCCAACGACCATGAAGAACAGGGTCATGGTCATGTACTGAATGCCGATGACCTTGTGGTCGGTGTTGATCCGGAAGTACTGCTTCCAGTTGCTCACACCGTGGAACGAGTGGTCCTCGGACGAAATCGGGCGACCCTTGGCCCAGGTCAACCAGTAGTCAAAGCAGCCGATGCCATAAAGGAATCCGATTCCGCCGAACAGCCCGGCGACTGTGGCCACGACGTTGCCCTGCCACAGCGGGTCGAGACCGAAGATGGCACGCAGCATGAAGACCAGCAGGAATGCGAACAGCACACCGACAACCGATGAGACGATGGCGCGACGCCACCAGAACGACACCGGGCGCGGGTCCTCGTGGTGTACGTGTCCCGAAGGAGACTGTGCGGGTGCGTGCGTTGCCATGTGTGTGTATTCGCTCGGTTCGGCTGGGGTCGGGGCTAGTTGATCGACATCACGTAGGCGGCCACATCGGCCATGTCCGTACCGGACACGATCCCGCCGGGCATGATGCCCTTACCATTTGTGATCTGTGTCTTGACGCCGGCGAGGGTGAGGGGCAGGCCCGTGAGTTTCGGGCCCACGCCACCGGCCTCGGTGCCGAGACCCGCGTGGCAGCCACCGCACTTGGCCTCAAAGACGGTCTTCCCCGCGGCGACCTCACCGGGGGCGTTCGCGGCCGTGGCAGCGGCGTCGCTCTTGGCCGTTCCCTGAGCGACGTCGGCCTTGCTCTTTGTGAGCCAGGTCTGAAAGGCGGCGGGCGTGACGACCTCCACCTTGGAACGCATCACGCTATGGCCCACACCACACAGCTCTGCACACACCACGGGATAGGTACCCAGCGTGGTGGGGTTGATCCACAGCACGTGGTCGATGCCGGGAACGGCGTCGCCCTTGATGCCGAACTCGGGAACCCAGAAGGAGTGGATGACGTCGCGGGCACGCACGTGCAACTCCACCTGGCGGCCCTGCGGAATCACGAGGACACCGGTCTGAATGCCCGTACCGGGGTAGCCATAACTCCACGCGAACTGCTGGGCGTAGACGTCCACCGTGAGCGCGTCGGCAGCGACCGCCTCGTTGCGCTCAAGCACGATATAGCCGTAGATGGCCACCACAACGAGGAGGACCGAAGGAACCGCCGTCCACACGATCTCGAGTTTGGTGTTGCCATGAATTGGCGGGCCATCGCCCATATCGCCCTTGGGCGCGCGGAACTTCCAGACCGAGTAGATGATGAGTGATGTGATGATGACGAAGAAGATGGCGCTCGACCAGAAGAGGAACCACAGGAGCGTGAAGGTGCGGCCAGCCTGCTCGCTGGTGGCGGGCGGCAGCCAATCGATCAGAAGGGCCTGCGCCGCCGTGAGTGCGGCAACGATGACCCCGATGATGACCAGCGGAAGGGTGTGCTTGCTCTTGTACACGGGGCGCACATTACTACCGGGTGGGGGGCGCGATGCCCCGGATCAGACGACGGAGCGCCCCCGGTTGGGGGGGCGCTTGTCCCTGATGCCCCCTTCGGTATTCCACGGATGCCTCAGCACATCACGTAGCGGGGGCGACACGCACCAATTTGGTGGCGGCCATCACGCCGCAGACGGCGAACAGAAGCCCTCCGATGATGAGCGGCGAGGAGATACCCACCACCTGAAAGAGCACGGTGGCGCCGATGGGTGCGATGAGCCGCGCGAGCCCCCCGGCAGATGCCAGAACGCCCAGAGTGCCCCCCTGCGCAGCATCGGGCGTTCGCTGGCTGACGAGGGCCGAAATCGTGGGAAACACAAGGCCCGACCCGAGCGCCAGCAGAATGAGCACGGGGAACAGCGCCCAGACATTTGACACCAGCCCCATCAGGATGAGTGCGGCTGAGGTGAGCCAGAGACCGGTGCGCAGAATCGGCCACTCCCCCACGCGATCGGTGAGCCGGTGCACCAGCCCGCCCTGCACGATTGCGGCGAACACGCCGATGAACACGAAGACGAGGCCAGTCTGGGCCAGGCCAAACCCGAATTGCCGGCTTCCATACAGCGCGAAGACCGACTCCATTCCCACAAAGCCCAGGCTGCCGAGGAACGAGATCCAGATGAGCGGACCAATTGCTCGGGAGGTCACGGCGCTCCCCAGCGCGCTCCAACGCGACTCCGACGCGCCTACGCGGCTGCCACGCGGGCGCGTTTCGGGCAGGCGCTTCCACGCCAGGCAGAAGTTGGCCAGCGCGGCTGCGGCCGCGACGATAAATGGTGCGCGCGGATCGATGAGCGCGAACAGCGCACCGATACCCGGGCCGATGATGAACCCCAGACCGAATGCCGCGCCGATCAGCCCCATCCCCCGCACGCGCTCTTTGTCGGTGGTGATATCGGCCACATACGCCTGGGCGGCGGCGTACGACGCACCGGAGATGCCGTCGAGGATGCGGGCGAAGAACAGCATCCACAGGGCACCGGCGAACCCGAACATGAGCCATGCCACCGATGAGCCGATAAGCGATCCGAGGATTACCGGGCGCCGGCCGTAGCGATCGGACACGCGCCCCCAGATGGGCGCGAAGATCAACTGCATCAGCGCATACGAGCCGGTGAGGATTCCGATCTGGATGACCGACGCCCCGAACTTCTCGGCGTACAGCGGCACCAGCGGGATGACGATGCCGAAGCCGATGAGGTCGATGAGTACCGTCGAGAAGACGATGCCCAGCGGGGTACCGAAGAATGCCAGTCCGCCGAAGCCGTGACGGCCACGGCTGCCGCTCATATTGCGGCGTCCACTGCGAGCGCGACGAACAGCAGCGTGAGATAGATGAGCGAGAAGTGAAAGGTGACAGCAGCCCAGTCCCGCCGGGTGTCGCCCCGTTCAAGGCACCAGGCCGCGTAGAGGAACATCAGGTTCAGCACCACGGCACTGATGAGATAGAGAAGGCCTGCAATCCCTGCGGCCACCGGCAGCAGCGTGACACCCGTCATGACCACGGTCCAAAGCAGCACCTGCACGCGGGTGGCCGGCTCGCCGTACACCACCGGCAACATCGGCACGCCGGCCTCGGAGTAGTCGCGCTTCAGCATCAGCGCAAGTGCCCAGAAGTGTGGCGGGGTCCAGAAGAAGACGATGGCAAACAGCAGCACGGCACCCAGCGAGATGTCGCCGGTGATGGCAGCCCAGCCCACCAGCGGCGGCACGGCCCCGGCAGCACCCCCGATGACGATGTTGTGGATCGTCGTGCGCTTGAGCCACAGCGTGTAGAGAAACACGTAGAGCACAACGCCAAGCAGCGACAGGCCGGCGGCAACCCACGTGGTACCGAATCCAAACACCAGCACGCTGGCAGTGACCAGCGTCAGCCCGAATGCCAGGGCCCAGCCGGCGGTGATGCGTCCCACGACGATGGGGCGGCGCTCTGTGCGGCCCATCACCGCGTCGATGTCGCGGTCGACGAACTGGTTGATGGTGTTGGCCCCGCCGGCAGACAGATAGCCGCCAATAAGGGCCCACAGGATCAGCCAGCCGCTCGGCACCCCGCGCTCGGCGATGAACATGGCGCACACCGTGGTGACAAGGAGCAGCGAGATGATGCGGGGCTTCGTCAGAGTGATGAGGTCGCGCAGAAGACCCGGTCGCCGTGCGGTTGCGTCGGCGGCAGTGGTCATGAGATCCCCCGCGCTGCAAAGACCACCAGCGCAACCGCGAGGGCCAAGGGCAGCAACAGCCACAGGGTCTCGGTGGTCTCAGTGGCTCCGCGCTTGAGCGGTGCGCGCATGCCCCACATGCTCTTGACGATCGCGACACCGCCCGCCGCGATGAGGACGGCGGCGATCACCAGCACGGTCCAGCGCACTCCTGATGAACTGACGCCACCGCCGGTACTGGCACTGGCGGAACCGGCGGTGATCAGAAGTGCGGCAAGGCCGGCGGCGGCCAGAGAAGGCACAGACGGTCGTGGCACGTGGGCGAGGATAGTGACTTCCGGGCGGCTCGCGGCTTGCAAGTCGTCCTCCGAGCGGGCACCGTGCCGGGAATGGCTGAGTGCGGCGACATCGTGGTGCTGGGAGGAGGCCCTGCGGGCCTCGCGGCGGCGCTTGCTGCGGCACGGGATGGGGCAACCGTCACCCTCATTGAGTCAGCCGGCCACGTGGGTGGGCTGTGCCGCACGCTCTCAGGGGATGGATGCCGCTTCGATCTGGGCGGCCACATCCCATTCATCCATGATGTCGCCCGCGTCGCGTGGGCCGAGCAACTGATGGATTCGCCCATGCGATGGATTGACCGCCCCGTGGCCCGGGTGCAGCACGGGCGCATTGTCCCCGGGCGCTACATCGACCAGATGCCACAGGCGCCCGACGACCGGGTACCTGACGACGGCACCGCGGCCGGCGAGTTGGGGTCGCGCATCGGCGCGGGATTCCGCGACCACGTCGTACGGCCGTACGTGGAGAAGGTGGATGGCTGGCCGCTGGAGGTCATCTCGGCAGATCGATCCCGCAAGCTGCGCGACGAGCAGCAGGCGCCAGAGGGCTTCTGGTACCCGGAGGGCGGCATCGGCGCGCTGATGGACGCCATGGCCGACGGCATTACCCGGCACGGGGGCGACGTGCGACTGGGAACCCCGGTGACCGCCCTTTCGCACGAGAATGGACGGGTCACCGGCATCACCGTGGGTGGCGACCATCCCGGCACACTCACCGCACCCAGCATTATCTGCGCCATCAACCCCGTCGCCCTGGTGGATGCCGCTAGCCCCCCGGCGCCCCATGGCCTGCTGGTGCCCATCACCATGCGCGCGGTCACGCTGGTGTACCTGGTGGCCGATCGCGAACAGCTCACTGACGAGGCGTGGATTCAGGTTGCCGACCGCCGCGTGCCGTTCAGCCGCATCGCTGAGTTCCGCCACTGGGATCCGGGTCTGGTGCCCGACGGTCGCACGGTGCTGTGCGCCGAGGTCTATGGCGACGCCACTGAGGACGACCCATGGTGGCCACTCGACGACGAGGCGCTGGCGCAAGCGGTGCGCGATTCGCTTGTCGACCCACTGGGGTGGGCCGACGACGCATCCGGGTTCCGCACGCTTACGGTCATCCGCATGCCACGGGCATACCCACTGGTGGAGGCCCACCGGGTGGACGAGGTAACCCGGGCCCCCCGGTGGCTGATGTCGCTTGAGGGCATCGAGCTGGCACGGGGCGGCACGGTGATGACCGCCATCGCAGCCGGCGAGGCAGCGGTGGCGGGCGTGACTGCGGGAGCAAGATGACCACCACTGCACGGGATGTCGCCACGCAGTTTGCATCCGTGGTGGGTCGCGACCACGTGCTGGCAGGCGACCTCGCCACCATGCTCTACGGCCGGGATGGGTCCATCCAGGACGACGGTGACTGCGGGCTCGTGGTGCTGCCCGCCAGCACTGAGGAGGTGGCCGGCTGCATGCGCGTGGCAGCGGCCGCCGGACTCGACGTGGTGCCGCGCGGGTCGGGCACAGGGCTCACCGGGGGTGCAGTGCCACTCGCCGGCTCGCTGGTGATCTCGCTCTCACGAATGAACCGCATTATCGAGGTGGACGTACCCAATTCGTGCGCATGGGTGGAGCCGGGCGTGCTCAACCTCGATATCAGTACCGCGGTCGCCCACCTCGGGCTGTTCTACGCACCCGACCCGTCAAGTCAGCAGGCGTGCTCGATTGGCGGCAACGTGGGCACCAACGCGGGGGGCCCGCACTGCCTTGCGTATGGGGTGACCAACCAGCACGTGCTGGGTATGGAGATGGTGATGGCCGACGGCGGGGTGATCACGCTCGGCGGGCCGGCGCCTGACCCTCCGGGGTATGACCTGCGCGGAGTGGTGGTGGGCAGCGAAGGCATGGTGGGCGTGGTCACGCGTATCTGCGTGCGCCTCACCCCCGAGCCACCGGCCATCCGCACCATGCTGCTCGACTTTCCCACCATCTCCGACGCCGCCGCAGTGGTTGAACAGGTGATCGCCGCCGGAGTGGTGCCAGCCTCGCTCGAGATGATGGACCGCAACATGCTTCGCACCATCGAGCCATTCGTACACGCAGGCCTGCCGGTTGACGCGGCTGCCGCGTTGCTGGTGGAGGTGGACGGCACACCGGCCGACGTGGAGGCAGGCACTGATGCCGTGCAGCGGGTGGCTGCCGCCAACAATGTGGGCCACGTGCGCGTGGCACAGGATGAGGACGAGCGGGCGCTCTTGTGGAAGGCCCGGAAAAGCGCGTTCGGCGCCTGTGCCCGGGTCAAGCCCAACTACTTCCTGCACGACTGCGTGGTTCCGCGATCGCGCCTGGTGGAGGTGATGCAGGCCATCATCGAGATCACCGATCGCGAGGACCTCATCTGCCTCAATGTGTTCCACGCGGGCGACGGCAATCTGCATCCCATCATCGCCTTCGACCGCCGTGATGCCGACGAGGTGGAGCGTGTCAAGCGGGCGGGCGACGCCATCATCCGCAAGTGCGTAGAGGTGGGCGGCACCCTGTCGGGCGAGCACGGCATCGGGCTGGAGAAGCGCGACTACATGCCGCTGGTATTCACCAAGGGAGACTTGGAGGCCCAGGCCTGTATGCGCCGGGCGTTCGACCCCGATGAGCGGCTCAACCCGCACAAGGTGCTGCCGCTCGGCGCGCGGTGTGGCGAAGCAATGCTCGGTGGTCGCGAGCCGCCGGAGGGCACATGGATCTGACCCCCACGACCCGCGAGGAACTGGCCGAGGCACTTGCGGTGGCGAGTGACGACGGGCGCACCGTGGCCGTGCGTGGTGGTGGCACCGAATCACGGCGCGGGCGCCCTTGTGCGGCGGACGACTCTGTGTGCACCCTCGCACTCAACCGGGTGGTGGACTACGCACCCGCCGACATGATCATCACGGTCGAGGGCGGGGCCCTCGCCACCGACGTGGCAGCGCTCATCGGTGCCAAGGGCCAGCGCTGGGCATCGGCCGACATCCGCCCCGGTGCCACCGTTGGCGGGATCCTGTCGGCTGCGCGCACCGGCAAACGGCGGCTTCGTCAGGGCGCGGTGCGCGACTCCCTCATGGAGGTGGTCGTGGCCACGGGTGACGGGCGCCTGGTGGTGGGCGGCGGACGCACAGTCAAGCTGGTGACCGGCTTCGACCTGCCCCGGCTCATGGTGGGGTCGCTCGGCACACTGGGTGTAATCGTGCAGGCCACCCTCAAGTTGTGGCCCGACCCCATGGCGTCGTCGTGGTTCACCGCCGAGGGCGACACCACCGACATGCTGGCTCTGGCCAATGACGTACTGGCCGCCTACCACCGGCCGGCTGCGGTGATCGTGCGCCCCGGGGCAATGGATGCGTGCATCGAAGGCGCGCCCGAGGACGTCGTGGCTCCCGATGGCGCGCGGGTCTCGGTGGAGCCCGCCAACCCCGAGGGCACCGGGCTGGTTGAGATGGGCGTGCCCCCGGCTGCACTGGCGGCGATCGTGCGGCGCCTCGACCAGGCAGGCGAGGTATTTGAGGCGTGGATGGGAACGGGTATCTGCCGTGTGGCGGTGACCGACGCCCGCGAGGTGGCGTCCGTACGTGCGCTGGCCACTGAGTTCGGCGGCCATGCCCAAATACTTGACGGTCCCGATGACCTCCGGGCCGACCCTTTCGGCCCCGTTCCCCCTGGGGCAGAGGTGATGCGCCGTATGCGTGCGGCCTTCGATCCCGCCGGCATCCTCAATCCGGGACTCTTTGCCGCGGAGGTCACCACATGAGCACGTCATGGAAGGCGGGGATCCCGGCGCCGTCGGACGACGACCTCAACAAGTGCGTGGCGTGCGGGCTGTGCCTGCCCCACTGCCCCACCTTCCGCGTGACCGGTAAGGAGACGGCGTCGCCGCGCGGGCGCATTGCCGCCATGCGTGCGGTCAGCGAGGGCCGGGCCCCAGTGGTCGGCGACTTCACGGTGATGACCGACGAGTGCCTGTCGTGCCGTGCCTGCGAGGCGGCCTGCCCCAGCGGGGTTCCCTACGGGCGCATGATTGAGGCCGCTCGTGCGCAGACCGAGGCCGTGCGCACCGGGCCCGGCAAGGCGAAGCGCCGCATCATCACGGGGGTCATCGCGCGGCCGCGCATGCTGCGTGCCGCGGCGTGGGGCATCGCCACCGCGCAGGTGCTGCGGCTCGACCACCTGCTGCCCAGTGGACTGCGCATGGCCACGCCGCGCATCACCTTCCGGGACCTGCGCACGCCGTTGCCCCAGGCAGCAGGCGAGGGGCCCGTGGCCATGATGCTGGTGGGCTGCGTAATGGACGTGGCGTTCCGCCCAGTGCACCAGGCCACCGCCCGGGCCCTGGTGCGGGCCGGCTACCGCGTGGTTGTTCCCGATCGCGGTGGCTGCTGCGGAGCGCTTGCCGCACATGCCGGGGAGATCGAATCGGCGCGGACGCTTGCCCGTGAACGCATCGCGCAGTTCGAGGACGCCGACATCATCGTGGTGGACAGTGCCGGATGCAGTGCGCACATGAACACCTACGCCGAACTGCTGGCCGATGATCCCGAGTGGCATGCGCGTGCCCTGAAGTTTGAGACCCGCGTATGCGATGCGGTGCAGATCGATGCGCCGGGCGCACGCCTCATTGAGGGCCGGGTGGCGGTGCACGATGCCTGCCATCACCTGCAGGCGCAGGGCATCGGGCCAGAGGTGCGGCGCACGCTGCGGCAGGCGGGGGCCACACCAATAGACCTGGGCGATGGGGGCCGGTGCTGCGGTGCGGGTGGCCTGTATGCCGCCCTCGAGCCAGAAATGGCGGCGACCCTCGGCGAGCAGAAGGCACGGGCGATCATCTCCACCGGGGCACCCGTTGTGGCGGTGGCCAACCCGGGCTGTGCCATTCAGATCCGTGCGCATCTGGAGGCGCTCGGGTCGGACGTCGAGGTCCGCCATCCACTGGAGATCGTGGATTAGTCGATCGCCGGTCCCGCCCCCCCGGCAGGACCGGCAATCGGCGGAGATCATGCATGACAGCCCCGGTCTCCGGCAGTGATTGCGGCGAATACTGAGGGTTTCCACCGGCCCGCAGATTGCGTGACAGGTCGGCGACGGCGACGGGTCGGTAGCGTCACCCCATGCCCCCGGGAAACCTGAGACATGCCGCAGAGCGCCTCGCCCGTGCGAGCGGGTTTTCCGCGCATGAGGACCGACGGCTGATCCGGGCCGCCTATGCCGGCATCCTCGGCCGCGATCCGGGCGATGCCGAGGTAGCCCACTGGCAGGCGCAGTTGGCCGAGGGCATGACGTGGGAGCGGTTCATCACGCTCATGCGCACCGCACCCGAGTTCGCGGGTGGCCAACTCAAGGCGATCGCCGCACTCGATGGTGCCGTTGAGGTGTCACTGCTGGGCGGGGCGCCCGTGGGCGGCATGCGCCTGCGATTCCGTGCGGCGGCATCCGACTCGGTGGTGCTGCCGTCGCTCCTCGACAACAACGGATGGTGGGAACACCACGTCACCCGCGCCCTCATGGCAATCGTGCGCCCCGGAGACGTGGTGGTGGACGGCGGCGCGAATGCCGGGTACATGACGGTGGTGGGTGGCGCACTGGCAGGGCCAACGGGCGCGGTGATCGGGTTCGAGCCCGCGGCCGACCCGCGTGCCTGGTGCGAGGCCAACCTGGCACTCAACGGCATCGACCACGGGTCGGTGCTGCCGCTCGGGTTGTGGGATGAGCCCACCACCCTGCAGATCCGCGTGGTTGATGGCGCCACCACCGCAGCGCATCTGGTCACCGATCCCTCATTGCCGCTCGGCGACAACGAAGTGGCCGTGGATGACGTCCCGTGCACCAGCCTCGATGCCCTTGCAGATGAGGGGCGCCTCGACGCCGACCGGCTTCGGCTGGTGAAGTTGGTGGTGCAGGGCAGTGAGCCCCGTGCGCTTCGCGGCATGCGCGACGTCGCCGCCCGCAACCCGCCCTTTGTGATCTGCCACGTCAACCAGCGCTGCCTGGCGCAGCTCGGCCATACCTGTGCCGATATCGCCACCGAGTTCGACGCGCTCGGTTACCGCATGACGGTGCTTCCCAAGGAACGCCAGCAGCAGTGGTTTGCGCACCTGCCGGAGGCTCCGGAGTTGCCCGAGCTCGGCCTGCGCACGGTTGACGACCTTCCCGCGCTGGTAGCCAGCCTGCCAGCGGCCGACGACCCAATCGAGATTCTGGCCATCCCCGCCTGACCCTGCACGGTCGGCATAGAACCTCCACACGCCGCACCTGCGTTGCAACACGGTTACCTACGCATCACCCCGTCGGCCCCCGCTGACGCGTCCCGAATCCGACGGAGCCGAACGTGCAATCCCTTGGCATCGCAGTCATCGCAGATCGCAACGACGTCCCCCGCGGTCCGGGCATCCCCGGATCACCCGATCACCTCATCCGCCCTGGCATCGGCGCAGGCGGCGTGCGCATCGGTATGACCGAGGGTCAGACCCTGCGGGTGCTCGGCGCCCCCGATTCCCGTGAGGATCACGACGGCATCGTCGAGATCATCTGGCCCGGCATCGCCGTGCGTGCCATCGCCGGCCCCGGTGGCCGCGTGACCGAGGTACTGGTGACCGACCGGGGCATTCGCACGGCCGAGGGCATCGGCGTGGGATCCACAGTGGCCGAGGTGAAGGCCACGGTTGACCACCCCGAGTGCGAGCCCGGCCACATCATCCGTCTGGCCAGCGACGCCCTGCCGGGCGACCGCGTGACCACCTTCAGGCTGGGCCATACCCGAATGGTCACGGCAATCGAAGTGGGCCGCATCCTCGGTTAGATGTCGTACCGGGTGACGCTGCCACTGACCCCAGGTGGGGTCAGTCCCCCACCGGGGTCAGTCCCCGGGTGGGGTCAGTCCCCGGGTGGGGTCAGTCCCCGGGTGGGGTCAGTCGCCGTCACAAATGTGCACGCACCGGGTTGGGTGGCAGTTCGCTGCCGCCTGCGACGCCCAATCGCCCCGGTGCATGCGGGGATTCGCCGTCGCCCGACCGCTTGGGCGTTGGGAACCTGAGTCTCGGGATGGGGTCAGTCACCGTCACAAACGACGGACGCAGTGTGGGAATACACGCGCGTCCCCGTGCGGTCACCACATTGCATAGTGCTACGGTGGAGCACATGGATCAGATCGGCATCAGGGCGCTCAAGCAGAATGCCTCAGCGGTTGTCGCCCGTGCCGCCGCCGGTGAAGCGTTGATCATCACCGACAACGGCCGGCCCGTTGCGCAGATCATGCCGCTGCCCACTGACCGCCTTTCCGCTCTGGATCAGGCAGGACTGCTGCGCACAGCGGCCGCAACAGCAGCGGGAATCGGGCCGCCCGTTGAGCACGGGGGACCTGCGCTCGGCGACACCCTGCGCGAAATGCGCGACGAGGACCACCGCTGACCGGGATGGGTATCTGGTACCTCGACTCATCGGCGCTGGTGAAACTGGTGGCGGTCGAGGCGCACTCTGCTGCCATGTACCGCTGGCAGGAAGAGGCCGAGGCGCGGCTGGTCACGTGCGACCTGGGCGAGGCTGAGGTGCTTCGCGCCGTGCGCCGGGTGGACACGGCCCTCTTGGATCGGGCACGCGCAGTGCTCAGCACCATCGACATCGTGCCGCTCGACCGATCGCATCTGAGCCGAGCCGCCCTCATCGCCCCCGCCCACCTGCGCACGCTCGATGCCATCCACGTGGTGACCGCGCTCGATCTGGGCGACCGCCTGCAGGGCTTCGTCACCTACAACGAGCGTCAGGCGGCTGCGGCACGTGATCACGGCCTGCGGGTCGAGAGCCCCGTCTGACATGGCAGAGTGCCGCGCATGACCGATGACGCACCTCAGCTCGGCCCGCGTGCCGACTTCTCAGTGTCCTGCATCGTTGATGCGCCCCGCGAGCGTGTGTTCGCCGCCTACACCGATCCGGCCGCAATCCCGTATTTCTGGGCGCCGGAGGGCGTCATCATCCCGCCCGAAAGCGTGGAGTTGGTGCCCGAGCCGGGCGGCGCGTTCAACATGGTGATGATGGTCAACGACGACTCCTATCCCATGACCGGCACCTTCAGCGACATTGTGGAGCCGGAGTTCGTGCAGTTTGTTGAGCCCGGCCTCGGCATCGTGTGCACCATCTCGTTCCACGACATGGCCGATGGCCGTACCGAGGTCGTGGTGCTGCAAACTGACGTGCCCGAGGAGTACCGCGGCGAGATGGCCGAGATGGGCTGGGAGAGTTCGTTCAACCGCCTCAAGGGCTACCTGGCCTAGGTACCCCGGAGGGTCAGGCCAGGCGGCGCACGGTGCCGTCGGCCAATACGACGACGGCCGTGGCATTGCGGGCACGCAGCAGCGACGCGGCGGCGGACGGGCCAGACAGGATTACCGCCTTGGCCAGCGCGTCGGCAATCCATCCGGCACGCGCCACCACGCTCACCGACGACACCTCGGCGTCAGTGGGTGCTCCGGTATCGGGGTCCAGCAGATGGTGTGCCACCGATCCATCGGCCCGTACCCAGCGCCGCTTTTGCACGCCGCTGGTGCACACGGCACCCCGGGTGATGAGCACCTGAGCCACGGAGGGGGCGTCGCCATCACGGGGATCATCAATGCCAATGCGCCAGCCGCCCTCCGGCGACGCACCGCGGCACCGCAGATCACCCCCCAGATTCACCAGTGCCCCCGTCACACCCCGACGGATGAGACCCGCGGTGACGATGTCGGCGGCAAGGCCCTTGCCGATGCCGCCCGGATCGAGTGCGCGGCCAGCCGGCACGGTGATGAGGCCCGACCTCTCATCAAGGCGAAGATGAGCACCCCGGGGTCGCACCGCGGGGATCATGGCCACCGTCGCGGTGGGGCCGGTCGGCGCGGGCAGCGCACCGTGATCACGGTCATACCCCATCGCGACGATGTCACGGCCCATGAGCGGATCGAACCGTCCGCCGGTCAGATGCTCTGCGCGCAGCATGCGACGCGCCAGCATGCGGGTCTCGGGGCCAGCTGGCATCGCGCGCCCTGCATGGGCGTTCAGCCCTGAGAGTTCGCTCGCATCGTCAAAGCGCGTCCATAGGCGTTCGAGGCGGCGAACCTCCGCCTCGGCCGCGGTCAGGTCATCGTCCCCACCCCCGAGGACGATGACCTGACAATCCGTGCCCATGGCACGGAAGCGGGCGTCAGCTCTGGCCGCTGTCGCTGTCCCCGATGTCATCGCAGTCGTCTACCGACTGCGCGCTGGGCCCCACGCATATCTCCCAGTAGGTGGGGCCACTCTTCTGGCCACCGGCCTCAACGTCAATCCACTCAGCGTTGTTGTCTGCGCTGATTCCGGCGCCGGAGCCGCCGTAGCCGCCCCAACCGCCGCCGCCGCCGCCCGTGCTCTTCACGGTAAAGCCGCTCGACTGCAGTTCCGACTGGTAGCTATTCACGATCTGCTGCGGAGTCTGCCCGCTGATCGAGTAGTGGTAGTAGGTGGCGCCATTCTTCTGACGCGACGCCAGTTGCTTGGCACCTGCGGGCGCGGCCGGCAGGGCCGACGGAGCGGCGGGTGCGGCAGCTGCAGTGGTGGCAGCGGGAGCCGGCGCGGTTGTCTCCGTCAACACCTCGGTGGTGGTGGCCTGGGTGCTGTCGCCACACCCCACCGCAACGAGGGGAATTCCCGCTGCGAGTGCGGCGGCAACTGCGATGCGGCCAGTTCTGATCTTCATGGGGACTGTCCTTTCCCGGCGGGAGCCGGATCTTCGATGGAGGGAATAATGGCAGGAAGGCCCAGATCAGGACCCCTGCAGCACCGCCACGGCCTTCTGCACCTCGCGGCGCACGAAGTCGGCGAGCGCGTTCACGGCCGACCCACCGGACAGGTGCACGCCATCTGCGGCGAACCCACTGATCCCCGCACTGGCGGCGTTCCAATCGGCCACCTGCACGAACGGGTGACGCCTGGCCGCCGCCCGGATCATCGCGTTGATCGAACCCATGCCTGGTTCCGACTCACGCAGCGTCACCCACACGATGCGTTTCACCCCGCGCGCACGCAGAGCGGTGATAGTCGGCTCAATGCCGTACACCTGCGCCCAATCGTTGTAGCCCACGTCGATTACCGCGATGTCACCCACCGACCCGGCCTGTGACCGCACCGACGTGAGGACGCTCGGCGGGTTGGGCGGGCACGGCAGGTATGTGAGGCGTCTGCACACCTTCAGGTCGAACACCGCCGAGGCGTCACCTGCCGCACGGGCCGTGCCACCCGCCACCTCCTGCAGGCCGGCACCAACCGAGTCGCCGTACATCGTGAACTCGGGCACGCGCGCCGGGATCTGGTCGCGAGCAATGCCGTCACCGTCGGGGCATGCGGCGGCAGTGGGCATCACCGCGCCTACTGAGGTCAGGTCGATGACCTCGCAGAAGCCACCACTGCGATCAAACCCACCTCCCACCTTTACGCGACGCCGGAAGTGCAGCTCGCCACCGCGGATGGGCACCACAGCACGCCCATGGGCGATCCGGGCAAGCCGCGTGGACGACCGCGATCCCCCATACGCCTGCCAGTTGATGGTCGCCACCCCGTCGCCCCCACCGGGAATCACGACGTGCAGGTCACGCACCATGCGCCCCGACACCAGGCGCACCGTGCTGGAATCCACCCGGGCCGTAAGGGGGGCCACGACAAGTGATCCAGGCGCGGGGGGCATCACCTGCGCCACGGCCGACGGCGCGGTGGCGAGGGCCAGACCGAGGGCAACCGCAAGCGCACCCGGCCGTGTCATCAGCGGGCCCGCAGCGCCGCCGTCACAGTGCTTGTGAACTTGTCCGCGGCACGGGGGGTGTCGGGGTGCACGCCGTCCGGCAACTCGGTGGAACTGAGCGACGGAGCCATGGATGCCCAATCGGCGACGCGCACATTTCTGTACTTCGCGGGCAGCGCGGCGATCTGGGCGTTGACCTGATTCATCCAGGGCTGTCCTCGACGGAAGTCCTTGGTATAGGTGTTGATCACCACCACGCGAGGCACGCTCTTCAGCTTGCTCATAAGCGACGCCCACTGGCTCGGCCTCACGGGGCCATTGGTTCCGAGGGCCACCACCACGGCGCATGCCCTGGGACTCGCCGCGAGGTAGCTCGTGATCACCGCGGCGCCCTCATCAAACTGACGATTCACATCTCCATCCACCTTGCCGCCACCCACAATGGCGCTGATCGGCTTGGGCCGCAGGTAATTGATGGCGTCAACCACCGAGTCGCCCACCACGAATCCTGGGTTGGACCGCGAGCACTTCGCCTGCGTGGCCTGCTGCGTCCCAGCGGCCTCGGCGCCGGAGACGCTGATACCGATGGCCGCGATGCCGACGGCGAGGATGCTGAGGCCCACGCGGTGCGCGGCGATACGGGGAGGAGAGGAGTTCGTCATGGCCGCAAGTTTACCCGGGCTATCCCCCGACATCGGCGCGCCGGGTTCTCCCCCGGGGTGCCCCGTTGCTAGCCCGCGAGCCAGGGCTTGAGAGACACGGCCTCGGGCACCAGCACCACCAGCGATATCAGCGCCACGACGGCCACCACGCCCATCCAGGCGGCGATGGTCTGCGCCGGGTGCTCGCGCCACTTGCCATCGAACGTGGCGAAGGCCCGGCGCAGGCCCGCCAGTCCATTTCGCCTGATGGGTTGCTCCACAAATCGGTACGAGAGCGCCGAGATACCCACCACGAGCATGATCTGAATCGCCACCAGCGGCGCGCCCGACATTGACACGTCGTCGCCTGGGCGCGTGAGCATGAGCACCGGCCAGTGCCACAGGTACATGCCGTACGACCGTGCCCCGATCCACACCAGCACCGGCAGACCCCAGAACTTGCCCAGCAAGGTCTGGGGGTGTGCGCTTACGATGATGAGCACGATGGCTGGGATGGCAAGCATCAACATGCCGCCCTGGTAGAGACGGTTCTCAAACTCGTCGATGCTGAACATGCACCACAGCACCCCGGCCAGTGCGGCGAGTCCGATGATCTCCATGCCCCAGCGCCCCGCAGCCGATGCGATGGGCCGAAGCCGTGACGGCGGCAGCAGGATGGCGCCCACAATGCCCACAAACAGACCCACTGCGCGGGTGTCGGTGCCGTAGTAGATGCGCCACGGCAGGGCGTACGGGTCGTACAGATGCCATGCCCACGCGGTGGAGAATGCCGCCCCGGCCACAGCCAGCACGCCGATCGCCCAGGGGCGCAACTTCAGCACCACCAGAATGACCGCGAGCACCAGCGGCCAGAACAAATAGAACTGCTCCTCCACGGCCAGCGACCACAGGTGGGTGAACACATTTGGTCGCCCGAACCTCTCCACGTAGGGCACGTCGGCGAAGATGAAGTACCAGTTGGTGACGTAGGCGAACGCCGACAGCGTGGCGCCCTTCAGCCGCGGCACCTCATCCCAGTGCAGGATGAGCATGGCCACGAGCGTGCCGGCGATGGCAAGGAGCAGCGCCGGGATGAGTCGGCGTACGCGGCGCAACCAGAAGCGCCACAGATCGATGCGCCCACCCGACTGCTGCTCGGCGACCAGCAGTGAGGTGATGAGGTATCCCGAGATCACCAGGAAGAAGTCCACGCCCAGAAATCCCCCGGGCAGCCACGTGCCGCCGGCGTGGAAGATGAACACGGTCGCCACCGCAAGGGCGCGCAGGCCGTCGACACCGGGCATGTAGGGCAGCCGCGCGCCGTGGCCTCCTCCCTGCTGCTGCAGTGGCGGGTATGGATTGACCGGTGGTGGTGGCGGCGGCGGCATCGGCCCCGTATGAGACACGAAGCGGCGGATGCCCCGCCTGTACGCTCGTTGCCGTCCCAACGCCCCGGCCCTCAGGAGGTCCTCTCAATGTCCGTGCCATCAGCCGATCAGGTCGCCGACATCCCCATTCTCAAGGCACTCGGCGATCGCCGAAGCATCCGCTACTTCGACGAGACCCGTGAGGTGGAGCGCTGGAAGATCGAGACCATGCTGCAGGCAGCGCGGTTCTCGTCGTGCCAGGGCAACATCAATGCCACCGAGGCCATCGTGGTGCGCCGTGATGAGTGCGACCTGTGGGAGGAGCTTGAGGAGTGCGTCTCGGGCTTCAACGTGCAGATCATCAACCAGGCCTCACACCTCATCCTGTGGCTCACCAACATCAACGCCTGGTACGGCCGCGCCGTGGACGGCATCTCAAGCCTCAGCCTGTCCGGTGCCGCCACCAAGTACCACGGGTGGAACTACGAGTTCTCCATGACCCAGACAATCCCGCGGCTCATGAGCTTTCCGCCCGAGCGCACCGAGACGCTGCTGCGGTTTGAGAGCGGTCAGGCCGTGGCCAACGCCATCACGGCGGGCGTCGGTGTGGGCGTGGGCAACATCCTCATCGCATTCGGGCGGAAGCCCGGTGGCGTGGAGAAGGCCTTCAACCTGCCCCCCAACTACAAGTTCACGTGGGGTCACGCGGTGGGCTATCCGCTGGAGGACGCCAAGGCCGGCGGCCAGCGCCCGCGCCTCAAGTTCGACAAGCTCTTCCACGATAACGCGCTCGGCACGCCGTACATGTGCCAGCCCGAGACCGAGGCGCTGCTTCGCGAGAAGGGCCTCATCCAGGAGCAGGCCCCGCTTGATGGCCGCTTTGAGGAGATCGTCGCAATCGCCGGGCAGCACGGACGCGACCCCGGGATGCTCTACTTCCCCGCCGCCGAAATCGAGCGCCTGATGGCGGATGACGACTGGGACTTCGGCCCGCGGATCCGCGCCAAGGCCGCCGACGTGCTGGCCACTGAGGAACTGCCGGAGTACCCGCAGGAGATGAAGGAGACCTTCACCAAGTTGATGGCCGAGCACGGCATCGACGCCAGCAAGTTCCTGCCGAAGGACTAAGCATCACACCATGCCCCGCCCCTGAGGGAGCGGGGCATGGCCGCGCCACTACCGGACGGTCGCCTTCGTCGCGGTACTGAGAGGGATGGTCTGCCTCCCCACGACACCCGCCGGCTGCGTGTAGGCCAGCCGCACCGACAGCGCCCCGGGCGCCGACCGCGCCACCAGCAGTGCCAGCGGGTACCTGCGGCCCGCCGACATGCGCACGGTCACCGACGGCGTGGTGGCGCCCGTGGTGCGCACCCCACCCACCCGGCTGCCTGCCAGCAGCCGCTGCACACGGCCATTCGACCGCACCAGCGCCACGGTGAACGAGCCCGAGCGGCCGGCGGTGAGCGTGGCGACGATCCGGGCACGGCCGGCCACGGTCGTGCGTCGCATCGCCGACAGCGTCCCGAGCGGCGCGCTGGGCGTGACCGGGGAACTGGGGACCGACGCCGGTGATGTACCCGCCGCGTTCGTGGCCGCCACCGTGAACGTGTACGCAGTGCCGTTGGTCAGGCCGGTGACCACGCAGGTGGTGTCCGTGGCCGCACCCGCGCAGGTACGTCCGTCAGGCGTCGACGTGACGGTGTAGGCGCTGATGGCCGCGCCCCCGTCGCTGGCGGGTTCGCTCCACAGCACCGCCACTTGTGCGCTGCCCGCAGTGGCCGTGGTCCCACCAGGTGCACCCGGTGGCGATGCGGGCGTTACCACCGGCGGAGGCGTGCTGTGGGGCGTCACCGGGTCGCTCGGCCCCGATGCGCTGCTGGTACCCAGCGCATTCATTGCCCGCACCGTAAATGTGTAGGCGGTCGCGTTGGCCAGCCCCGTGACGGTGCACGTCGTGGCAGCACCGCTCGCAGGGCAGGTCGCCCCTCCCGGGGTCGCCGTGACCATGTACCCATTGATTGCCGATCCGCCGTCGTCAACGGGAGCGGTCCAGGAAACGGTGGCATCCTCGCTGGCCGCCGAGGCAGCGGGGGCCAGCGGTGGGTCGGGCACCGTATCCAACCGGGGCGTTACCGGCGACGACGCAGCCGATGGAGCACTCGTCCCCACCACGTTGGTGGCGGTCACCCGAAACGTGTACGCCGTGCCGTCGTCGAGCCCGACCACGCGGCAGGTGAGCACGGTGCCCGCGGCTGTGCAGGTCTTCCCGCCCGGGGTCGCGGTAACGGTGTATCCGGTGATCGTGGCCCCGCTTCCACCTGCGCTGGCCGGGGCGGTCCACGAGACGTCAGCGATCGTGTTACCGGCAACGCCGGTCGCGCCGGTCGGCGCGCCGGGCACCGTCCAGCCCCCCGGGCGCACGCCACTGGAAGGCGCTGACGGCACGCTCTGCACCGACAGGTTGTTGGTCGCGGTGACCGTGAAGGTGTACTGCGTGCCGTCGGTGAGTCCCGTCACCCGGCACGATGGGGTCACGGGCGGGCCACCCGTACTGGATGTGCAGGTGGCGCCGCCCGGCGACGCGGTGGCCGTGTAGCTGCT
>CAJAPZ010000026.1 GCA_903943955.1 uncultured Actinomycetes bacterium
CCCACGCCGCAGATCGTGGTGCTCAAACCCACGGCCAACGCCAACGCGAAGGCCGTGACTGAGGTCATGCGCGGCAACGACGTCACCGACGTCTACACCGCCGCCATCGATGGCTTTGTGGCCAGCCTGGATCCAGCCGACATCACCCGGCTACGTAACGACCCGTCGGTTATCAGCGTGGAGCCCGACCAGCGTGTGAGCATCAACGCCGCGCCGGGCAACGATTCGTTCGCCTCAGCCACCGGCATTGCCGGGGCGAGCGGCAACATCACCGGCACCACGCGCAGTGCCACGCGCCAGACCGGTGAGCCCAAGCCGCTGTCGGTGTGGGGTAACAGCGGGTCATCCATCTGGTACTCGTGGACCGCCACCGACACGGGCACGTTGTCGCTGTCCACCGTGGGCAGTAACTACGACACGATGCTCGCCATCTACACCGGGTCGGCCGTGGGGGCGCTCACCGTGCTGCCCAACGGTGCCAACGACGACTTCGGTGCCGGGCTCCTCACCAGTTCCGTGAGCGTCAACGTGACTGCAGGCACCACGTACCGCATCGTTATTGACGGATACGGGCGAACCAGCGGTAACACGAAGCTCAACTGGCTGCTCACCCCCACCGCCCCCGTGAACGATGCCTTCGCCCAGGCCACGGCGATTACAGGGTCGCAGGGCAGCGTGACGGGATCTACTGCCTTCGCCAGCCGCGAGTCCGGAGAGCCGAACCATGGCGGCAGTGGCACCGCATCGGTGTGGTACTCGTGGACCGCACCCGATCACGGTGTGGTGTCGCTGTTCACCACCGGCAGTTCATTCGCCACGCTGCTGGGCGCGTACACCGGCACGGCGGTACGTGCACTCACCCCAGTGGTGGCCACCGACACCACACCGCTCGGCAGCACCCGCAGAGGCATGTCGTTCACCGTCACGCCCAACACCACCTACCGCATCGCAATCGATGGGGCGAGTGGGGCCACGGGATCGGTGACGCTGGGGTGGAACTTTGTCTCGGTGGCACCCATCACGGCGCCGGATCCACCGCTGGCTGTCGCTGCCGGGGCACCCAGCGGTACCTCCGTGACCGTGTCGGTAACCCCCCCGGTGTCTGACGGCGGATCGGCAATCCTCTCGTACACCGTGTCGTGCTCGTCGAACACTGGCGGCATCACGCGCACCGGAACATCAACCGACACGTCAGTGCTGATCGTGAGCCTCACCCCAGGGTCCACGTATACCTGCAGGGCGAAGGCCACCAATGCCCAGGGCATCTCACAGTGGTCTGGTGCGTCATCGGGGTTCGTCATGCCCACTGCGCCTGGCGCGCCGAAGGGCGTCACCGCGATCGCGCGCGATGGTGCCGCCACGGTGTCGTGGGTCGCACCCACCTCGAACGGTGGGTCTGACATCACCGACTACACCGCAGTGGCATCGGGCGGCAACCCCCGCACCACCTGCACCACCGCGCTCACCACCTGCGGCATCACCGGCCTCACCAATGGGGTGGCGTACACCTTCACCGTGCGCGCCACCAATGCCGTGGGCCAGGGAAGCGCATCCGCCGCCAGCGCCCCAGTGACGCCCGCCGTGCCCATCGCCCCGCTGCCCACCGACCCGACACCCGGCCCGGCACCTACCGAACCGGGAACCACCGACCCATCAACTCCGGCGCCTGTCACCGGGCCCGGTCTGCCGCAGAACCGCGAGGCATTTGACTGGGGGATTGACCGCCTGGACCAGCGCGGGAATACCCTCGACAACCGGTATGTGGTGCCACTTGACGGCACCGGGGTGACCGCGTACGTCATCGACACCGGCGTGCTGGCAAGTCATGAGGAGTTTGGTGGGCGTGTGCTTGGCGGTCTGGATGGCGTGGGCGATGGGAGCGGCACCGAGGACTGCAACGGGCACGGCACGCACGTGGCCGGCAGCATCGCTGGCAGGCACTACGGCGTGGCGCCAATGGCCCGTGTGGTCCCCGTACGGGTACTCGGGTGCACCGGCGACGGATCGGTGTCCGACGTCATCGCGGGTATCAACTGGATGGTGAGCAACCACGTGGCCGGCACGCCGGCCGTGGCCAACATGAGCATGGGAACGCCGTCGTCATCGGCGCTCAACCGTGCCGTTGATACCGCCACCGCAGATGGCATCACCATGGCTGTGGCCGCTGGCAACAGCAACACCGACGCATGCACGATGTCGCCCGCATCCGCTCCAACCGCAATCTCGGTGGGTGCGACCGATGATCAGGACGCCCGTGCCCCGTTCTCTGACTACGGCCCGTGCGTGACCGTGTTTGCCCCAGGCGTCGACATCGAGTCGGCCTGGAGTAGCGATCCCAAGGCAACCGAGGTGCTGTCGGGTACATCGATGGCCGCACCGCATGCGGCCGGGGTGGCTGCCCTGCTGCTGTCGGGCACACCCGGCGCGGCTCCTGCGCAGGTGAGGCAGGGGATCATCGACGGAGCAACTCCCGGCGTCGTGAGCAACCCGGGTGGTGGTTCTCCGAACCTTCTCCTGTTTGCCGCCGCCTCATCGGTGCCCATGCCAACAGCCCAAAAGAACAGCCAGTCGAGCAACGCGGTCACCGCACCGTCGAAGGTCCCCCGCATCAAGTCGCTCAAGCGCACAAAGAAGGGCCTGCGAATTGTGGTGACCGCCCCCAAGGGCGCGAAGATCAAGGTGTTCGTCAACGGCAAGCGTGTACTGACCACGGCATCGCACACGCCCACGATCAGGCGCACGGTGCGAAAGGGCGCGAAGATCACGGTAAAGATGGTCACCGCCGAGGGCACGTCGAAGGCGTCCAACATGATGCGCGCGCCCCGCTAGATCTCGTACCGCTCTCCCCAGTTTGTGAGAAGTCTGTGAAGGGTTGTGGCGGTTTCTGTGCGGATCGCCGAAACCAATATTTCCGGGCGTAGCCTCACGACATGTCCTCCCTCCCCACCCTCCGTACTCCGCGTGCACTCGTCGCCCTTCTCGGCGGCATCGCGATCGCGGGAGCGCTGGGTACCGCAACGGCATCAGCGGCCGACACCGCGACGCCGCAGATCGTGATGATCGATCCAGCTGCGAACCTGACCGCCAAGGTGCGCACCGAAGAGCGCCGGGGCAACGACGTGGGCGACACGTTCAGGGCTATTGGTAAGGGGTTTGTCGCCGATCTTGACAAGGCCGACATCGCCCGCCTCAACCGTGATCCCGATGTACTGCTGGTAGAGCCCGACCGTCCAATGAGTATTGATGCATCGCCCGGCGCACCCGTTCCGCCCGTGAGCACAGCAACTGCGCCATCGAATGACGCCTTTGCCAGCAGCCAGGCGATGACCGGCGCCAGCGGCAGCGTCGCCACCACCACCGCCGGGGCCACGCGCGAGACCGGCGAGCCAGTGCACTTCTCGTCGACCGGGCGGGCATCCGTGTGGTTCACGTGGACTGCGCCGTCATCAGGGACGGTCCATATGGACACCCTCACCAGTGCATTCGACACGCTGCTGGCCGCGTACTCCGGCGATGCCCTCGGCTCTCTCACCCAGTTGGCCGCGAACGACGACGCGGCCGGGACCACAAGCGCCATCACCTTCGCAGTTACCGCGGGAACCACGTATCGCATCGCTATTGATGGATGGGGTGGACAGTCCGGAGCGGGCACCCTGAACTGGGATCTCACTGCGACACCTGTGGCCCCGGCGCCCTCGCCAGCTCCGGGCAACGACGCCTTCGTGGGTGCAGTCGCACTTTCGGGCGACTCGGGCACCATCACCGGCTCAACCGCCAACGCGACGCGCGAGGTCGGCGAGCCCAAGCCATTGCCGGTGTGGGGGAACAGCGGGTCATCCGTCTGGTACTCGTGGACCGCCACGGACACGGGAATGCTGTCGGTGTCCACCGCGGGAAGCAACTACGACACGATGCTGGCGATCTACACCGGGTCGGTTGTCGGAGCACTCACCGATCTCCCAAACGGCGCCAACGATGATGCCGGTGGGGGGCTCCTCAGCAGCACCGTCGACGTCAGCGTGACTGCGGGCACGACCTACCGCATCGTCGTCGACGGATACGGTGGCCATTCGGGCAACTCGACCCTTGCATGGAGCACCGCGGCGGCGGCACCAGTGGCACCACCCGGATCCACGCCGCCAGCGGCACCGCCGTCGGCACCCGGTTCGGGTGCCGCCCAGGATCGCGCCGTCACCTCGTGGGGGCAGGACCGCATTGATCAGCGCGCGCTTCCGCTCGACGGTCGTATCATCGCCCCGCTCGACGGCGGAGGGGTGGCCGCCTACATCATTGACACCGGCGTGCAGGCCGACCACGTGGACTTCGGCGGCCGGGTGCAATCCGGATTCGACGCCGTGCACGCTGCCAACCCCGCCGACCCCGCCGTTGATCCGGCGACCGACTGCAACGGCCACGGAACGCACGTGGCCGGCACCGTGGGCGGAGCCACCTTCGGCGTCGCACCAGCGGTCTCCATCATTCCGGTTCGGGTGCTCTCCTGCGCTGGCAGTGGCAGTACGTCAGGCGTGATTGCCGGCATTGACTGGGTAGCCAGCAACCATCAGGCTGGCGTGCCCGCTGTCGCCAATATGAGCCTGGGTGGCGGCTACTCGCAGGCACTGAATGCCGCTGTGCGGTCGGCGGTGGCCGATGGCATCACGTTCGCGGTCGCGGCAGGTAACAGCGGCGCCGACGCATGCGGCGCGTCACCGGCGGCGGAGCCCTCTGCCATCACGGTGGGGGCCACAGCAGCGAACGATGCGATGGCCAGCTATTCGAACTGGGGATCGTGCGTTGATGTGTTCGCGCCGGGTTCAGCAATCGTGTCGGCCTCCAACACCTCCACCACCGGATCACGCTCGCTGTCGGGGACGTCCATGGCAGCGCCGCACGTGGCTGGCGCCGCGGCGCTTCTGCTCTCGGGCAGCACCGGTGCCACCCCGGCCACCGTGGTCGCTGCAATCCGGGAAGGGGCCACGACGAACGTCATCTCCGGTATCGGGCCACAGTCGCCCAACCTCCTACTTGACATCAACTCCGGGATCGTTCCGGCCGTCCCGGCACCCGGTACCCCAAGTACTCCCGGCACCCCTGGAACACCGAGCACACCCACTCCCCGCGGAGGTGGTGACTCACGTACCCCCACTCCCGGTAACCCATCCACGCCACCGGTAAGCAGGGGTCCGGGTGGCATCCATTCACGCGACATCCTGGCAACCCCACGCCTGCGCTCGGTGGCGCGGACCCCCCGCGGCCTCACAATTCGGATGACGATGAGCAAGGGTGCCACCGGCTACCAGGTATTCGCCAATGGGCGCATTATCGGCCGCATGGCCCACACGAATGGCACCATCCGGGCATCGGTACGACGCGGCTCCAAGATTCAGGTGCGGGCCATCACCCCCACCAGCACCTCGGCACTCTCCAACGCCGTCAGCTCGTAGGGTCGTCGTCGGCCGGCGTGCCTCCGGCATCTGACGCCAGCCGCTCCTGACGCACACGCCCAGCCCGGGCTGCGCTGAACAGCACGCGGCCGAGCGCCACCACCAGAGTGAGGTCGACGACAATCTGGGCGGTGACCACCCACCGTGCCGTATGGCCGACGGCGGTGATGTCGCCAAATCCCACGGTTCCCAGAATGGTGATCGTGAAATAGATGGCCGACGACTTGTCCAAGGGCTGCGAGAACCACTCGGGGTGTGCGCTGGCCAGCGTGGCGTACGTCATCGCGAACATGAGCACGAGCAGGGTGACGGCGGTGATCATGGACGACCCGGCCCGCAACTCGGGCAGCGGGTCCCGCGTGATGGCAAAGACCTGCAGGGCAAGCACTCCCGCGAACACCAGCAACGAGCCCACAAGCCGCATGCCGACGTTGCCATCGGCGAGGTCGCTCGGCGACATCACCGCATAGACGGTGATGAGGATGGCAACGGTGAGCAGGGTGCGCACCATCATTCGTGCGAGCGCTCGAGATCGCTGCATCTTGGTGAGATCACCGAAGGTTGGCGGCGGCGCTTCTGCCTGCGGGCCAGACTCGTTGAGATCGCTCATGGGCGCGACTGTACCCCCACCTCGCCCACGAGCGCACTTGCATCCCACCCTTCTCCGATTGGCGGCATGCATGCCGAGTGCGTGCCGAAATAGATGCCATCCGCGCAAGCGGCGCGCGTTGGCACGGTTCCAACCCCACCATCTGCTGGTCGGTGACCCATGACGTACTGCGCGCGCCACTGCCCGGGCGAACCCCCGCATCGCAGGCCCGTGTGCAGTCGCTCACCCAAGGGCCGCGCGTGGCCCCGCAGGCGGGGGCGCGGTACCTGTGCCGCGGCAATAATGCGTCCGTGACCGACCCCCGACCGCCATCCGACGACCTGCGCCCCGACCCCGTCACCATGCGCTCTGGCGCACGTCCCCACACGGAGTTTGGGCACGATGATCTGGATGCGGATGCCGAGCTCGTCGTGATCCGTACTGCGGACCACAAGCATTGGGATGGCCTGCTCATGCGACCGCGTGACGACACCCTGCCCCAGGCGGGCACCCTGGTGATCGTGGTGCACGGGTCACTCGGCAACTACATGGGCGGGGTTCCCCGGCGCTTGGCCTTCGAGCTCGCTCATCACGGGTACGCGGCGCTGTCGATCAACACGCGCATGGCCAACTTTGGAGTGGTGTACGGCGGCGGCCTGTTCGACAGCACCCCCGACGACCTTGCGGGCGCGATGGACCTGGCCAGGGAGATCGGCTTCGAGCGTGTGGTGCTCATGGGCTACAGCCTCGGTGCGAGCATCGTCACCAACTACCAGGCGCTGCGCCGGCCGCCAGAGGTGGTGGGCCTGTGCACGCTGGCCCACCCGTGGAGCCTCCCGGAGTCGATGCGCGCGCGGTGGACCCGCCTGCGCGCGCAGCCCTCGTACACCGAGGTAACGCGCATGGCGCTACGCGCCGGGGTGGATCGCGACGGCGGGGACGATGTGGTCGTCGTCCATCGAGGGGCGGGACCCACCGACTCCCCGTACGACGCCGAAGCGTGGTCGCTGCGCTGCTGGTGGCAGTGCCGTGGGCCGGAGTCGCAGAACCCGGTGTCGGTGGACCGCATTCGCGATATCGGTGTGCCCGTCGCGCTCATTCAGGCCGGGGATGACACCGTGCTGCCGGGTGACGACGGCGAGAATCTGGCCGAGGCCGCGCGGGCCGCCGGGCTTCCGGTGCATCTGGAATACGTGCCCGGTGCCGACCACACGTTCTGGGGGATGGTGCCCGAGGTGGCCGATCGCGCCGCGGCATGGATCGCCTCTCTGCCCGAGGAGCGCCGCGCAACGGTTCCGCCGCGCAGGGCGGCGACCGGCAACGTGCGCCTGGTGACGGTGCGTGGCCCCGATGGCAGCCTGCATGACGGTATCTTCGAGCGCCACGCCGCCCCCACCGATGCCCGGATCCAGGAGACGGGGCGGCGCACGGCGATCGTGCACCTGCACGGCAACCAGGGCAATCTCAGTGTGGGCGCGCTCCGCTTTCTGCGCGCTCCGGTCGCGGGGCTCGGGGTACCGATTCTCACCATGGATACCCGCATTGGCAACGTGTCGCAGCTCTTCGGAACAGCCGTGCTGGAAGACGTGCTCGACGACGTTCGGGCAGCCACCACGTGGCTCGCTGGTGAGGGTTACGACCACGTTCTGGTGTCGGGATACTCACTCGGTGCCACGGCTGCGCTCTACTGCGCCGCTCACGACCTGGGGCTTCCGATCGTGGGCGCGGTGGGGCTCGGCACTGCCTGGAGCCTTCCCGAGTCGAGTCGTGCCCGTATGGACAGATGCGGGGCATCGCCGTCGTACGAGGAACTCGTGGAGATCTGCCGGCCGTACGCCAATGCCGACCCCGAGGACGACATCAGTCTTGTTATCCACCGCATGTATCTCGCCGACGACAGCCCCCATGCCGCGGGCGTGTACACCGCGCGAACGTGGTGGCACAGCCGCGGGCCCGACTCCGAGGCTGCGAAGGCCTACCTGCACGTGGGCCGGGTGCCCGCGCCGGTACTGCTGGTGCAGGGGACCGACGACGTGATCGTGACGCCCGCGGATGCGGACAGGCTTGCCGACCGGGCGCGGGCCGATGGCCACACGGATATGGAGGTGCGGATGCTGGACGGCGTTGGCCACGACTTCGGCGACCACGACGCCACCTTCGGCGCTTTGCGCGACTGGCTGCTGCGAGTGGCCTAGGCCATATGTAGTGCCCGCCCGAACCAGGCACTGCGCGACATACGGTCTACAAAGCTCCCGACGGAATCGACACGCCCGTAACCCGCAGCCCCGGGATTCCAGCGAAGTCTGCGACATTCGCCGTATACAGCGGTAGGCCATTTGCCAGTGCAACCGACGCGATCAGTGCATCGAATGCCCGGGCCGCGGGCTTTCGACCGCGCGACCGGAGCGCTGCCGCGACAGTCCCAAACGCGCGTGCGGCCGCAGCATCGAAGGGCCGGGGTTCGAAGTCGGCTTCAGCCTGCTGCAGCACCGCCTGCCTGCGAGCGCGTTCGGCAGGGCTCCGTGCCACAAGTGGGCCGATGGTGAGCTCGGCAAGCGTCACCGCGCAGATGACGGGCTCACCCGGAAGCACGGTCGGGTCGGCGAGCGAGGGGAGCGCGATGACCACGCTGGTGTCGAGGAGCCCCACCTCACCAAGCGTCACAGCGATTGATCCACGGCTGCATCGACATCCGCACGAAACCGCTGGGGATCGACGGGGGCCAGATTGCGCCACCGCCCGAGGAGCGTGGCGGCATCAAGTGCATCGCGCCGGAGCGGTCGGAGTTCGGCCACAGGCGTGCCCGCCCGGGTGACCATCACGGTCTCCCCCGCCGTCACGCGATCAACCACATCGCCACCGTGGTTCCTCAGGTCCCTGATGGTCACGCGGTCCATCGCATCAAAGTATCACGCGTGAGACAACACCTCTGCGCAAAAGATTCCGGGCAAAGCTGTCGCTATTCTCAGCCCGCAGTGGGCGTGGCCGTGGACATTCCCTGCAGCCAGAAGTTCTGCTCGGAAACCACCTTGTGACCGGTGGCCAGCTTCCACACGCCGGTGACCACACCGCTCGGTGCGACAGTGAGGCGGGGCTCATCAGCCTCGCGGTTGGACGCCGACAGCCAGGTGGCCGGGCCCCAGGTACCGCCCGCGGGACGCGTGCGCGTCTGAATCCGGACCTGCCCGTTGGAGCCGACCTGCTTCCACATGCCCGTCGCCGTACCGTCGCCCGCCACCGCGATGACCGGATCGTCAACATCGGGTGCCGACTTGGGGTCGGGCCGGCTGGTGGCTCGCCTCGAGAGGGTCTCAATGGGGCCCCACGTACCGCCCGCCGGCAGGGTGCGTGACTGGACGATCTTCATGTCGCGTGTGGTGGAGTCGAACTCCCACAGCACGGTGACCGTGCCGTCGGGGCCCACACCCAGATCGGAGTCGCTCGCGTGCACGCCGGCGGTGGACAGATCGGTGATGGGGCCCATCCCCTGCCCTGCCTGGCCGCGTCGTGCCTGGATTACGACGCCCCTCGGGGTGACGCGCTCCCACGTGGTGGTGACCATCCCCGACGCGTCCACGCCAAGTACGACGTCGGTGGCTGCCCCGCCCGACTTCGACACCTGACTGAGCGTGCCGAAGTGCTCGCCTGGCCTGCGCGTGCGCACCTGAATGACCGACGCACCAGAGGCCGAGGCGCGCTCCCATGCGATGGTCACGGTGCCGTCCGGCGCGATGGCGATCTGTGGGTCAATGGCGTCGCCACCCTTGGCCGACAGTGTGGTGGTGGGGGCGAAGCGCTTTGCACCGGCAGATCGGGTGCGGGTCTGGATGACACGCCCGTCGCCGGTGTTCCATGCCCAGGCGACCACCGTCTGCCCCTGCGGACCAATGGCGACGCGATCCTCGGTGGCATCTCCCGTACCGCTCGACAGGGTCTGGGTGGACCCGAACGAGGCCCCCGGCTTTTGGATGCGCACCTGCACAACGCGATTCCACTCACGCATGTTCTTCCAGGCCACGGCCGTGGTGCCATCGGGGCCGATGGCCACCCGTGGATCCTCGTGGCTTGCTCCCGCCGCAGACAGCGTGCGAATGCCCTGCATCACCCCGCCGGGCGTGCGGTTACGCGTACGGATCTGCCAGTCGGCGCCGTCCCAGCCCTCCCACACGAAGGCGACGGACCCATTTGGCGCTGCGGCCAACTGCGGGTCATCAGCCGGCTGCGGAAACACCGACACGCCGTAGGGCGGCTGTACCCAGGCGCCCTGAGGCGCAACTGCAATACCGCCGAGCGCAGTGGCGGCACCGAGGGCGAGCCCTGAGATGACCATAAGTGGGATGAGGGGCGTGCGTGTAGGCACGAGAGTTCCTTCTGGACGTGATGGCCGGGCCAGCCGCGGGATCCTACGGCACGCACATCTGCACACGGCCCCCCCGGTGGCCGTGTGCTGACCCGTGCGCTGCCCGCCGGCTGGGCGGGGGTCAATCGTCAATGCCCTCGGGAAGATTCGAACTTCCGACACCAGGATTAGGAATCCTGTGCTCTATCCCCTGAGCTACGAGGGCAGATTACTGCCTTATGCAGGACTTCTATGGAGATATACCGCCCGTCATGCACTGCTGAATGCGCAAGGTGCGTCCCAAAGTGCGTCTCTTTGCCTCTCGACCGACCGACCGCGTTGCCCGCATCCGGTACGGCGAGGATAGCGCCAGGGCGCGGCTGTCCGGTGCGCGCTGGCAGTCCATCCGTGCTTGACGAGCACGCGGGTGCCAGGTCGTAGCCCTCTGGGCGTGGTCCGCGCTGGTCACCCGATGCCCGGATCCCCTGCCACGAGACCGCTGCCCCAAACGCGATGTCCCTCCGCACCGCCTCCCCGGGGTTCAACCCCGCGCGCGGGGCCCCCTGGGAGTAGGAACCGGCTGCACCTGGTAGCCGGTCGGCGCGGTCGCGCACGTAGTGATTCAGGGCCGCAAGTTGCACCCGGCCGTGCTGGCATTTCCCGCGATGTGCTTACGGAACGCAGAGTTGCGCCGAGCGATACCCGGCCGCTACTTTCTCACCACGCGCACCGCAACTCAGGAGACTCCCCATGCGCCCCGGGACCCTCACCGCCCTTGCAGCCGTAGGCCTTGCTGTTGCGGCACCTGTTGCCCTCGCGGGGCAGCAGTCCACCACCATCGGCACCGGCACGAAGACCTGCGTGCTCGGGCCTGGTGCTGACTGCCGCGGGGTGGTCCACCGCTGGACCGTCGAGCACCACGGCAACCTGACGAAGGCCAAGTTCACGAAGGCCGACCTGCGTGGCGCAAACCTTCGTGGGGCAGACCTTCGCGGAGCGGACTTCCGTGGGGCGAAGTTGAGGCATGCAGACCTGCGGGGGGCGAACCTCAAGGGCGCGCGGTTCCATGCGCCACCCAAGGCACGAAAGCAGGCGAACCAGACGCCCTCCTGCGCGCCGAGCTGCCAGGGCGCTGACCTCCGAAACGCGAACTTCACCGGCGCGAACCTCGCCGGCGCGAACCTCTCCGACGCGAACCTCTCCGACGCGAACCTCGCCGACGCGAGACTCAGGGACGCGAACCTCATCAACGCGAACCTCTCCTTCGCAATTCTCATCATGGCGGACCTCCACGGCGCGAACCTCACCGGCGCGAACCTCACCGGCGCGGAGCTCGCCGAGGCGAACCTCCGATTCGCGAACCTCACCAACGCGAACGTCACCCTCTCGGACTTCACCAGCGTGGCCTTCATGAGCACCACCTGCCCCAACGGCACGGTGACCAGCACCGGCTGCTAGCCGCGTCCCGGCGGGGTCGGTAGGGATCAGCGCGGTTCCGGCGCGTTCCTGGCCTTTGCGGGATACAGAGTTCACTGGGTTCGGGGGCACCGGGTCTGCCTGTTGAAATAGCCCTGCCCGCTGTGGTTGCTTCCCAAGCAGGACTACGGTCATCAGTAACCACTCCTTAGGAGACCCCCGTGCGCCTTCGTACCGCCATCGTCCTGACCTGCGGCCTCCTATCGCTCCCTGCTGCGGCCGTCGCCCTGGCGTTCTCCGGCCTGTTGTTTGTCGCCATCGACAATGCCGCGGCAGCGACGGCAGCAGGCAGCACATCTCCCTACGTCGTGACGTCGGCGCAACGGGGCGATCCCAGCGCGATCCGCCAGGAGGTGGCGTGCATCAAGGCCTACGCAGCCGATCCGAAGAACAACTACACCAACTACGCGCCCGCGATCGGTGCGCCCGAAGTGACCGATGCCATCCACTCTGGCCTTCAGCCCTGCGCCACCTTCACGGGCACGGTGACCGGCCGAAACCAGGTGGCGCAGATCCTATCGCCCTACGTCTATCCCGGCGGGATCCAGATCGTTGTCTTCGGCGGACCGAATCAGGCCTTCCTGATCGGTGGTGCCCCCGCCACGCCCGTGGCCGGTTATACGGACGGGCCCTACATCGCACGCTTCAATCCGAGCACGGGCAAGCAGGTGTGGAAGACCTTCTTGCCCGTGCTCTCTGGGCAGTGGATCCTGCCCCCCAGCATGGCTGTCGTGAAGGGGGGCTGGGTCATGGCCGCCGTCGGGCCGACGATCTACAAGCTCCATCCGCAGACCGGTGCGATCGTCAGGTCGCAGGAGCAGACGCTCAGTGCGGGCCGCCCCGTTGACGTCAACCTTGACGGCTACGCGGTCTCGCCCGATGCCGGTGGCGCGATCCTCATGAAGACCCAAACGCGTTCCACCGGGTGTCCGATTCAAGGCAGCAACGCAATGTCGTTCTGCATCCCGCAATTCGGGCCGCAACCGAACTCCACGGTCATTGCCGCCGATCCCGTCACCCTCAAAACCATCGCATCGATCCAACTTGACCAGTCGGTCACGGCACGCCCCACACTCGTCAGCCACAACGGAATGACCTACATGTATCTCGCCGGTGCCACCCAGGGCATCCGTGTGATCTGGAATCCGAAGACCAAGACGCTGACGCAAGACCCGACCTGGACGCCGACGTACCTGCTGCCGGGGCAGGGTGCCGGCGATGCGCCTGTGCCGCTCGGCAACTGGGTGATCTTCAACACCAACGCGATCACCTCGACCACCGTGCCCATCTGCGCAGTGGCCGTGAGCCAGAGCAACGCCAACGTCTGGCGCCGCGCCTGCCCGTGGGGCCGCACGTTGCCGCCGGGCGTGGTGAGTGAGCAGCCAGCAAGCTTCTCGACTGACCCTGAGAACGGCATGTTCTTCATGCAGGACTGGCTCGTCGGTGGGGTCTTCGCGATGCACCTCAACCAGAAGACGGGGGCCATGAAGGTCGTATGGAGCCGGCCCGACTGGCGAACATCGGATTACTTCAGTTCGATCGGACCTGCCAACCATCGCGTTGTCGTGTCGCAGAAGCTGCAGTCCGACTTCACCTCCGCGAATGCGAACTCGGGCGAGTGGCAGGAGAGCGTGCTGTGGGTTGACCAGAAGACCGGGAAGACCCTCGCGCAGTCGGCGATCAACGGCCCGTCGGCTCCCGCATGGATGATCGAACCCGGCTATGCGGGTCGGATGTACGCGCTCGGCACGGATGGCACGCTGCACCTGTTCTCCGTGTCTGCCTGCACGCGCCGGTCGAGTCCGCCCCTGACGCCAGCATCGCTCACTTCGTGCCCGCCGCCGCCCCCACCATCCCCACCGCGGGTTGCGGGGTGATCGCGAGCGTGGTGAAGGTGAGGCCCGTCGGCGCAACCACGAGGCTTGATCGAAGCGGAAGGGTGAACTCCAGCGTGCGGCCGTAGAGCCCGTGCTCAAGGCGGATAGTGCGGGGCATGCTGACCCTACGTCGGGGAATGGACTTCGCTGGTCGTACCGGCATCGCCCGGGAGACGCGTGGATCGCGCAGGGCCAGTCGCCCCAGCGTGGGCATTCCCGGGTTGGAAGGAGCAGAATTACTGACAGACCGGTCAGGGACCGGCAGACCTTGAAGCGGGCACCAGAAGCGCGGGAGAGGCAGAGGACAGCGCGCCGACCGCTTCAGGCACAGCACCAGGCGGGGTGGCGACGGCCGGAGGGGTCGTGGCCACCCCGCCGTCACGCTGCGCTGGCCTCGATGAACCGCTCGGCCGTCGGTGGGGGCGACCATGCCTCCCGGAAGGAGGACCCCCCGAACCCGGCTGGCACTGGGCGTTGGCAATTATCCTGACGGCGGGTCTGACGGCGTGCATCGCCACGGGTCCGCTCTGAGGCGAGCCGTCGTTCTGACCAGCGAGGTACATGCTGCG